>DESI01000020.1 GCA_002361235.1 Porphyromonadaceae bacterium UBA3318 | reverse complement strand
GCTACTTTGAGGGGGTAGTGGCAGTATTTGCCGTGTGAGTTCGAGTCTCATCCCGGACACTTCGTTCCCGAGTCCTTTGGATTCGGGATTATTGTTTTTATAGCCCCCTCGATTTATCTCGGTTATCTCGATTTATCTCGATGTAACTCTATTTAACAGGAAATATAAGCACACATCGCAATAACAAATCCGGCTTCATTCCGACTCTCGACTTCGGATACGCCCAAGACCCACCGAATATGAGTCTTCAAAAATTGCAACGACGCGAATGGCTGTTTTGCGCAATATATATTATTGCCCTGCTGCCCGTCATGATAATGCGTGACTTCACGCCCATGAACGAACTTCGCTATCTCAGCATCGCCGACGAGGCCCTGGCCAACGGCTCGTTCTTCGCTTTCACCAATCACGGAATCCCTTACGCCGACAAACCGCCGCTCTATCTTTGGTGGGTCATGCTGTGCCGCGTCATGGCGGGTGAACACGTGCTCTGGCTGCTGTCGTTTATGACGCTTATACCGGCCTGCGTCATTTTTATTGTGATGAGCCGCTGGATGGCGCCGTATCTCGACGCGCGCAACCGCTACACGGCCATGCTGATGCTGGCCACCTGCGAGATGTTCATAGGCACCGCCGTGGTGTTGCGGATGGACATGCTGATGTGTATGTTCATCATCCTGGCGTTACGCTCGTTCTTCGTATGGTACCGGGATCCGGAACGTAACAGGCGCCAGCGCTGGTGGTTCCCCGTATGGGTATTCCTCGGCATTTTCAGCAAAGGTCCCCTCGCCTTCCTCATTCCCCTCTTAGGCACTGCCGTATTCCTTCTGATAGAAGGTCGCATCAAGACTTTTTTCCGATATTGGAACTGGTACACATGGACCGTGCTGCTCGTGCTGTGCGGCGCGTGGTTCGGCTGCGTATACGCCGACGGCGGCTATGAATACCTCGACAACCTGCTGTTCAAGCAGACCATGGGACGCGCCGTAGACGCATTCCATCACAAGCGTCCGTTCTATTACTACTTCATCTCGATGTGGTACTGCATGGCGCCGTGGTCGCTACTGATGGCGGCATTGCTGATCAAAGGCGCCGTCCGACACAGATTCTCGCGCAATAATCCCACGGTATTCACGATTACGGTGGCGCTGATAACGCTGGCGATGCTGTCGTGCATCAGCTCTAAGGTGGACATCTACCTGCTGCCCGCCATACCCCTGTTCGTGTACGCATCGGCATTCTTCCTCAACGATTACCAGCGTTCGCCGCTGATGCGCTGGATGGCCGGAATACCCGCATTCATATTGGCACTTGCGTTGCCGGGATTGATCATAGCCTCTACATACGGTCTGCTTCCTTTCCCGGTATCGGTGTTGCTGTATATCGGGGCCGGAATCATCTCGTTAGGCGGCATCTCGGCTATCGTGGCACTGTGCCGCAAGCGTGACAGGCATCCGGTCGAAAACAGCGTGCGGTGCGTGACATACGGTCTGTTGGCCGGCGTGTTCATCGGCGCATGGGGCATCGGCGACGCCAACCCTATCGTGGGTTACCGCGATATGTGCGACAAGGCCATCGAGCTGTCTCACTCCTATCCGCAGTCCGAAATCATGGTCAAGGATGTTAAGCGCCCCGAGAATATGGATGTCTACCTGCAGCGCCCTTTCACCATCCTCCCCGACTCGGTCGACATTCCCAAGGACCGTCAGGTGATTCTGATCACTAAAAAGAAAACCGGCCGGAACATACCGTCCGTCCGCAAGGAGGAATCCGGCAAATTTGTCGTGATTGTCACGGACAATGCCGAATGACCAGTTAACGATTATAAAACAATAACAGAACGATATTAGAACGTAAGTATGAACATTATTGAAGTCCAAGGAGTCTCCAAGCAGTACAGCTCGCACAAGGCGCTGGACAACGTGAGTCTTGAGATTCCTGCAGGAAGCGTATACGGTTTGCTTGGCCCCAACGGAGCCGGCAAGACCACCCTGATACGCATCATCAACCACATCACCGCCCCCGACGCGGGCCAGGTGCTGTTCGACGGCCATCCGCTCGTGGCCGAAGACGTGGTGAACATAGGCTATCTCCCCGAGGAGCGTGGTCTGTATAAGAAAATGAAGGTAGGCGACCAGGCCCTGTTCTTCGCCAAGCTGAAAGGGCTCAAGACACGCGAGGCCGAGACGCAGCTGCGCGCATGGTTCGAGAAGTTCGGCATCAGCGACTGGTGGAACAAGAAGGTGGAGGAACTTTCCAAAGGTATGGCGCAGAAAGTGCAGTTCATCGTCACCGTGCTGCACCGTCCCAAGCTGCTGATATTCGACGAGCCGTTCTCGGGCTTCGATCCCATCAATGCGGAATTGCTCAAGAACGAGATTCTCCAGCTGCGCGACGAGGGCGCCACGGTAATCTTTTCCACCCACAACATGGAGAGCGTCGAGGCCCTGTGCGACAACTTCACGCTCATAAACCGTTCGCGCAACATCCTGAGCGGCAACGTGGCCGAGATACGCCGCGAGATGGGCAAGAACCATTACCGCCTCTCGTTCCAGGGCGACGCCGACAAGCTGATACAGACACTCGGCACCTCCATCCGCAACTACAACATGTCGGCGCCCGAGCAGACCGAATCCGGCATCATCTACAATTCCGAATTCACGCTGAATCCCGATGTGACGATGCACGACTTCATCCAGGCAGCCAACGACACCGTGGAGATTGTGACCTTCGACCGCGCGTTGCCGTCCATGAACGAAATCTTCATCCGCACGGTGGAAAACTACAACAATCCCGCCCCGTTTGCCAACGCAAGCAATCAGTAATCAGCAATTATTAATTTGCAATAATACGGGGATATTCCAATAAGAAACAATCAAATGAATAATCTGAATATAATAATAGGGCGGGAAGTAAAGGAGCGTGTGGCCAAGAAGAGCTTCATCTTCACCACGCTGCTCACACCGCTGTTCATGATACTGCTGATGGCGCTGCCGTCGCTCATCATGCTGTTCTCACACGGATCCAAGCAGAAGATCGTGACCATAGACAAGAGCGAGCTGGTGCTTCCGGCTCTGCTGAAGGTGGCCCAGGACAATGAATTGGTGGCCATAGTGCCGGCCAAGAGCGGCGCCACACAGCAGGAACTGATTCACGACGAGAATTACGACGGCGTGCTGGTGATCGGACCCGACATCGTATCCAATCCGAGCAATGTCACCCTCTATTCGCGCGAGTCGTCGACCATGGACGTCAAGGATGCGGTCAGCTCCACTGTGGCCGAGGTGGTGCGCGAGCAGCGCATGAAGAAGTATAACGTGGAGGACATCGACCGTCTGCTTGCCGACAGCCGCGTGTCCGTAGACATCAAGGAGGTACGTGTGGACGAGGAAGGCAACGAATCCGACTCGTCATCCACGCTGGCGATGGCCTTGGGTTTCATCATGACCTTCATGCTCTACACATTCCTGCTGCTGTACGGACAGATGGTGATGAACTCCATAATCGAGGAGAAGAACAACCGCGTGCTTGAGCTGATGGTGTCGTCGGTCAAGCCCATACAGCTGATGTTGGGCAAGATAATCGGCGTCGGACTCGTGGCACTGATACAGATTGTGGTATGGGCCATCCTGGTATGCGCGTTCGTGGCGATGGTGATGCCGCTGCTGATACCCGCCGACATAGCCTCAGACATGGCCGCCATGCAGGCCGGCACATTCAACGCCGCTTCCAGCGATGTCTCGACCGAAATGCTGACGGCAATTTCGACATTCTCCAATGTGGGTTACGTGGCCTCCATATTCGGCTACCTGGCTCTGTTCATGGTCGGCGGCTTCCTGTTCTACGCCTCCATCTTCGCGGCCATCGGCGCCAGCGTCGACAACGCCCAGGATGCTTCCAACCTCACCACTATAGCCACACTTCCCATCATATTCGGTCTGGTGTTCGGCATGATGGCCTTCCAGGATCCCAACTCGACAGCCGTGATATGGATGTCGATGATTCCGTTCACGTCGCCCATGGTGATGATAGCCCGAATACCGTTCGACATCGCGCAATGGCAGATATGGCTCTCGTTCGCAATCCTGATAGCCTCGTTCGTGGGCATGGCCTGGTTCGCCGGCAAAGTGTACCGCATCGGCATCTTCATGTACGGCAAGAAACCTACCGTCAAGGATATAATACGCTGGGCACGCTACAAATAAAAGCCCTAACCTGATACAAAATTTGCGAATCGCGCAACAAATACTGGCATATTGTTGCACGATTCGCATTTTTATTGTAATTTTGCAAGCGATTAAGGTTTTTACACGCATTTGTGTTTTGTTATTACCCAAATTTAAGATAAAGTGAAAGCTGCAGAATTAATGGAGGAGCTGCGTCAGCGGTTCCCGAACGAGCCTGAATATCTGCAGGCCGTAGAGGAAGTGGTGACATCCATCGAGGACGTCTACAACGAGTATCCCGAATTTGAGCGTTACAATCTGATTGAGCGTCTGTGTATTCCCGACCGAGTGATTTCATTCCGCGTGTCGTGGGTGGACGATCAGGGCCGCGTGCGCAACAACATGGGTTACCGCATCCAGCACAACAACGCCATCGGCCCGTACAAGGGCGGAATACGTTTCCACGCTTCGGTCAACCTCTCCATCCTTAAGTTCCTGGCTTTCGAACAAACATTCAAGAACTCGCTGACCACCCTTATGATGGGTGGCGCCAAGGGAGGTTCCGACTTCTCGCCGCGCGGAAAGAGCGACATGGAGGTGATGCGTTTCTGCCAGGCTTTTGTCAACGAGCTGTGGCGCAACATCGGCGCCGATATGGACGTACCGGCCGGCGACATCGGCGTGGGAGGCCGCGAAGTGGGCTATATGTTCGGATGGTATAAGAAGATGACCCGCGAGTTCACCGGCAGCTTCACCGGCAAGGGACTGGACTTCGGCGGCTCGCTGATGCGTCCCGAGGCTACCGGCTACGGCAACGTCTACTTCCTGCTGAATATGCTCGGCACAAAGAACATCGAGCTGGCAGGCAAGCGTGTGGCCATCTCTGGCGCAGGTAACGTCGCGCTCTACACTTGCGAGAAACTGCTGGCACTCGGCGCGGTGCCCGTATCCATGTCCGATTCCGACGGCACTCTATATGTGCCCGACGGCATCACGCCCGAACTGTTCCGGAAGATATTCGAACTGAAGATGATGTATCGCGGCCGTCTCAGCGAGCTGGCTCAGGAGCCGGGCTGCGAATACCATCCCGGCGAGCGTCCCTGGAAAATCGCCAAGTGCGACATCGCCATGCCGTCGGCCACGCAGAACGAGATTGACGGCGACGATGCCCGCGCATTGCTGAAACAGGGCTGCATCGCCGTGAGCGAGGGTGCCAACATGCCTTCCACAGCCGAGGCCGTGCATGAATTCATCAATGCCAAGATACTTTACGCTCCCGGCAAGGCTGCAAACGCCGGCGGCGTGTCGGTGTCCGGCCTGGAGATGGCTCAGGACAGCCAGCGCCTCACCTGGACCGCCGAGGAAGTGGACGAGAAGCTGAAACACATCATGGCCGACATCCACGCGCAGTGTCTCAAATATGGCGTGCAGGAGGACGGCTACTGCAACTATGTGAAGGGTGCCAACACCGCCGGTTTCATCAAGGTGGCCAAGGCCATGATGGCGCAGGGAATCGTGTGAGTCGCAGCCGTCTTTTCCGTGAATTGATGCGCAGCCGCGTCCTTGTGCTCGACGGGTCGCTTGGTGTGCGGATTCAGCGTTCGCCGGCCACGGCCGGAGGCAACGTCGATATGCTCAACATCACGCGCCCCGACGTGGTGGCGGCCATACACCGCTCGTATCTCGACGCCGGCGCCGACATAATCGAGACAAACACGTTCAACTCCAACGCCATTTCCCAGCAGGAATACGCTATGGAGCACCGTGTGGTGGAGCTGAACCGCCGCGGTGTGGAGATAGCCCGCGCCGAAACGCAGCGCGCCGAGGGACTCGATCCGTCGCGTCCCCGTTTCGTGGCCGGGTCCATGGGACCCACGCCAGTAGCCGCCTCGCTCACCGACGAAGTCGACGACCCGGCTCACCGCGCCGTTGACTTCGACACATTGGCCGAGGCCGCACGTCAGCAGTCGGAAGCTCTGATACGTGCCGGCGTGGACCTTATAATTCTCGAGACATGCTTCGACGCCCTCAACATCAAGGCACAGCTGTTCGGAATACGCCAGGCCGTTGATGCACTCCAATCGGACATCCCGCTTATTGTATCCGTCACCATTTCCGATGCCTCGGGCCGTCTGCTGTCAGGTCATACGTTGGATGCGGTGCTGGCCATCGTTAAGGAATTCCGACCCGATGCCGTAGGCTTCAACTGCGGCTCGGGTCCCGATTCCCTCGCAAGACACGTACGCGAGCTTGCCGACAAATCGCCATACCCCATCATATTCTACCCCAATGCAGGTCTCCCCGACCGCATGGGCAATTACAGCCTGACTCCCGAAGCGTTTGTCGACACTGTGAAGCCTCTGCTTGCCGACGGATTGCTGAACATAGTGGGCGGATGCTGCGGCACCACGCCGGAGCATATCGCGTTGCTTTCCAAGGCCGCCCGCAAGGCTTTTACTTGCAGATAGCTTCCTTAAGCTGATCGGCAATCTGGCGCATCCCCTTGATGGAGGGGTGTCCGTTAATCTTGTCTATATCCTTCAACCGGATGGTAGGCACGCCATATTTCCTGCAGGCCGTCTCGACCGACTCCACAATCTCGGGACGCAGCTCGCTGTTGATGATATAGTAGATGTCCACGTTAGGATAACGAACGGTCACATCCTTCATCAGCCGGGCGATGGCGGGACGGAAGGTATAGAGGTCCATGTCGGTCTGTCCTTCCCACTTGTACTCGCCCACCTCCACGTTGGCCCAGCTGTCGTTGGTGGCGCCGAAAATCAGCAGGATGTCCGGGCTGCCCAAGTTGTTGACGCGGGTTATGAAGCTGCGGGGCTGGTAGTTGCTCTCGTTATACCCCTTGTACGATATAGTCGAGCCGGAATATGAATTGTTCTGCTCCAGCCGGAAGCCGTTTTCCTTGATGAACAGCCACCACCATGTCTGGGTCACGTCGCGCACGTCGGTACGGTCGCCGGATTCATTGGCAAAGTACCACATCTCGTTGGTAGCCGGTTTGATATAACCCTCGTAAGTGGAATAGCTGTCGCCTAAGATCGAAACCGACGGCCTGTACTCCCACGTCTTGGCCGCGCTTGCCGCCAGACACACCAGCCCGGCCGCCGCCATTGTCATTATTTTACGCATAGTATTTAGAGTTTTCATTATTCTTGATTTAGCCCGATTATCCTGATTCATCTCGATTTATCTCGATTAATCCTGATTAATCCTGATTATCCCGATTGTTCTCGATTTATCTTGATTAATCGGGATTAAGTCTGACTGATCGGCAGAATCCCGTTGCATCTCGGATAGTCGCTGCAACCCCAGAATTCACGTACCAGCATCCGGCCCTTTCGCTGCATCCTTCTCAACATCGGCTTACCGCATTTCGGACAATGAGGCGTGTTGTCGGCCTGTGCCTGCAGTTTTCGCACCTCAATCCGCCGTAAATGGATTTTAGCTGGGAGCGGTATGTGTCCTGAAGTTCCTTATTCCCGGCTGTGTCCAGCAATGGTTTATCGTACTCGTCTATCAGAATCACCACCTTTTGGCCGGTCTTGGCATACGCCTGTTCTATAATATAGCGGAATCTGTCGGCATGGGATGCGGATTGCATTTCAGTGCCGTACAGCTGTTCCCAGACTCGGAAATCATAGTCAAACTTATTCAACAGGCTTTCCGGCTTGTTATATTCATATGCATTCAGAGCAATGTGCAACACCGGATGCGGCTGCCAGTCATGCTCCATGTGACTTATCGCCAATCCCTCGAAAAGCTCCTTTTGTCCCCGGTAAAATGCCTCGATGGTGGAAAGAAGCAGGGACTTGCCGAACCGACGCGGACGACTCAGAAAGTAACAGTTGCCTTCCTTTATCAGTTTTTCTATAAAAGCTGTCTTGTCAACGTATGTATAACCGTCCTCGCGGAGTTTCGCGAAGCTCTGTACGCCGATGGGATAAAGTTTTGCCATTTCTCTCTGTTCTTGATATTCTACCGCTAAATTACTAAAAAAGATGGAGAAAATCAAAAGGGGGCATACCCCATCACCTTGCCGCCTTGATTATTACGTAAAAAATTGCTAATTTTGCAGAAAATATCGAAGCGGCCCATATCCGGATCAGGAATCGGGCCGACGCTTTATAACATACATCAATGGACAAGCAATCAAAGATATACGTGGCCGGCCATCGTGGCATGGTCGGATCCGCCATTGTAAGGGAGTTGCGCCGTCAGGGCTACGACAACATCATTACCCGCACTCACGCCGAGCTCGACCTCACCGATCAGGTGGCAGTCAACGAGTTTTTCGCCACCGAACGTCCCGAGTACGTATTCCTCGCCGCCGCCAAAGTGGGTGGAATCCAGGCCAACGACTTGCATCCGGCCGACTTCATGTACGACAACATGATGCTGGAAATGAACGTGATCCACGCCGCCTGGAAGAATGGCTGCAAGAAACTGGAATTCCTCGGCTCGTCGTGCATCTATCCCCGCATGGCGCCCCAGCCCATGCCCGAAAGCTGCCTGCTCACCTCGGCGCTTGAGCACACCAACGAGGCTTACGCACTGGCCAAAATCTCCGGCCTGAAATATTGCGAATACCTCAACCGTCAGTACGGCACCGACTATATCTCGGTGATGCCCACCAACCTGTACGGTCCCAACGACAACTACCACCCCGTGCACTCGCACGTGCTTCCGGCCCTGATACGACGCTTCCACGAAGCCAAGCTCGCCAATCAGCCCGAAGTGATATGCTGGGGCGACGGATCTCCCCTCCGCGAGTTCCTGTATGTGGACGATCTCGCCAACCTGTGCGTGTTCCTGATGAACAATTATTCAGGCAACGAGACGGTCAATGCCGGATCCGGCAAGGAGCTGACCATCAAGGAGCTGGCCGAAAAGGTGGCCCGTACCGTCGGTTACGAAGGCCGGATAGTGTGGGACACCACCAAACCCAACGGCACCCCGCGCAAGCTGCTGAACGTGGACAAGGCCAGGAAGTTAGGCTGGACTTACTCCACCGAGCTTGACGAGGGCCTGAAACTCGCCTACGAAGATTTCCTCAACAATCCCACACGCGCTGAAAGATGAATACACAGATTCCCGTACTGCTCCTCACCGGATACCTCGGCAGCGGCAAGACCACATTGCTCAACAACATCCTGGCCAATCGCCAGGGCATTAAGTTCGCCGTAATAGTCAACGACATCGGCGAAGTCAACATCGACGCCGACCTGATAGCCAAGGAAGGCATTGTCAACGCAGGCGACGACTCGTTGGTTCCGTTGCAGAACGGATGTATCTGCTGCACGCTGAAAACCGACCTGGCCAAGCAGCTATGCGACCTCGCCGAATCGGGAAAGTTCGATTACATCGTGATCGAGGCCAGCGGTATATGCGAGCCCGAGCCGATAGCGCAGACCATCTGCGCCCTGCCCCAGATGGGCAGCGAGTTCCAGGCAGGCAAGAACATCTATCTGGACTGCATCACGACTGTAGTCGATGCCCTCCGTCTCCGCGACGAGTTCGAAAGCGGCGATGCATTGACCCGCGACAATATCGACGAGGAAGACATCGAGAACCTCGTAATCCAGCAGATAGAGTTCTGCGACATCATCCTGCTCAACAAAATATCCGAAATCAGCCGCCGGGACGCCGACAAGGTTCATGCCGTGATCAAGGCAATCCAGCCCACGGCCAAAATCATCGAATGCGATTTCTGTAACGTTCCCCTCGATGACCTGATCCACACACACCTGTTCGATTTCGAAAAGGTAGCCACCTCGGCAACCTGGGTCAAGGAACTTGAGAACCAGGACAACAACGAGGATGAACATGAGCATGAACATGAACACGAGCACAAGCACGAGCATGAACATGAACACGAGCACGAGCATGAGCATGGCCATCATCATCACCACCATCATCACCATGACGACGAAGGCGAGGCCGAGGAATACGGCATCGGCACATTCGTGTATTTCGCCCGCAAGCCTTTCTCGCTGAACAAGTTCGACTATTTCTGCGCCAAATACTGGCCGGATTCGGTGATTCGTGCCAAGGGTGTGTGCTATTTCGTGGAGAATCCCGACATGTCGTATCTGTTCGAGCAGGCCGGACGTCAGAAACGTCTCACTCCCGCCGGCAAATGGTATGCCACGGCACCGGAGGACGACCTGCGGATGCTTCTGGCCAACGAGCCGGGACTGATGCGCGACTGGGATCCTGTATACGGCGACCGCATGGACAAGATAGTGTTCATAGGGCGCCACATGGATCGCGGAGCCATCACCGGCGCCCTCGACGCCATCCTCGACCCCGACTGGAAGCCGTCGAAATAATCCGAGTCCGGGAATTCAGATTCCTCTGATAACTCTGATGACTCTGAAGACTCTGATTCCTCTGATTCCTCTGAACTATCCTCTAACCCGAAATCATGACAATAAACCATACCCGGAGGGTACGCGGCCTCATTCTGGCCGCGTTCCCCCTTTGTTTCACGTCGCTTGTAGCCACAGCCGACGACATCAAAGAGACTTCCGCTCCGGCGGAGCCGAAGTTCTCGTACATACCCACTTTCCACGGTGCCATCCGTCCCCGCTGGGAGATAAACACCAAGACAGGCGACCAGCGGTTTCAGGTGCGCAACGCACGTTTCTCCATCGAAGGCAAGGTCATGCCTCAGATCGGATACTTAGTGCAGCTCGACCTATGCGACCAGGGAAAGATCAAGATTCTGGACGCTTACGGCAAGTTCGACATTGTGAAGGGTCTTACGCTTCAGGCCGGTCAGTTCCGTATGCCGTTCGGCGTCGAGACTTTCCGTGCTCCGGCCAACTATTATTTCGCCAACCGCTCGTTCATGGCCAAGCAGGTGATGAACTATCGTGCCGTCGGCGCCAAACTGTCGTACACGCTGCCCAAGACTCCGCTCACCCTTGAGGCCGGAGCGTTCAACCCCGCCAACATGGCCGACCACAACGTATGGAGCAAGACGGTAGCATGGTCTGCCAAAGCACTTTACAAACTGCCCGCAGGATTCAGCCTCAGTGCCGGATATGCCTCCATCAAGCCCGGTGAACGTCGCGCAAACCTGATTGACGGGTTCGCAGGATGGGAAAACAAGAACTGGCTGGTATGCGCCGAATATATGTACGAGAAATACTGCAACGCGAAGCATAAGGACGCGCACAGCTACCTCGCTTTCGTGGACTGGCACATACCCGTAAAGTGGTGGCTGTTCAATCGCTGGAGCGTTCAGGCGCGCTATGACGGCATGACCGACCATTACTCGCTGGCGCAGACAGGCGACGACACGTTTGACGCCGCCCGCCAGCGCGTCACCATCGGCTCTACCCTCACCTATACGTTCAAGGCCGTGCACGCCGACTTCCGTCTCAACTACGAGGCGTACACGCAATGGAAGGGCGAAGGCAAGTCTCCGGACCGGTTCGTAGCCGAAATCGTAGTCAGATTCTGACACCGGACTACAATACCAAAGACCGCCAACCCTTCGGGGCCGGCGGTCTTTTTTATGTCCTCAGTTGATTTCGGTCTGTCTGAACCTCATCACTTATCACTCGTCACTCTTTGACTTCTTCCAGATTAACCTCGAAACCATCAAGGAAGTCCATTGTGCGGCGGATATAGTCGTTCATCACCACATCCTCCTGTATGAAAGGCACTACCTTGCGGTATTCCTCCAGCACGTGTTCGATGTAAGGCGACGACTTCAGCGGACGGCGGAACTCGATGCCCTGAGCGGCGTTCATCAGCTCGATGGCGGCGATGTATTTCAGGTTGTCTATTATCTTGTGGAGCTTTGTGGCGGCGTTCGCACCCATCGACACGAGGTCCTCCTGGCCGTTGCTGCTCACTATCGAATCGCACGACGCGGGCCATGCGTACATCTTGTTCTGGCTCACCATCGAGGCGGCGGCATACTGCGGAATCATGAAGCCGGAGTTCAGTCCCGGATGGGCCACAAGGAACTCGGGAAGGCCGCGCTGACCGTCTATCAGCTGCGCCACGCGACGCTCCGATATGTTGCCGAGTTCATGCAGCGCCACGCCCATGTAGTCGAACGCCAGTGCCAACGGCTCGCCGTGGAAGTTGCCGCCCGACACCACCATGTCCTCGTCCGGATATACGGTAGGATTGTCGGTTACGGAATTGATCTCGATATGCAGTACGTCCGTCACGTGAAGCATTGCGTCCTTGATGGCGCCGTGCACCTGCGGGATGCAGCGGAACGAATAGGGATCCTGCACATGCTCCTTGTGACGCTCTATGATCTCGCTCCCCTTCAGCAGCGCGCGATAAACACGGCCCGTCTCTATCTGTCCGGGATGCGGACGCACCTGCTGTATGCAGTCCAGGAAGGGTTCGATGCGGCCGTCGAAAGCCTCGAGCGACATGGCGCCGAACAGGTCGAAACAGTTCACCATGTGCCAGCCGTCTATCAGCGCCTTTATGCCGTTGGCGCTCATGAACTGCGTACCGTTCAGCAACGCAAGACCCTCCTTGCTCTTCAGCCTGATCGGTTCCCAGCCATATTTCTCCAGAGCCTTGCGGGCCGGCACCTGTTCGCCGTCCATCCACACGTCCCCCTCGCCTATCAGCGGCAGAAACAGGTTGGCCAAGGGAGCCAGGTCGCCGCTGGCGCCGAGCGAGCCGCGGTCGCGCACCACGGGCAGCACGTTGTTGTTGTACATGTCGATAATGCGCTCCACCGTGCACACCTGTACGCCGCTGAAGCCCATCGACAGGGCGTGCGCCTTGAGCAGCAGCATCAGCTTCACTATCTCCGGGCTTACCGGCGTGCCTACGCTGCAGCTGTGACTCTTTACCAGGTTTTCCTGCAGGGTCGACAGCTCGTCGCGGCTGATGTGCTTGCTGCACAGCGAACCGAAGCCCGTTGTCACGCCGTATATCGGCTCGGTGTCATGGTCCGTCTTATGGTCCAGGTACGAGCGGCAATGCTCTATCCGCTTGCGGGCGGCTTCCGAAAGGCGCAGCTCCTTGCCTTCCTTAAGTATTCTCTCTATTTCGTCATAGGTCAGCTCGCCGCTGCCCACTTCATATATCTTATGTTCTGACATGTCCTTATAGTATTATTCCGTTCTTTATTGTCACATCCACGCAGTTCATACCCACGTAGTAAGGGAGTGCGTCGAGCGTGTCGAAGTGCAAAATCACCACATCTCCCTGCTTGCCGGCCTCGATGCTGCCTATGCGGTCAGCGCGGTCGATGGCGGCCGCACCGTTCAGCGTAAGCGCCGTCAGCGTCTCCTCCACACTCATCTTCATGTAGATGCACGCCAAGGCGATGGTCAGCGGTATTGAGCCTGAGAAGCATGAGCCGGGATTCAGGTCGGTGGCGAGAGCCACGGCGCATCCGGCGTCTATGAACTTACGGGCCGGGGCGTATTCCTCCTTCAGCGCGAAGGCCGTCAGGGGCAGCAGCGTGGCCACGGTGCCTGATTCGGCCATACGGCGTATTCCCTCGTCGCTGACGTGCAGCAGATGGTCGGCCGAGACAGCGTGCAGGTCGGCGGCCAGTTCGGCGCCACCCAACGACACTATCTCGTCGGCGTGCATCTTCAGCTTGTAACCTGCCTCGCGGGCGGCCTCAAGCAGTCGGCGCGAGTCCTCCAGCTCAAACACGTTCTTCTCGGTGAATATGTCGCAGAACTCCGCCATGTCGCGGAAGCGCGGCAACATCTCCTTAATGATCAGGTCCACATACTCGGCGGTGCGTCCCTTGTATTCCTTAGGCACTGCGTGTGCGCCCAGGAATGTGGACACCACATCCACCTTGCGTTCGGGATCCTCGGCAAGCCCCTTGATGACGCGCAGCATCCTTTCCTCGGTCTCGGTGTCCAGACCGTAGCCGCTCTTGGCCTCCACGGTGGTGACGCCCATTGCGCTCATTTCGTCAAGGTACCATTCCGCTTTTTCGCGCAGTTCCTCGGCCGATGCGGCGCGGGTGGCGTTCACGGTGCTCTGTATGCCACCGCCACGCTCCATGATGCTCATGTACGTGTCCCCTTTCAGCCGCCAGCCGAACTCCTCCGGGCGATAACCGCCGAACACCAGGTGCGTGTGGCTGTCGACGAATCCCGGCAACACGGCGCGTCCTAAGGCGTCCATATACACCTCGTCGCGTACATGGCCCTCAGGCTCCGGCATCTCCGAGTCCGGACCGACCCAGCGGATTATCCCGTCCTCGATGATGATTCCGCCCTTCTCGATATGCAATATATCACCCATTTCGACACCGCGTTTTCCTGCGGTGCCGACGGGCGTGTATATATTGGCGTTGGTTATGACCAGTCTTCTCATTATGGTCTTAGAGCTTATTTAATAATAAATGTTAATGGCAGGGCTGTCAGACATCAGGCAGATTTTCGTTTGCGAAGAGGGAGTTATGGGGTTCCATAACGACCGAAGAGCAGACGGAAAGATGCCGATGTCTGACAGGTCTTGGTAATATTTATTCATCTTTTCACTATTGTTAACACCTCTAAATGAAATATTCATTATCATATAAAATTATTGAAGTTACCCCAGACTCGCATGTCTTGGCCACTTTTTGTCCTGTTCCTCAGTCGTGTACGTCCAGTACACTCCTTCGTCACAGAACGAAAATCAGCTCAAGACATGCGACCCTGCCGTCAACATTTATTATTAAACAAGCTCTTAAGATATTTTCTGATTTACTATATCCAGCACCTCGGCCTCCTCCTTCTGCGCCTTTTCGGCGATGTCGGCGGCTTCCTTCAGCAGTTTGTCGGCCTGTTCGCGGTCCTTGAGTCCGGCGGCGTTGATCTTGACGTTAAGCCATGCGCCGAACACTGCGGCACGTGCGGCAAGCGCTCCTACGCCGGCATCGCTCACCGACGCGGGGTTGCCGTTGAGGGCCATAGCCTTTACCAGTTCGAATACCCGGAACGACTCGCGCATGGTGCGCAGGGGCACCTCGGTAGCATACAGCGTGGCCTTCTGCAAGGCTGCGCTGCGGGCCTCCTTCTCCTCGGGGGTGCCTTTCGGCATGGCGAACACGGCCATGATGCGGTTGAATGCGTCGGTGTCCTCGTCGACCAGGTGCATCAGTTTCTCCTGGATCTCGCGGCCCTTGACGGCCTGATCGGAGAATTCCTCCCAGCGGTCGTCCCATCCGGCCTTGTGTGCCGACAGGTTGGCCACCATAGCGCCGAGGGCTGCGCCCAACGCTCCCATGTAGGCCGATATAGAGCCGCCGCCGGGTGCCGGCGATTCGCTCGACGTCTCGTCGGCAAACTCCGTCAGGGTCATGTCGACAAGGCCCTTCTTATGGCCTCCCAACATCGATTCTATTATCTTCTCCTCGGGCTTGAACGGCTTGAGGTCGTCCAGTCCCATCGACTTGACTGCTATCTTGATGATTTCGTTCTCCGGGATGCCGAGCGAACGGTTCTGCATCCTGAGGTAATGCTTGCCGGCATCGAGTATGGCCGACTTGGGTACGAGACCGACTATCTCCGTACCGGTGACGCGCAGACCGCGGGCCATGGCGGCACGGCTCACCTCGTCGAAAGCGCGATGCAGCGGTGTGGCCTTCATGTCGGTTATGTTCATCGACACCTGGGCGATGCCGTATTCGTCTATGTACCATCCTATGGCCTTGGTACCCTTCAGAGTGCCGGGAATCATGATGGTGTTGCCGTTCTCGTCCTTCATCGGCTTGCCGGTCAGCTTGCCTCCCTCGCGCTTGGGGCGTCCCTTCTCGCGCACGTCGAATGCTATGGCGTTGGCGCGGCGCGTGCTGGTTGTGTTGAGGTTGAAGTTCACGGCAATAAGGAAATCGCGTGCACCTACGGCTGTGCATCCGGTACGCGCCACTCCCTCGTCAAACGGGCGGTCGCCGAAATCGGGACCCTTACCCTCGTGACCTAAGCGTTCGGGCAGACCTTCGTACTCACCTTCGCGGCAAACAGCCAGGTTCTTGCGCTCGGGTGTGAAAGCCGCGGCCTCGTAGCTGTAACAGGGTATGTTCAGCTCCGTGGCTGCGCGTTCGGCCAGCTTGCGTGCCAGTTCGGCGCATTCCTCCAGGGTAATGCCCGACACGGGGATCAGCGGCAGCACGTCGGTGGCACCCATACGCGGGTGCGCGCCGTGATGCGTGCGCATGTCTATCAGCTCGGCGGCCTTGCGCATTCCGGCTATCGCCGCGTCGCACACCGCCTCCGGCTCGCCCACGAAGGTCACTACCGTACGGTTCGTGGCCTCGCCCGGGTCAACGTCAAGCATGCGGACGTCGCCGCCTTGCTCTATCGCCTTTACAATCTCGTCTATCTTCGCCTTGTCGCGCCCCTCTGAAAAATTGGGCACACATTCTATTATCTTCTTCATAGGACTACGGCCATTAGATGTCTAATTTGTCAAGAAGTTCGTCATTCACGATATAAGGCTCGGTGATCATGAAGCCACGGTCGCCCTGAGTGTCGTTCCATTCGCGCACGGTCTCCATGGCGTTGGGGTTGCGGGCCCAGCTGCGGCGGGCTACACCGCCCATCACGTCCCACAGCATGGCGCGTTTCAGTATCTCGTCAACGCGCTCCGAGCCGTCGCACACCATTCCGAAGCCGCCGTTTATGGCTTTGCCTATGCCTACGCCGCCGCCGTTATGCAGGGCCACGAGGCTCATGCCCCGGGCGCAGTTGCCGGCAAAGCACTGCACGGCCATGTCTGCCATCACGTTCGAGCCGTCCTTGATGTTGCTGGTCTCGCGGAAGGGTGAGTCTGTGCCGCTCACGTCGTGGTGGTCGCGGCCCAGCATGATGGGTCCTACCTCGCCGTTGCGCACCATTTCGTTAAACTTCAAGGCTATGCGCAGGCGCCCCATGGCGTCCTGATACAGGATGCGGGCCTGGCTGCCTACTACGAGCGCGTTCTTCTCGGCGTCGCGTATCCAGTTGTAGTTGTCGCGGTCCTGTCCGCGGCGGTCCGGGTTGATGCACTCCATGGCGGCGTGGTCGGTCTTGACCAGGTCCTCGTGCTTGCCGCTTAGGCATACCCAGCGGAAGGGACCGTAGCCGTAGTCGAACAGCATCGGGCCCATAATGTCCTCCACATAGCTGGGCCAGATGAAGCCGTCCTTGTCGTCCACACCGTTGCGCGAAATCTCCTTCACGCCCGAATCGTACACGGCCTTCATAAAGGCGTTGCCGTAATCGAAGAAGTATGTGCCTCGGGCCACCAGAGCCTTGATGGCTTCGAAATGACGCTTCAGGGACTCATCCACTTCCTTGCGGAACTGTTCGGGATTCTCGTGCAGCATCCGGGTACGCTCGTCGAACGTGAGCGATACGGGACAGTAGCCGCCGTCGTAAACGGCATGGCAGCTGGTCTGGTCGCTGAGCAGTTCTATATGCTCGTTGTGTTCCACCGCATATTCCAGCAGGTCCACCACATTGCCGTGGTAGGCAATTGAAATCGGTTCCTTGCGGGTCATTGCCTCGCGCGCCATGCGGAAAGCCTCGGGGATGGAATCGGTCACTTCCTGAACCCAACCCTGGCTGCGGCGCGTGTCGATGCGTGACAGGTCAACTTCGGCTATGATTGCGGCGGCGCCGGCTATCTCGGCTGCCTTGGGCTGTGCGCCGCTCATGCCGCCAAGTCCGGACGACACGAAGATGTGGCCTTTCAGGTCGCCATCCTCGGGCACTCCTAATTTCATGCGGCCTGCATTCAGGATGGTGTTGAACGTGCCGTGCACTATGCCTTGCGGGCCGATGTACATCCAGCCGCCGGCGGTCATCTGGCCGTAGTTGGCCACGCCCAGCTGCATGGCCTCATGCCAGTCGTGCTGAGTGTCGAACATACCCACCATCATGGCGTTGGTGATGATGACGCGCGGCGCGTCGGGACGCGACGGGAACAGGCCCAGCGGATGACCCGACTCCACCACCAATGTCTGGTGATCGGTCAGTTCCTCCAGATATTTCTTTATCAGACGATACTGCAGCCAGTTCTGCGCCACCTGGCCGGTCTCGCCGTATGTCACCAGTTCGTATGGATAGAGGGCCACCTCGAAGTCCAGGTTATTGTCTATCATAAGCTGGAAAGCCTTGCCCTCGATACAGTTGCCCTTGTATTCGTCTATGGGTCTGGCCTTGATGCGCCCTTCGGGACGGAAACGGTAGGCATAGATGCGGCCGCGCGTCTTAAGTTCCTCTAAGAACTCGGGGATGGCGCGTTCGTGCAGTTCGGGCGGCAGATAGCGCAGGGCGTTCTGCAGGGCTAATCTGGTCTTGGCTTTGTCGAGGGTATATCCACGGTCGGGAGCACGCCTGATTCCCTCCGCGAATGAGGGGTAATCAGGCCATTGGTTGTCAAGTGTGATGCGCTTCATGGTTTTTGTTGTTTTTTTTTGCGAAGATACGAAAAAAATCTCACTCCGCAAACAACAAAAGCCCATCGTGAACAAACAAATGAATTTGTTTTTTTCGTATGTTTAATGTAATTTTGTTTTATGAGACTCAATGCAATGGTAATAGCCTGTGTGCTTCTCGCCGTGACCGGCGCCTGCAACAGGACACAAACGCGACAAGACACTCACGCATCGTTCGAACAATTGTCTGAACGCGGCCGCGAACTGTGCCGCGACGGGCATTATATCGAAGGCCTGACGCTGCTGCAGGCCGCTGCCGATTCGCTGGAGACGATGCATCCGGACAGCATCAATCCCGAAGGCGCCGTACGGCTGTTGGGCAACATAGGCAACCTGTACCAGCGCATGGGTATGTTCGAGGAAGCCAAAGCCGCCAACTCGCGCGCCATGGCCATAGCCGAAGCCAAGGTCCCGGAACGACTTCAGGACCTGTGGCGCATGCGCGGCATGACATACGAGATAACCAATCAACTCGACTCCCAGCTGATATGCCTTCACCGTGCAGTAGAGTCATGCTCGCTGGTCGAGAACGAGAAATGGCGCCGTAATGACTTAAGGCATAACCGCACCTTCGAGGCGGTGTTCTATCTTGAGCATCCGGAGTATGCTCCGGACTCGATCGCATCGGCGCGCAGGACGCTGGAACGCATCAATCCCGATTATTCCGTAAGCCGGTTACTGATTGGATATGCACACGTTCTTGAAGGGAACTACGCGAAAGGCATCCCGATGATGGAAGACGCCGTAGCGGGTTATCGTGCCGATAACGACCGCGAGAGCCTGGAATGGAGTCTGCAGTATCTGGCCCGCGCCTACGCCAAGGCCGGAGACAGGAAACTGATTGACATCTATCCCGAAGCCGCCGCACTGCACGACAGCATCAAGGAAGAACTCCGCAGCAACCTCCTGTTAGGTATGGATTTCAAATACCGCACCTCGCAGCTGAAACGCGAGACCGCCGTGCTGCAGGCCGAGTTGCGGACACGTCAGCAACGCACCATCCTGATAAGCGTGATCGGACTGCTCGTCGTGGCGGGACTTGTCGTATTCCTGATAATGCGCTCGCGCAACCACAAACAGAAACAACAGCTTACGCAGCAGAACATCGACACGCTGCTGGCCGAGCGAATCGCCCTCAACACCAAGATCGAGGAACTGAACCGGCTGCAGGCTGAAAGCAACGCGGAGACCAAACCGTTCGAGGCGTTGCCCGCCATATTGCTTGAAAAGGAGGATGAGAAACGGTTCCGAAAGAGTTTCAACGACCTGCACCCCGGCTTTATCGACAATCTGAGGAAGAAGTATCCGGACGTGACCTCAGGCAACGAATTGCTGTGTATGCTTATCGCCCTGCGGCGCCGCAACGAAGAGATAGCCCTGGCCTTGGGTATATCGCGCGACAGCGTGGCCACCTCGCGCTACCGCATCCGCACCCGCTTCAATCTCCCCAAGGACGTCGACCTCAACGACTTCATCCAGTCGATGCTCTAAGCCCGCGCCTCTATTGCTCGTAGACGGCCTTGTACCAGTCGAGGGTGCGGTAGAAGGGCTCGTGGTCCGCTTCCTTCTGACCATACTCGCCGAGGCTGTGCATGCTCACGCCGCACAGGGGCGTCTGCACCCACTGACGGTTGTTGAAATCCTTCGACGATTCGGCATGATATATCACAAAACGGTTCATACTGTCCTGAACGCTCTGCCATAACTCGCCCTGATCCTTCAGCTTCAACAGCTGGAGCATGTCGTAGTAACCGTAACCGTCAGGATTATTACGGCTTCGTCTTCTATAATCGGACACGCCTTGCACTTTGTCAAGATTGTCGGGATATTGCCGCATCAGTGCGCGCGTGGCTTTGGCCACTCCCTCGATCTCGCTCATATCCATCACCGATACCGTCACTGCATCATTTATGTTATTGTAATATGAGTAGAACTTTCCGGCTGCTCCGATCAGGTCCTGATTCTCGCGCATGATAAAAGGCAGCACACCGTCATAGTTAAGCCCGTATTCCCATACCTCTGTGGGATATGCCACGTACATATCGGTCTTGTGGCGCAATTGGTATGCAACCTCGATCGACGACATATAGCAGCAGTCGAACCAGATGGTACGGAACGCACCATCGGGAATGGCGTTAGCGATGTCCGTAATTTCGGTCCATTGCCATTCATTGTTTTTGCCATACTCGCCGCCGTAACTGTACTGAGCCGGAGCGTCGGCGCGCGTCTCATGGTCGCTGAAACCTGGAGTCCACGCAGTGCCGTGACCCCAGAATATCAATGAGTGGTCGGCATCGGGATAGACACTGAGAGCATCGGATATGACGCGCTTCATCACAGCGGGAGCCGTGGATGTCTGCTGGCGGTCATACTCCTTCACCTTGCGCCAGGTCAGCACCTTGTTCTTCTTCCCGATCTGCTGCAACTCGTACAGTCCCGTCTTGGATGCCGATTCTGTCAGATAGACCAACAATCGTTGACGCGACATATCCACGCTAACCATTGCAGCCTTCATCTCCGCCGTGTCCTGCATGAAATTGCCGGACAACGAACTTTTGTTAATGGCATACACTATCGTGACGCCATCCGGATTGACGGGTTGAGGCTCCGGTTCCGGCTCGTTCTTTGAATGCTGCTTGCAGCCGGCGAGGAGCACCGTCAGCAACGATATGATTATTATAAGGGATGTTCTGAGTATCTGCATAATAATATAAAACGGCGTGGCCTGAGGCTTATTGTTTACTCCGGGGCGCCTTGATACGTGCCGGAGGTTCGAACTTTAAATGTAAAATTTTGTTAATACAATAGGAAACCGGTGTAGAATCACTGACGCATAAACGGGATTTAACCGGGCTGATCGGGATTAATCAAGATTAATCGGGATTTCTCGGGATTAATCGGGATTAATCCCGAGAAATCGGGAGAAATCAAGAAAATTTGCAATTTTCATATTTAATTGTTAAATTTGCCCCGAATTGTTAATTAACAATCTAAATTTTCGGGGCTTGTAAGGGGAGTGACTATATGAAAAGATCTTTAATCTGGATACTTACCATACTGATGGCCATTACTTTCGGCACTCTGCTGTATTTTCAGATCATGTATCTTGAAAACATGGTGAAGATGCGCGAGGAGCAGTTCTCGGAGGGCGTGATGCGCTCGCTGTACGCCACTTCGGAGTTCATGGACCGCCAGGAGACGCTGCACTTCCTGCAGGAAGACGCCAACGTGATAGAGTCAAGCTTTTACGAAGACATCAACAATACCGGCAGCACCGACAGCCAGATGACCAAGGAGCCGAGCGCTCCCCCGTCGCTCACCTTCCCGTCGGCCACAGGCTCGGTAAGCTCGCATTACGGCACGATGCAGGAGGTGATCCGCAGTCAGTACCTGTATCAGAAGGGACTGCTGGCGGAAGTGATACTCAACATATTGCGCGACTCCGGCTCGCGTCCCGTGATGCAGCGCGCAGACTCGACCGTGCTGCGCAACTGCCTGTCGACCGAACTGGCCAACAACGGCGTGAACCTACCCTTCGCATTCTCAGTCAACACAGCCGGCGGCCGCGAGATTTACGCCACATCCGACTACGACCCCAAAGTCGACGACATCTATTCCATACCGCTGTTCGGAAACACCGACGTGTCGTACCGCCTCAGCGTGGAATTCCCCAACAAGCACAACTACATATTCAGCTCCGTACGGTTCATCATCCCGTCGCTGGCATTCTCGGCGATACTGTTGGTGGTGTTCCTTTACACCGTGATACTGGCCTTCAGACAGAAGAAGCTGACGGAAATGAAGACCGACTTCGTCAACAACATGACGCACGAGCTGAAGACACCCATAGCCACCATATCTCTGGCGGCGCAGATGCTGGAGGACTCGTCGGTGCGCAAGTCGCCCGAATCGATCAAGCACCTGGCCGGTGTCATATCCGACGAATCGAAGCGTCTGCGCTTCCAGGTGGAGAAGGTGCTGCACCTCTCGGTGATTGACAATGCCGAAAGCTCCCTGAAATTCACCGATGTCAACGCCAACGAGATAATCGAGAACGTAGTGACCAACTTCAAGCTCAAGGTGGAGCGTCAGGGAGGCACGCTGTTCGCCGACCTGGAGGCCACCGACTCCGACATCCACGTAGACCAGCTGCAGTTTACCAACGTGATACACAATCTGCTGGAAAACGCCCTGAAATACAGCCGCGAGGATGTCGAGCCGGAGTTATCGGTAACAACGGGCAATCCCGACGACCGGCATCTGGAGATTCGGGTCAGGGACAACGGCATAGGCATACACAAGGAGGACCTGAAGCGCATATTCGACAAGTTCTACCGCGTGTCGACGGGCAACCGTCACGACGTGAAGGGCTTCGGACTCGGTCTGGCATACGTCAAGAAAATGATAACCGCCTTCCACGGATCCATCACGGTGGAATCAACGCCCGGCGAAGGCTCCACATTCATTATCAAGCTCCCGCTGGCTCAGCAACAGCAGGGCGCTTCTTAATAATTCTGTATAAAATCTGACACCGATAAATATATTTTAATACTTAATTGTTATAATTATAAAATAAACACCGACTACGATATGAATGAGAAACTAAAAATACTTCTTTGCGAGGACGACGAGAATCTGGGTATGCTGTTGCGCGAGTTTCTGCAGGCCAAGGGATTCTACGCCGACCTGTGCAATGACGGTGACAAGGGGTACAAGGCGTTCCTGAAAGGGAAATACGATCTGTGCGTTCTCGACGTGATGATGCCCAAGAAGGACGGCTTCACGCTGGCACAGGAGATACGTGCGGTGAACCGCGACGTGCCCATCATCTTCCTGACGGCCAAGAACCTGAAGGAGGACGTGCTGCAGGGCTTCAAGATCGGAGCCGACGACTACATCCCGAAGCCCTTCTCCATGGAGGAACTTGTGTCGCGTATCGGAGCCATTCTGCGCCGCGTGCGCGGAAAGAAGGACAAGGACGTGACCGTGTTTCAGATTGGCAAATACACGTTCGACACCCAGAAACAGACCCTGCTGTGCGACGGCAAGGTTCAGAAGCTGACCACCAAGGAGTGCGAGCTCCTGTCACTGCTGTGCCAGCACATGAACGAGATACTGGAGCGCAACTACGCGCTGAAGTCCATCTGGATCGACGACAATTACTTCAACGCCCGAAGCATGGACGTGTACATCACCAAGCTCCGCAAGCTGCTGAAGGACGATCCCGCCGTCGAGATCATCAACATCCACGGCAAGGGCTACAAGCTCATCGCCCCCGGCGACGAGGAATAACAACCGAACCGCATCCGGCTCCGGCCGGTCGTCAAGGCTCCGTCCCGCTCCAATGGCGAGGCGGAGTCTTAATATGTTGTCCCGGAGTCTTAATATGTCTTAATTGCTTTGATTTTTCGCGAAAATGACTTAATTTTGTAATGTCGGTTCATAGACGATAGAAAACGATAGAAAAGGTTAGAAAATAGGACAATAATGGAACAGAGACCTCCCGTGCGAGCCGCGAGGCCGCATCGCAACGCGTGGCAGTGGATGCTGCGCGGCCTCTACATATTTTATGAAATATTCATAGCCACCCCGATATTCGTGGTGCTGACCCTGATCACAGCCGCCATCACGCTGGCTGGATGCTGGCTGGGCAACCGCGATTTCTGGGGTTACTGGCCGGCCAAGATATGGTCGCAGGTGACGTGCGCGCTCTACCTGATGCGCGTCACGGTACGTGGCCGCGAGAACATCGACCCGAAGCAATCGTACGTGTTCGTGGCCAACCATCAGGGAGCCTACGACATCTGGACCATCTACGGATTCCTGAACCACAATTTCAAGTGGCTGATGAAGAAGGAACTGGAAAGCATCTTCATGGTGGGAGCAGCCTGCCGCAAGGCGGGACACATCATGGTGGACGACAGCAGCATCGCCGGCATCAAGAGCACCATTCAGGAATCGGAAGGGACCCTGAAGGGCGGCATGTCGCTGGTGATATTCCCCGAAGGAAGCCGCACATGGGACGGCAATATAACAGCCTTCAAGCGGGGCGCGTTCATGCTGGCAGGCGAGTTCAAGTTGCCGGTGGTGCCCATCACCATCGACGGCAGTTTCCGCGCCATGCCCCGATACACCTATCTGATGACCCCCTCGCATATCCGCATGACCATCCACAAACCGATATGGCCCGGCGAGCGCGGATTCAACACCAAGGCGCTGATGGAACAGTGCCGCCGGGAAATAGCTTCGGCACTGCCTCAGCCCAATACCGAGGCAACGGAACAAAACTCCTGACCATGTCCAAGACTCCGGTGATATTGCTGACAAGCGGGATGGATCCCACGGGAGGCGCCGGCATGAGCGCCGACATCCGCACGTGCGCGCGCACCGGGTCCTACCCTCTCAGTTGCATCACCGCCCTGACCGTGCAGAACCAGCACGGCGTCAAGTCAATCAATCCCACGCACCCGGATCTGTTACGTGACCAGCTTGACGCCGCCGTGGAAGCCGCACGGCCCGATGCCGTGAAAATCGGACTGCTCCCCACCCCGGAAACAGTAGAAACCGTAGCCGAAGCCATACGCCGGCACAACCTCCGGAACGTAGTCATAGACCCGGTGCTGGCACCCACCGCCGCCGGCCGGCTTATAGACCGCCGCGATGACACCGCCCGTGCCATGATCCGTTTCCTTTTCCCTCTCGCCTCTTTAATCACCCCGAACGTTAAGGAAGCCTCTTTATTCCGTGCAATGGCCGGAAGGCCATTGAATACCCTCTCCCCTTACCTGCTGCTGAAGGGCGGCGACACCGGCTCTGAAGCCTGCACCGACTCCCTCTATCGCGGTCCGGAATTGCTTCAGGAATACACCACGCCGCGAATCGCATCGCCCAATCTGCACGGCACCGGATGTGTGCTCAGTTCGGCCATCGCCTCATATCTGGGCCACGGCCTGAATATGGCGGAAGCCGTCGGGCGCGCCAAGCGGTTCGTGCATGAAGCCATACAGCGTAACGTTAACAACAGAATAATTGAAGGATACGGACCTGTGCTGGAATAAGCACCGGGCCGTTCATTGACATAGAATTATGAAGATCGTATTTTTCGGAACACCGGAGTTTGCGGTGCCGAGTCTTGACCGACTGGTGGCAGACGGTCATGAGATAGCCGCCGTGGTGACTATGCCCGACAAGATAGCCGGACGCGGCCACAAGCTGATTCAGAGCGACGTCAAGAAATATGCCGTGGAGCACGGTCTGAAGGTGATGCAGCCTGAGAAACTTAAGAATCCCGAATTCCTGGCCGAGCTACAGTCGCTGCAGGCCGACCTGTTCGTGGTGATAGCCTTCCGCATGCTGCCCGAAGCCGTGTGGGCCATGCCTCCCAAGGGTACGTTCAATCTCCACGCCGCCCTGCTGCCCAAATACCGTGGCGCCGCCCCGATAAACCGCGCCATCATGAACGGCGAGACCGAAACCGGCGTCACCACTTTCTTCCTGAACCACGACATCGACACCGGCTCCATCATCGACCGGCAGCGCATCGACATACTGCCCGAGGACAACGTAGGCACGGTATACGACCGCCTCATGGTCCTGGGCGCCGACATGGTGTCGAAGACCGTCCGGGACATCGAGAACGGATGTGTCAAGCCCATCCCGCAGCCCGAAGGGGAATTCATTCCCGCTCCCAAGATTTTTAAGGAAGATATGGCCATACACTGGAACCGACCGGCTGTGCAGATACACAACCAGGTGCGCGGCCTGTCGCCGTATCCCGCCGCCTACTCGGCGCTTGAGCAGCTGAACCACGCCCCCATGGACGTCAAGATTTACACCACCGCGCTGACCGACGAGCCCAGCACCGGCAGCGATGATAACACCGGCATTGTGCCCGGCGACGTGCGCATCGAGAAGAAGCGTCTTCTCGTGGCCACTTCCGACCGCTGGCTTGAAATTGTGGAGCTACAGCCTGCCGGCAAGAAACGCATGGCCGCCTCCGCCTTCCTGCTCGGCTACACCCCTCTCCGCTTCAAGGCCCCCGCGCTCTGACCCCCACTCTCCTCTCTCTCTCTCACTCTCTCTCCTTCTCCTCCCTTCTCCTCCCTCCTTCTCTCTCACCTTCTCCTCCCTCTTTCTCCTCCCCCCCTTTCCTCTCACTCTTTCTCTCCCTCTTTTTCCCCCCCCTTTCCTCTCCTCTCTCCTCCCGCGCGGAGCCGTTCCGTTTTGGAGCTCCGCTCCATTTTAATTATCAACCCCAAAAACAAACCCATCATGGCATTCAAAAAAGGAGAAATCGTACTTTTCGAAGTAGACAGGTCGGTGACAGACCCCGAATTCATTAACATCAAGACTGGCTCCGTCCACGGCCTGAATGAAACGGTCCAGGTGCCGAAACTGCCTTTCCAGAAGGAACCCGAATACCAATTGCCGGAATATATCGCTTGTCGCATCATAATCTCCTATAACGGCACTGTGACAGTGAAACAGCATCTGCCCGCCATTATTTACGAGCTTTACAACGACACGTTCCGACGCGGCGAAAGCATAGAATGCACCGTGACCTACGTACCTTTGGACCGTATGCACGACAAATTCAAGGTTGTGGACAGCAACGGCCTTATATTCAGCATACACGACCGCAACGCCATGTTGCAGAAGGGCCAGAAGGCGAGCTGTAAGTTCCAGTCGCTCAGCAAAGCGGGCTGCATCGTGCGTTTCGACAACGACAGCGCGCGCCTGCCTTTCTACGAGCCCAAATCACTGGCCGAGAAATTAGGGTTGTCCTCCACTTTAGTAAACTTCATCCGCAAATTATGGACCTCAGGCCCGGATTACGAATACCTGAAAAGCGACCTTGACAACCATAACCCGTTATGGTTCATCAACAAGATGCGCCTCACACTCAGCACGTTCCCCTGGGGAATGACGGCCGACACGCTGAAATACCGCATTTCGGAGGTAAGCCAGTTCCTGTCGGCGTTACGCGCCGGAGCCCTGTACTTTCTGGAGGATTCCGACTTTCTGGAGGGTCTGGCGTTCGAGGCACGCAAGTCGATGCAGCAGCAGATCACCACACTGGTGGAATCCGTGCAGCCCTACGAGCAGTTCATGGGTCTGCTGCGCAACGACAAGCTCGATGAATTCGTAAGCTCCATATTCGCCAAGCTGGAGAAGTCCGGCTATCTGTATCATCCCGACCAGGCATTCGGCGTAATGATGATGATATTCCGCCTGTACCCGCACAAGGTCAGCGACTATCTGAACAGCATATTCCAGAGCATCTTCACACGCAACCTCGAGAACTGGGAACGCGAGCCGTTCCGCACGGCGTTCGTGGAGCAGTTCGAGATGTATCTGCAGCAGGCGGCGGCCAGCATCGACGGACTCCCGCAGGCCGAGACCCGCAGCCAGAAGGAGAAGGTGCTCACGGCAGTAACGGCCACGGCGCTCAAGATCCTGCTCTCCAAGCCGGGCACCGACCTGAACCGCACTTATTCATACTATTACCGTTACATATCGCTGCTCAGCACCAACCGGACCCGGAACGTGCTGAACCAGGCCATAGGCGCCCTGTTCGGATGCACCTCGCTGACCAAGCCGCTATATTCGCAGCTGCGCGACCCGATGTATCTGGTGGCCGCGGCCGCCACGCGCACCATCAGCTCGCCATTGTCGCTGATCCGCGGAAACCATCGGTTCACCTCAGGACAGCTGGAACTCTCCATCAGTCCCGAAGGGATGGAACTGACCCGCAACGACTCCACGCGCGACCCCGAACAGGCCGTGCCTTCCGTGCTGATGCAGTGGCTTCATCCCTCCATCATGATAGGGGGCATTAGGGGTATGTCCGGCTCCAAGATCAAGAGGATGAACGACCACAACTCATGGTGGAACGACATAGAGCACGAACTGTTCCGCCGCGACGAGATCACGGTTCAGACAGACCGCCCCCACTACATCGTCAAGGCCGAGCCGGGCGACGTGGTGACAATCGAGGTCAATGCCATGCTGCGTGACGACGACCAGGGAAATCCCCGGTTCCTGTGCGGCATCATCGACGACGACTACGAGGACGGCTCCGGCTACATAGACTGCAAGGACGTGGTAGGCTATCGAGTAAGATACCTGGACGACACTTGCTGGCACGACGCCAACGGAAAGCCGCTGCAGTTCCGCGCCACTGTGACCGATGTGGACGACGACGGCAGATACCACTTCTCGCTGCTGGAACAGGCCGGCGAATATGTGCGCGACAACATGGACATCAACACCGAATACCGCGCCGTAATCACCAATGCCGAAAACATAACCGAAGGCCACAATTTCAGCGCGCTGACCCTGAAGGGATTCGGGCTGTTCGTCGAGGCGGACTCCAGTTTCGACATACGCAACAGCGACATCGTCAACGTTAAGCTATACAGTGTGTCGGGGGGCGTGATAAACGGATATATCACCGAGAAACTGGATAAATATGCCGATAATTTCACCACCTCCGATGCGTTCAGGAACATATTCCGCGCCCTGTCGCTCAACGGCGACGACGACATGAACATGGATGGCGACGGGCAGATGGAGGAGGAATACGACGAGCTGCTGCCCGACGATATGCAGGAATTAGTAGAGATAATCCGTTACGCCGCCATAGCGGAGAAGGATCTGCTGGAGGCTTACGACTATCTGCGTCTGGCTCGCATCCTGGCCCTGATGGCCGACGACAAGGAGAAAGCCGATACCCTCTCCACCCACGCCGAGCTGTTGCTGATGCACGATTATTATGCCACCAACAAGCGCATCGACCTCGCGGAGCTTTCCAAACTGGAACAGGAAAGCCTTAAGGTACCCATCCTCACCAGCATGTACCGACGCCTGGAGATGGTGGCCTGGATGGGCGACGAAAGCTATAACTCCTCACTATACGAGATAGCGCGGAATCCCGAATCGTCGGAACTGGACCGCACCATAGCGAGGATGGTGCTGTCGTTCAACATGATGTCGGACGTGAGCGACAATTCCGACGACATCTGTTCGCGTCTGCGCAAGGAAATAGGCAACGCGCTGGATGTGGTGAGCGACACGCGTCTTGGCAAATATTACGGCTCGGAATCCAAATTCATCGAGTTCAAGACCAGCATCGTCTATCCGGCCGTGGCACGCGGCCAGAAGATGTATCCCGACCCGATGGCCCAGCAGGACCACATTCTGTCGCGCATAGCCGGATTCCTTAACGCCGAGGGGGGCACGCTGTTTTTAGGCGTGAACAACGAGGGGTACGCAGCCGGTCTGCCCGACGACTTCGAATATTTCCGCACGCATACGCTTGTGGCCGGCAAACATCAGCATAAGATCACGGACGCCGACAAGCTGCAGGTGTACATCGACAATCTGCTGGCCGACAACTTCGGCCCCACGGCCCTGGCCCGCATCTCGGTGTCGGTCGACGACGACGAGCTGAACCGCGAGAAGGGGCGCGTGGTGATACGCTTCGACATCGAAAAGAGCCTTGAACCGATTTATTACAAGGACCGCCTGTACGTGCGTCTGTCCGGGCAGTCCACCAAATACTTCACCGGACAGGCCGAGGAGGAATTCAAGCGCGACCGGCGTCGCCAGCTGGCTGAACTGGAGGACCGCAGCCGTCTCCATGCCGAGGCCCTGAAAGCCGAAGCCCGCGCCGAAGCAGCCCATGAAGCCGATTCATTAAACGCAGTCAGGCCCGAGACCCTGGAATCCGCAGCCGAGACATCCGCCTCTGCCACCCCGGCCGATGCCACCTATACCTCATCGTGGCGCCCCAATGTGCTGCATGATTACGAGGACGGGTATTCCGAACCGTTCGGCTATCTATACTTCGACAAGAAAGGCAATGTGGAATTCAGCCCGACCGACCTGTATTGCGAGGGCGACTGCATACTGAGCCTGATCATACCGCACGACATGGAGCACGCCAATCTGGTGATGTGTTATGAAAACAGCGAGCCGCTGCGCATCCCGTTGGCCGAGATATACGAGAAGGGTGCTAACTCCAGGATAAAGTACGGCACCCGGTCGCCGCTTCGTTTCGCAGCGATAGCCGACGACCATGAAGGCGTGTTGAGCTTCGTGGCCGACAATTCCGGCAACGTCTATTTCCGCGTGGAGCCGATGACGGAGATAGGACAGGGACATATCAATTCAGATAGCGAAAGTGCCGTATCCAGCACCCTGAACCATGTGTGCGGCTGGGAGATCGTTGCGGAGCAATCCATGCCTGGAATGTCGAGCGCGCTGAAGTCGTCGCTGAAACGCAAGGCACTCGGCGCTCCGTTGCGAACCAACGAGAACAAACCGGACCTGATGGAGAAGATGGCGCACATCATCAACTCATGTCATGCCTGATATGGACACAGCCAAAACCAACTGCCGCGTGCTGCTTGACGTGCTGACTGCACATGGGCTGCGCGATGCCGTGGTAAGCCCCGGCAGCCGCAACGCTCCGCTGCTTATGGCCATAGCCGCACGGCCGCTGATAAAATCCCGCGTCGTTACCGACGAACGCACCGCCGCGTTCGTGGCCTTGGGTATGGCCATAGCCACGAACAGGCCGGTGATGCTGTGCTGCACCTCAGGCACGGCGCTGCTGAATTACGCTCCGGCCGTGGCCGAGGCGTTCCACCGCCATGTGCCGCTAATCGTGGTTTCGGCCGACAGACCGCGCCGATGGATTGACCAGAATGATTCGCAGACCATGTGCCAGCCGGGCGCACTCCGGAACATAATAAAGAAAAGTTTCGACATTCCCGTCTCGGACGGTAATTCGGTAGAATGCGGCAACCCGGCATTCCGTTCCGAATATGAATGGTACGTGAACCGTGTGTCCAACGAGGCGTGGATAGCTGCGACATCCGGCATCCCCGGCCCCGTGCATGTTAATGTGCAGATAGACGCGCCAATCGGAGAGACAACCGAGACGGATGGGACTTCGGCTTCCGACTCAGTGCGGAAAATAAAGACGCTGGGAGGACCCAATACACTGACACCGGCGCAATACAGGGAACTGGCCGAGACAGTGGCCGGCAAGAAGATACTGGTGGTGGCGGGATTCATGAGCCCGGATTCAAGGCTCAACAAAGCGCTGGCTGACTTTCTTCAGTTACCACAGACAGCCATCTGCGCAGAACCTCTGTCGAACCTGCATCCGGTCGGACATCCCGACGCCTGCGTCACGGACTTGGCTCTGGCTGCCGATGAAGATACGCTACGGTCATTGCGGCCGGACATCATCATTTCCATAGGAGGCGCCGTCGTGTCGTCGCACCTCAAAACGTTTCTGCGCTCGTGTCCGGATGCGGAATGCTGGACACTTGGAGACACTGACCCGGGCGTGGACAGCTACCAGTCATTGACACTACACGTAGACGCCGGTCCGGCCCTGTTTTTCCGAGGATTCGCATCTATTATAAAATGGATGAAAGGGCACGGTATGTATCGTGACGAAAACAGCGCTGCGGGTTACGCCGAGGCATGGCGCAATGCCCGTCAGGAGGCCATAAAACGGGCTGAGGAATATATCGGCTCCGCGCCGTGGTCGGAACTGAAGGCCATGAATATATTGCTGAATGCCGTGCCGCGTAAGTTCAACCTGTTCTTCTCCAACGGAACAGCGGTCAGATATGCCTGTCTGGGTCTTGCGCCGATGCCGCACGCCTGCTGGTGCAACCGGGGTGTATCAGGCATAGAGGGAGGCAACGCAACGGCCGTAGGCACCGCCGTGTGCTATGCCGGCCCGACAATGCTGATTTCAGGCGATATGTCATTTTCGTACGCCCCTGAGATAATGGGCCTGGACCTTGTGCCCGACGATTTCAATATAGTGGTACTTAATAATGGCGGTGGCGGCATATTCCGCTGCATCAGCGCCACCTCGGAGCTTCCGATTCGGGAAGAAATGCTGTGCGCGCCACGTGAACTGCCACTGGAAGCTCTGTGCCATGCCTACGGATGGAATTACCTCCACGCCGACTCCGGGACTGCCCTCCACGCCGTCCTCCCCTCGCTGTTCGCTCCGGGGCGTCACCTGCTCGAAATCACCGTAGACCCGACCCTCTCCGCCAAAGCCTTCACCGGCTTATTTTAGCCAGCGACGGTAGCAGGCTTTCGTGATATATCGAAAAATCAAGGACATCAGGAATATCAGGCACAGGTAAATGACCAGGGGAAGTGCAACCGGGTCCCGCGGTTGGAAAATTTCCAGAATAATAATCCTGGCAACTGGATGAGCCACGAACAGCATGGGACTCAATCGTCCTATCCATATCCAGAAATCCCTCCATCCCGGAATACGCATTGACCATCGGGCCACGACTATGGCAAGTACGACACACGCCAGTATGGAGAACTGCCATGTCATCCAGTCCAACATCGACGGCAATATCAGCAATGCTGATAAGATAACAATGGTTGCGGCCACATCGCGCCGTATACAGAGAGTGCGTCCGTATAAAATACCGAATACAAGGAGTGTGGCCCATCCCGTCACATTATGACGTATCCACGCCATCGTTCCAGATTCCGGAGGTGTGATAAGCTGCAATGCTATGGAGAGTGCGACACATACCCACATCCACCATTTGGGCCGATGGTAAATCAACAACGCATAGACAATGTATAGTTCCATTGTCAGTCCGAAGTACCAGAATACTCCCGGATTCGGTTTCCACCACGGATAGACCACATCGGGAAGCATACTCGCCTGACATATATAATTAGCTATAGATCTGGAGTCTATATCACCGTAGGGAATAGCAAAAGCCAAAGTAGCTATAATCAACGTCACTATTCCCGGAAGCATCAGGAAAAACAGTTTGAAATAGTTGTACCGCAGAAATCGGCCTGTTTCAAGCGGCGTTCCATTACGCTCATATTTCATCACCAGTCCATACCCGGTCAGAAATATGAACACAGGGACGCCATACCATCCGAAAAACGACATGATGTCGAAGAACCATTGCAATGCCGTTGCCTTTGGAGTCAGCAATGAGATGATGTGAACCGAATAGAATTCAAATTCATTTTCCAACGTTACGCCGGGGATAAAATGACAGAAATTATGGAACACTATCATCATGATGGCCATGCCTCTCATCACGTATCCGCAATCACGGCTTATGGTCAGTTCTGTATATTTTGGGGACATGAAGTATAAATGGACATTATTCAGCCTTTGAACAGGGACATCTCGCAGCGGGCGCAGTCGAAGGCGAGGCGGAAGGTGTGCGGCCCGGTGGTGATGGTCAGGGGCTGCCTGAAGCGGCGGCGGATGGCGGGATCCTTGCAGTCGCGCTGACAGGCGCCCAATTCGCGGAGCATACAGTAGCGCGTGGTCATCACGGCATCGTCATAACGGGGATTCTTTTCCACGGCCATGTCCATCGACTCGACGCCATGATCTTGGTAGAGCTTACAGGCCATCACATTCGCGACATTGCCGCGCGCGTCAAGTTTTCGGTCAGGATAAACGGCGGTTTTATCCTCTTGACGCCGACGGTCAAACGGATATGTCTCAATATTGAGTCTGTCCAGCATATCGGTGCCCTTGCGGCGCAACTCGGTCAGCACCGAGGCCGGAATGAATGTTTCGGGCTTCAGCCGGTTTTCTAAATTGCGGAGACGGTAAACGGTGGCGCCCAACTTGCCTAACACCCGTTCGGGCTGCATCGGCTTTTGGGCCTTGTCTTTCGCTACGCCCTGCAGCGATACCGTAGCCGTCAGTCCGCGTTCGTCCGTAAGTATAAGATTATCCTCATCTATTGTAATGTCCACCCACAGCTTGCGCTCGGGCGTTCGGCCTGACATTAGTTTGTTCCATTCTATGTCGTTGGTGCGGTGAATCACCGCGTCCTTGGGCAGTTCGAACGGGCGCGAGCCGATGATACGGCCGTTCCTCACTCCGTTTACATTAACCCCCTCGTATTCGCCACGTGCGTTGAAGAAACTGATGCCGTCGCCGTTATGCAGCTTCGAGATGTCCGTTATCTCCTCGCCCATCGACTTGGGCGTCAGCAGCGACGCCATCCTGCCCGGTCGGCGCGAGCCTAAGAAATAATCCGTAAATCCGCGATTAAAACTCTTATCAAGCCGCGGAGTGTAGTTTATGACACTTTCGCCGAACGACGAGCGCACATAGCGATCCGGATTCCGTGCTATAATCTCGTCGATTGCCTTGCGGTAATATGCCGTGACGTTTCTGACATAGTCCACATCCTTAAGCCGGCCTTCAATCTTGAACGACGACGCTCCGGCCTCAAGCATCTCCTCCAGATGAGGCGAGGCATTGAAATCGCGCAAAGAAAGCAGATATTTGTCCTTCTCAATCACCTGGCCGTCGGCGTTGCGCAGCGTGTAGGGCATACGGCACATCTGCGCACATTCTCCGCGGTTGGCGCTGCGCCCAAGGCACGTCTGACTCGCCGCGCAACGTCCGGAATAACTCACGCATAGCGCGCCATGCACGAAGCATTCCACGGGCACAGTTACATTATGGCATATATCCTTGATTTCGGGTATTGTCAGCTCGCGTGCCAGCACTATCTGCGAACAGCCCAAGGATTCCAGGAACCGGGCCTTGTCCGGCGTGCGCGTGTCGCATTGCGTGGATGCGTGCAATGCGATGGGCGGGATGTCCATACGCAGTATCGACATGTCCTGCACTATCAGCGCGTCGACTCCGGCTTCATACAGACGGCATATCAATTCGCGCACCTGTTCCAGCTCGTTGTCGTAGACCAGGGTATTGACCGTGACATAGACACGGGCGCGATAAGTGTGCGCGAACTGCACAACCTCGCGTATATCCTCGATTGAATTGGCGGCACGATGGCGGGCGCCATGACTTGTGGCGCCTATATACACGGCGTCGGCGCCGCTCAGGATCGCGGCCTTGGCCACCTCCCGGTTCGCCGCCGGCGACAACAGCTCTATCTTTCTCGGAGCCATCGCTTGTTATTTCTTGAACAGTCGGTCCAGCTGACGCTTGTCGTCGCGCTCGCGCATAGTCTGACGCTTGTCGTATTCCTTCTTGCCCCGACCCACTCCTATCACCATCTTGGCCAGGCCGCGGTCGTTGATGAACACTCGCAGAGGGACGATAGTGAAGCCCGGATTCTCCGATGCTTTCTGCAGCTTGGCTATCTCCTTGCGGTTCAGCAGCAGCTTGCGGTCGCGTCGCGCAACGTGATTGTTGTACGACCCGTAGAAATATTCCGACACGTTCATCTGCTTCACCCATACCTCACCGTTCTCGATCAGACAGTAGGAGTCGACCAGCGACGCCTTTCCGTCGCGTATCGACTTTATCTCGGTTCCGGTCAACACTATGCCGGCGGTATATGTGTCGCCTATCTCGTAGTTGAAGCGCGCTTTCTTGTTCTGTATGTTAATATCCTTTGCCTTCATTGCAGTCCAAAATTACACAAAGTGCCGCATATCTCCAAATTTAGCCTCACACTCCCGGCAGCAATACAGCGAAAAGCCACTGCCAGAACATCGGGAGTCCTACCGTCAGCACACTCAGTATCACCGTGGTTGTACCCCATTTTTCCTTAGGCACACGCATCACGGGCACGAGGCGGTGTATCAGATAGATGGTCCATAGCGGCAGGAACACCAGCACCGGCTCCATGAACGGTATGGCATTATAAGCCACCTTAAACAGAGCCAGCGTGGAGAACAATACCATCAACGCATTACGGCCGAAATTTGTTTCCAGCGTCTTGTTGGCTTCAGCGCACAGGAAAGGGCGTCCCAATATGGGAAACACTATGTAGCTGAATATATAGGACACGAATATCACCAGCGCCGAGACTATAAGTTTCAGCACCGACTGGTGGGCTTCGTATATCAGATCGACGAACTGCGAGAGCGCGGCGGCCACACACAACGGATAAAAATATACCGAAGCCACGGACTCCTTTTTCAGCGAGGCGCGTTTCAGGTCTTTCCATCCGGTGGCAGGCCCGAGCATCACACGCCACAGCAGACTGATGCGCGACGGGCTGCTCTTTTCCTTTTCACCGCCGTCCGCTTCAGGGTCTGCGGGCCGGTCCGGATCATCCTGACCGTAAGCATACGGCAGTTCGTCTTCGTCGATTATTTCGTATAACGGTTTGTCGTTTTCCATCTACTCTTTAACGCGCCGGCACCACTAAAATTGCCTCGTCGACACATATATAACAGAGGACGCACCGGGAATCCGATGCGTCCTCACTATGTTTCAGCGGCTATATGTCAAGCCTCACGGTCCTCGTTGAGGATACGGATCATTTCGATGGCTGACTTCGGGATGCGTGTGCCGGGGCCGAAGATGGCTGCCACACCTGCCTTGTACAGGAAGTCGTAGTCCTGAGCCGGAATCACACCGCCGGCGGTAACCAGGATGTCGGGACGACCCAGTTTCTTCAGTTCCTCAATCACCTGCGGGATCAGCGTCTTGTGGCCGGCGGCCAGCGAGCTGACACCGAGGATGTGCACGTCGTTCTCCACTGCCTGACGGGCAGCCTCGGCGGGTGTCTGGAACAACGGTCCCATATCCACGTCGTAACCGCAGTCGGCATAACCGGTGGCCACTACCTTGGCGCCACGGTCGTGACCGTCCTGTCCCATCTTGGCGATCATGATACGCGGCTGGCGACCTTCGCGCTTGGCGAAGTCGGCAACCATGCGGCGGGCCTCCTCGAACTCGGGATCACCCTTCTCTTCGTTGGAATACACTCCTGATATGGTTTTGATTACAGCTTTATAACGTCCTACTACAGCCTCGCATGCGTCGGAAATCTCGCCCAACGACGCCCTCAGGCCTGCGGCCTTTACGGCCAGGTCGAGCAGATTGCCCTTCGACGGATCCTTCACGGCCTCCGTGATGTCGTTCAGAGCCTTCTGTACGGCCTCCTCGTCGCGGTTCTTGCGCAGTTCCTCCAGACGGGCGCACTGTTCCTTGCGCACCTCGGTGTTGTCCACCTCCAGGATGTCGATGGGATCCTCGTGGTCCAGACGGAACTTGTTGATGCCCACGATGGTCTGGCTGCCGGAGTCGATGTGTGCCTGCGTACGTGCTGCGGCCTCCTCGATCTTGAGCTTGGGCAGACCGGTCTCGATGGCCTTGGCCATACCGCCGAGCTTCTCGATCTCCTGGATGTGCTCCCATGCGCGGTGAGCGATCTCGTTGGTCAGGCTCTCCACATAGTACGAGCCGCCCCACGGGTCGATCTCCTTGCAGACGTTGGTTTCCTCCTGGATATAGATCTGTGTGTTACGTGCGATACGTGCCGAGAAGTCGGTGGGCAGCGCGATGGCCTCGTCCAGCGCGTTGGTGTGCAGCGACTGGGTGTGGCCCAGGACTGCGCCCATAGCCTCGACGCAGGTACGGCCTACGTTGTTGAACGGATCCTGCTCGGTCAGCGACCAGCCGGAGGTCTGACAGTGCGTGCGCAGTGCAAGCGACTTCGGATTCTTGGCGCCGAACGACTTCACGATCCGGGCCCACAGCATACGTGCGGCGCGCATCTTGGCTATCTCCATGAAATAGTTCATCGAGATACCCCAGAAGAAGGACAGACGCGGAGCGAACGAGTCGATGTCCATGCCAGCGTTCACACCTGCGCGCAGATACTCCAGACCGTCGGCCAGCGTGTATGCCAGCTCGATGTCGGCTGTAGCACCGGCCTCCTGCATGTGGTAGCCGGAGATGGAGATGGAGTTGAACTTGGGCATGTTCTTCGACGTGTATTCGAAGATGTCGGCGATGATCTTCATGGAGAATGCCGGCGGGTATATGTAGGTGTTACGCACCATGAACTCCTTGAGGATGTCGTTCTGGATTGTACCGGCCATTTCCTCGAGGCTTGCGCCCTGCTCCAGACCGGCGTTGATGTAGAACGCCAGCACAGGCAGCACGGCACCGTTCATGGTCATGGACACCGACATCTTGTTCAAGGGTATGCCGTCGAACAGCACCTTCATGTCCTCTACCGAGCAGATGGACACGCCGGCCTTACCCACGTCGCCAACGACGCGTTCGTGGTCGGCGTCATAACCGCGGTGAGTCGGAAGGTCGAATGCTACCGACAGACCCTTCTGGCCGGAAGCCAGGTTACGGCGGTAGAATGCGTTGGACTCGGCGGCGGTGGAGAATCCGGCGTACTGACGGATGGTCCAGGGACGCAACGGGTACATGGCGCTGTACGGGCCACGCAGGAAGGGAGGAAGACCCGACACGAAGTTCAGATGCTCCATGCCCTCCAGGTCGGCCTCGGTATAGACGGGCTTCACGGGAATCAGCTCCGCGGTCATCCATTCCTGCGCCGCAGCGGGCTTGTGATCCTTGGCGATCACTACTTTATTTATATCTATGTCTTTGAAATTCGGACGCATGCTATTTAAGGAGTTTGGCGTTAAAATCTACTAACGTGTCAAGCACATTGACCTTGACATGGATGAAGTTCTCGATACCCTGTGCCTTCAGGTCGTCCATGCAGGCGGGAGCTCCGGCCACTACGAAGATGGCGCGGCCGTCCAGTTCCTTGAAAGCCTCGGGGGCGTACCGGGCGTACTCGTCGTCGCTGCTGCACAGCACCACTACGTCGGCGTTCTTGGCGATGGCGGCGTCTACGCCTTCCTTCACCGTCTCGAAGCCGATGTTGTCGATTATCTCGTAACCGGCGCAGGCGAAGAAGTTGGAGCTGAACTGGGCGCGTGCCAGACGCATGGCCAGGTTGCCGATGGTGAGCATGAACACCTTGGGACGCTTGCCCGAACGCTCCGTGTCAAGACGCAGCTGCTCGAACTGGCTGGCGGCACGGTCCATGTTGAGCCACTCCACGGCGCCGTCTACCGGCTCGTCGTGGTGGCAGCCGCATCCGCATCCGCAGCTCTCGCCCTGCACCTTCTGCAGTGCCGTCTCGTTGAAGTTCGGGAACTGGTTGGTGCCAAGCAGGTTCTCCTTGCGGCGTGCAACGTCGAGGTGACGCTTCGTTCCGCTCTCGTTCACTTTCTTCTGGATCTCGCCCTGCTTCAGCAATGCCTCGAAGCCACCGGCGTCCTCGGTCTCGTTGAACAGCTTCCAGGCCTGCTCGGCGATGGAGGCGGTCAGCGTCTCGATATAATATGAACCTCCGGCAGGGTCGACCACCTTGTTGAGGTGCGACTCGTCGCGCAGCAGAATCTGCTGGTTGCGTGCTATGCGCTCCGAGAACTCGTCGGGAGTCTGATAGCAGCTGTCGAAGGGAAGTGTCTCGATTGAATTCACGCCTGCCAGTGCGGCCGACATGGTCTCGGTCATGGAACGCAGCAGGTTCACGTGCGAATCGTACAGAGTCTGGTTGAACATGCTGGTCAGTGCGTGTACCCACATCTTGCAGCTGTCGTCCTCCTTCGGTCCGTAAGCCTTCACGATTTCGGCCCACAGCATGCGGCCGGCGCGGAACTTGGCTATCTCCATGAAGTAGTTGGAGCTGATGCCCATGTTGAACTTGATGCGCTGAGCCACCTCATCGACGTTGAGTCCGGCTTCCGTCATCATGGTGAGCCATTCGGCACCCCAGGCCAGCGCATAGCCCATTTCCTGGGTGATGAACGCTCCGGCGTTATTGAGCATATAGGAGTCTACTGCGAAGCAACGCAGGCCCTTCACATCCTTGACAGCCTCGTACACCTTCAGGCCCTCCTCCGCGGCGTTCTTGGGGAACGGCAGGCCGTGCTTCAGCAAGCGACGGAACGGATTGTAGTTGATGGCTCCGCGGAATGCGTCGGCGGCTCCTGCTTCCTTGATCATTTCTACCAGAACGGCGGCAACCTCGGCAGCCTTGCCGGGGCAGCAGTCGATGTTCACTTCGGTCTTCTTCAGGTCAACATCCTTGAGGATCACCTTCAGGGCCTCGGCGGGATTCTTGCCCAACTTGACGCGCAGCGACTCTACGCCACGGTCGGTGATGTGGCGGATATGGTCGGCCATAGCCTCGGGGGTGTCGCCCTGTACGGCCTGAGCCACCAGCCAGTCGTTGTCGGCGCGTGTGCCGCGAACGTAGGGATATTCGCCGGGAAGACTGCCCAGGTGGGTCAGCTTCGACAAATCCTCAAGTCGATAGAACGGCTGTACGTTGAACCCCTCGTTGGTGCGCCACACCAGTTTACGGTCGAAGTCAGCACCCTTTAAGTCCGTTGTGATTTTCGCCTTCCACTCCTCGGTGGTCACAGGCGAAAACATGTCGAACAGTTTTTCTTTCTTTTCTGCCATTGGTTTGGTATTTGATTCTCTAATTTTTTCTATAATTCAAGACCCGCTCATCACGGATTATGCTGTAATATTAAGACCCGCATTACTACGGAGCTTTCATGGTGTCACAAAATTATGGAATTATTTCTGCATTACGAAATTTTTAAGCAAAAATCTGACCGTTAATCGTCACTAATTGCAAAATATACGCCGGGAAAGCTCCGGTGCGAATCAAATCAGCGATTTGTTCTCGCAACGGAGCACTCTGGCGGGGAAATCCTCCACCATCTGCATGTTGTGCGTGGCCATGATCACGCCTGTGCCCTGGTCCGAAAGTCTGTGCAACAGGTCCACTATCTGGTATCCGGTCTGCGGATCGAGGTTTCCGGTAGGCTCGTCGGCCAGTATCAGCCTGGGGCTATTGAGCAATGCGCGGGCTATCACCACGCGCTGCTGCTCGCCTCCGCTGAGCTCATGAGGCATCTTGTAAGCCTTGTTTTCCATTCCCACGGCCTTCATCACCTCCTCGATGCGGTCCTCTATCTCCCCCTTCGACTTCCAGCCGGTGGCCTTCAGCACGAAGCGCAGGTTTGCAGCCGCCGAACGGTCCTGCAGCAGCTGGAAGTCCTGGAACACGATGCCCAACGAGCGGCGCAGCCCCGGTATCTGACGGCTGCGCAGCCGCAACAGATCGTAGTCCAGCACCCGCGCCGTGTCGCCTTCAGGTATTTTCACCTCGGCATACAGCGTCTTGAGCAACGAACTCTTGCCGCTGCCCACCTTGCCGGTCAGGTAACAGAACTCACCTTCCGACACGCTGAACGTCACTCCTTTCAGCACCACGCGGGCGGCACGCTCTATCGTGACGTTACGGTAGTCCACCAGCCGTTCGCCGCTTTTCGAAGACCCGGCCCCGGACCCGGCCTTAGTATCCGTTACGACGACTTCATCGTCGATCGTTTCGTATATTTTCGATTCCATGTTACAAAGATAACACTTTTTCCGCAATTTACAGAGTTATGTGTTTAATCTTTTATAATGGATGTTTGTTATAATTATAAAATCAAGGAACCGTTAATAAGATACAGTTCCATAATAATAATCAATTAATCTAATTTGATACTGAGATGAAAAAATTACTTTACCTGTTGCTGCTGTTGCCCTTAGGCTTTCTGGCATCGTGCGATTCCGACAACGATCTGCCGGACGTAGACATCACAGTCACATTCGATAATGTAGTTGAAGGCGAGGATGCCATCTATGTGGTCAAGGGCGATACGCTCAAGATCGAAAGCATCACCTGCAAGGGCAACGACAACAAGCAAGCTGCCGTAAACGAGGTCACATACGTACTTGACGGATTCCCGCTTGGCACATCGGTCATAGCTCCATACGGCGCTAAAATCGCCACCGATAATTTCTCGGCCGGCAAGTTCCTGTTAGGCATGCGCATGAACGTGCTTCAGGTAGACAAGACACTGGCTTTCGGAGTAATCAGCTTCGGATTCAAGGTTGTGGACAGCGCGGCCGATCTGCCCGATGGCAAGGAACCCGGAACGCTGACCCGCACTGTACGCATGTCGGCCAAGAAATGACGCCGGCCTGACTGAGCTGATTTTTGATTTTTTATTTTATCCGACGAGGGAGTGCCGCAATCGACACTCCCTCATCTTTATTCCGGTTTACTCGGGTCGGATGTCCTATTCCCGGGTGTCGGCGTCAGAACGGTTGCGTCCGCTGCCGAACAGCGACTGAACCAGTTCCTGCACCTTGCCCACCTCCACCACATTGATCTTGAATTTGGGTGACATTCCCTTCAGATTCCCCTTGGGAATGTAGATGGTGTTGAATCCTAATTTCTCGGCCTCGGCCACACGCTGCTCCACACGGGTGACGGTGCGCACCTCGCCCGACAGGCCCACCTCGCCGGCGAAAGCCGTGCGCGGCGGCAGCGACATGTCGAAATTCGACGACATCACGGCGGCCACCACAGCTAAGTCCAATGCCGGATCGGTAACCTTCAGGCCGCCGGCTATGTTCAGGAACACGTCTTTCTGCCCGAGACGGAAGCGCGCACGCTTCTCAAGCACAGCCAGCAGCATGTTGAGCCGCCGCTGGTCGAATCCGGTAACGGAGCGCTGCGGCGTACCGTAAGCGGCGCCCGACACCAAAGCCTGAACCTCCACCATAAACGCGCGCACCCCTTCCATCGTCACGCCGATGGCCATGCCGCTCATTTCCTCCTCGCGGTTTTCCGACAGCAGCATCTCCGACGGATTCTTCACCTCGCGCAGTCCTTTGGACACCATCTCGTATATGCCTATCTCGTTGGTGGAGCCGAAACGGTTCTTGATGGCGCGCAGCAGACGGTACAGATACTGCCTGTCGCCCTCGAACTGCAGCACAGTGTCCACAATATGCTCCAGCACCTTGGGGCCGGCAATGGATCCCTCCTTATTAATATGCCCCACTAAGATTACCGGGACGCCGCTCTCCTTGGCATAGCGCAGCAACGACGCGGCGCATTCGCGCACCTGCGACACGCTGCCTGCGGCCGACTCTATCTCGTCCGACATGACGGTCTGGATTGAGTCGACTATCACCAGCTCCGGCTTCACGTTCTCGATCTGCGTGAAGATGGCGCTGAGGTTGGTCTCGCACAGGATGAAGGTGTTCTCCGATACCTTGCCGAGACGGTCGGCGCGCAACTTGAGCTGCGCGGCACTCTCCTCGCCCGACACATACAGGATGCGGCGTGTGCGTATCGACAGGATGTTCTGCAGCAGCAGAGTGGATTTGCCAATGCCCGGCTCGCCCCCTATCAGCGTCAGACTGCCCGCTACCAGGCCTCCCCCCAACACGCGGTTCAGCTCGTCGCTCGGCATCTTGAGGCGCACTTCCTCGCCCACTTCTATCTCCGACAGTTTCACCGGCCGCGAGCTTTTCACCAGTCCGCGTTTGCCGCCCTTACTCTCCTTGGCAGACACTTTCTCCTCGACCATACTGTTCCATTCCCCGCAGCCCGGACACTTGCCGAGCCACTTGGCACTCTCATATCCGCAATTATTGCAGAAATATACGGTTTTCGTCTTAGGCATCATTCCTCATCTTGTTGTTGCAAAAATAACAAAAAATTACTAAATTTGCACAAACGTTGAAACTTTCCTCCCCGCAGCGTGTAATATCTGTGACGGAAGACCGTAACAACCGCCTTGAAATAAGACACAACATATTAATATAACCCAATAAACAGTATTAATCATGAATTTTCTCACAGATGAAAAGCTTCTGATTGTCGGCGCAGCCGGCATGATTGGCTCCAACATGGCCCAGACCGCCATTATGATGCGTCTTACTCCCAACATCTGTCTGTACGATCCCTACGCAAAGGGACTGAAAGGTGTTGCCGAGGAAATGCTGCAGTGCGGCTTCGAAGGCATGAACATCACCTATACCGACGACATCGAGACCGCCTTCACCGGTGCCAAGTACATCGTATCGAGCGGCGGCGCACCCCGTAAGGAGGGCATGACCCGCGAAGACCTGCTGGCAGGCAACTGCAAGATCGCCGAGGACTTCGGTAAGAACGTGCGCAAGTATTGCCCCGATGTAAAGCACATCGTAGTGATCTTCAACCCCGCCGACATCACCGGTCTGGTAACACTGCTGTACAGCGGCGTCAAGCCCGGCTGCGTCACCACACTGGCCGCACTGGACAGCACACGTCTGCGCAACGAGCTGGCCAAGTGGTTCAAGATCTCCCCGGATCTGATCACCAACTCCCGCACATACGGCGGCCACGGCGAGCAGATGGCAGTATACGCAAGCACCACGATGGTAAACGGCAAGCCTCTGACCGAGATCATCGGCACCGAAGCACTTCCCGAGAATGAATGGGAGGCCATGAAGGTACGCGTGATCCAGGGTGGCAAGAACATCATCGAGCTCCGCGGCCGCAGCTCGTTCCAGAGCCCCGCATATCTGTCGATCGAGATGATAGCCGCCGCTATGGGTGGTCCCGCATTCCGCTGGCCCGCAGGCGTATATGTAAACGACGCCAAGTTCCACAACATCATGATGGCCATGGAGACCACCATCGACAAGAACGGCGCATCGTTCAAGGTCGTAGAGGGCACTCCCGAGGAGGCTGCCGAACTCGAGCAGAGCTACAAGCACCTGTGCAAGCTCCGCGACGAAGTCATCGCACTGGGCATCATGCCTCCCATCGACAAGTGGGGCGAGCTCAACCCCTACATGGTCGAGCAGACCGTCTAATGAAGTGCGACAGCTTTTATAGCTGACTTTCTATAGATAAGGAAAACAAATCTCAGTAATTACAACCGAGGATGAGGGTGTGCCGGAACTTCCGTTCCGCCGCACCCTCTCTTTATATTATATTTTTTAAGATTTTTAATTTGGCGGGACAGACGCGATTTTGGGCGTGTTGGTGTGCGATTGTGTCCTTTGATTCAGAATGTGACAGACGGACGGATTTTTTATGACAGTCGAATTTAATAATTTTGCAGTGCAAACCAATAAACAACAACACAAGTGAAAAGAACAATGAAACATTTGATGCTCCTGCTCTCCATGGTGCTGATGACCGGCATCATGACCGGCTGCAAGAGCGATGACAATGGTCTGAGCGGAGTATACGCCGAGATAGACGGCAGCGGTTTTGGCTATGCCTATTACTTCGTCAACGACAACACCGTGAAGTGGTGTTACTGCCATGATGGTTATAAGGCTCCCACAAATCAGATGATAGGCTATACCAACCAGGTTGGCAAAAGCTCGCTGTATTCCTCCAACGACAATCCCTCCTACACATATACGTATGTTTATGAGGACGGCAAAGTGTACATTCCCGAGAAGGGGACAATTCTGACCAAAAGCGGCAACCGCCTTACGGACGGAGGCCACACTTACCGCAAATATTGATTTACCTCCTCGAAATTACTGAATAATTTCTGAATCGGACATAAGTGTCGCGCTGCCTGGCAGTGTGGCACTTACTGTTTTAACCGATAAGGAAGCCGGCCTGAGGGTCGGCTTTATTTTTGCAGCAAAATCAATCAATCACTATACTAACACTATTACTGAAATGAATATGACGACTGAAAACTTATGGCAGGCTGCCGTGGCGGTGCTCGGGGCATTGGGCGGTCTGGATCTGCTGAAATGGGCAGCGAATCTGATAATGAACCGGCGAAACAATGCCCGTTTGGCTGACAGTCAGGCTGACCTATCGGAGTTTCACACCATGAAGGAGATGATCGAGTTCCTGCAGCAACAACTCAAGGAGAAGGAGGAACGCTTTGCGGAACAGACCGGCCTGGTGCGTTCGCTCAACGGCGAGGTAATCTCGCTGACACAGGCCAAAGCCGCCGTCGAACTGGACCACGCCCTGCATCGCTGCGACAATCTGACCTGCCCTCACCGCCTCCCTCCCAACGCCTTCACCTCCGTGGCTGACGTCCCTTCCTAACACACCTCATCACTTATCACTCACTTCATCGCTATGACTTCTGACTTAATACTTATCGATAACGGCCACGGTGCGGAGACCCCGGGCAAATGCAGTCCTGACGGCAGGCTGCGCGAATATGCATGGACGCGCGAGATAGCGCGTCGCGTCTGTGGCAAATTGAAATCACTGGGTTATGACGCCCGGCTGTTAGTGCCGGAACTCAACGACGTTTCGCTACGCGAACGTGTCAGACGTGTCAACAGCGTTTGTGCCGGAGCCGGTTCTGACAACGTACTGTCGGTTTCCATTCACGTCAATGCGGCCGGCACAGGCCAATGGCACAACGCCTCCGGATGGACGGCTTGGGTCGCACCTAAGGCATCACAACGTTCACGCAAACTTGCTATGTTACTCAATGCCGAGGCCGTCAACCTGAATCTGAAAGGCAACCGATCACGCGAGCCGTTCTTTACCGGCAACTTCGCCATCCTGCGCGATACGAAATGCCCGGCGGTCCTGACCGAAAACATGTTTCAGGACAACCTGCATGATGTAGCCTACCTGCTCTCCGACCGCGGCCAATCCGAAATCACAGATCTACATATAACAGCAATAACCAAATACCTGAACTCAAAATGAAAACTATTCATATTATTCTTACTGCGGCTGTCCTCGCCGCTTTGTGCGGATGCCGTTCGCATCGCAACCAGACTCCTGTTCCCGAAACGGTTACCTTGCAAGCCACAATGTCAACCCGCGAGGTTCACACCCGGCATACCGACACCATATATATCCACATACCGTCGCAGGAATCGGAGCGCGAGACATTCGACAGCGTCTCGGTGTTGGAATCCGACTACGCCGTGAGCGAGGCACAGATCCGCCCCGACGGTTCATTGCGTCACTCCCTGCGTCACAAAGACACACCGTTACCGGTTCAGGTCATTACCACCACCGACACCATCTACAAGGACCACATCATCGAAAAGCCCGTCCCGGTCAAAGTGCACGACCCCGCACCTTCAGACCCCGCAAAATCCTCCCGTTCCACAGTCCTCCCCTGGCTTATCGCCATCACTTCTACTATAATGTTACTCCTGGTAATAGTAAAGCGTCTGCGAACGAGAATCTAAATATTTATCAAAAAGCCAGACGAAGAACAAGGCGCAGTCTGTCCTCGGCCGCGCACTGGAAGGGCGGCGTCCCCGCCGGCCATTAGTTGACGACGTGGACGTCGTCATTCCAGTCATACGCGGGCGGGAACAGCCCATGCAGCAACATCCATTTAATAATATTTAACATATTGATGATAAAATCAGGCAGTGATTACTATTAGTTTTGCATTATGCAGCAGGTAAAGACTAAAATAGTAACCCATGATAGCAGAGAAGTCGAAGCGACGGCTCCAAAGATTCTATCTGTGAGCAGAGCCACCGATGTGCCCGCGTTTTACTCCGACTGGTTTTTCCGGAGTCTTGAGCGTGGTTATTGCCGTTGGCGCAATCCGTTCAATGGCACCGATATTTACGTGTCGCTCAAGGACGTAAGATTCATTGTATTTTGGTCAAAGAATCCAGAGCCACTTATTCGATACCTGCCGCAGTTAAAAGAGAAAGGAATCAATTGCTATCTCCAATATACCCTTAATGACTATGAGCACGAAAGATTGGAACCGGGAGTGCCGGGGTTTGAGAAACGAATTGATACCTTCCGCAGACTTGTCGGTATGCTGGGATTCGGAAGTGTTGTATGGAGATTTGATCCTTTGATACTTACCGATAAGATCAGTATTGTTTCATTGATTGAGAAAATCGGCAAAGTCGGCAATCTGCTGAAAGGCTACACTGAAAAGTTGGTTTTCAGTTTTGCAGACATCGCATCGTATCGTAAAGTAAGCGGCAACCTCAGAAACGGAGGCATATCTTGCATTGAATGGACAGACGAAACGATGCATGAAATGGCTCAAAGAATCGCTCTCGTCAACAAATCAGAAGGCTGGAACTATCATCTTGCCACTTGCTCGGAGCGTATTGATTTGGCTCCATACGGCATCAGTCACAACAGGTGTGTGGATGACGAACTCATTTCTCGAATTGCATGGAGCGATCAGGAATTGATGAGTTATCTTGGCATCCGGATTATCCCTAAAGAACGGAATATATTCGGAGAATCTCCTCTGCCGGCGGGAGCATGGGAAGTATCAGACAATTTTTATGCCATCCGCACCCGTGTAAACCGCGACAGCGGACAGCGCAAGTACTGTGGATGCATCGCATCCAAGGACATCGGACAATACAACACCTGTCCCCATGGCTGCCTCTACTGTTACGCCAATACTTCCCCCGCGTCAGCCCTCGCCAATTTCCGCCGACACAATCCCGATAATGAAATAATAATCTGAATTTACACTTTTAACTATCATGTTGAAACTATTGAACTTCGATAAAATACTACAACAAGCCTCTACCAAATATCTTGCCCTTCCGGAATCAAGACAAAAACAATTAAAGGAATCTCTTGATAATGGGAAAGCAATATTGAGAAATGAGAATCAGATGAATGCCTACCTTCATCACTATGGCGAAATTCATCGTCATAAATTGTTACGTGCATATAGAAATCTTCCCCCATCACTATTTAATGGTAATTTCTCAGTAATTGACTGGGGATGTGGTCAAGGTCTGGCATCTATTGTACTTGATGAATTTATAGAAAGAGAGAAAGGCCTGTCTCGGGCCATCACAGATATAACTTTGATTGAGCCTTCAAATATATGTTTACGTCGGGCCATCGCGAACATTAATTGGTCATTACCCAAAGGGTTGCTCAGTTATCTCAATAAGAAAGAAGAAGCCGTTTTACCCGAGGACTTATGTATGCAAGAAAACAAGATATTACATGTCTTATCTAATGTTATAGACTTACCTGAGTTTACAGGGGAAGGTATTAAAAAGTATTTGAGCCAGTCATGTAAAAGCCGGCACATAATTGTCATGGTCAGTCCCTTCTATCCCGAAGATGGGAGAGGCAAACGGATGGATGAGTTTTGTAATTCTCTCAAAGGATTCCGAAAAGTATATTCATTTCAAAAGCATATCGGCGAATGGGAAGAAGACTATAGCTGTCAGATAAGAATATTAGATAATTGGTAAACTTTTCAATCTATATTCCAGTAAGCATCTGGATCTCCATCAAAGATTGTGTCTATATCATCATCTGAATATCCTTCTATTTCTTGCGCCCAGGAGCCTGCATATCTATTATATGTCGGAATATCTTCATCGCTTGTATCTTCGCATTCTTTATCATTTGAATCAATATTATACTCAGCATATTCGTATATACCTAAATCCCTATACAAATTCATTATTCTGCTATCTTCAAAAAGCCGGTCCATTATAAAGTCGGGATATAGAATCTTAATTTCTTCTTTTGCCGTTTCTTGCAATGTAAAGATAACACCTGTACAATGCTTTATGCACCAGTCCAAATATGATGGATTAATATCCATCACATCTGCTAAACTTAAATCGTGATACCTCCCAAAGTTGAACTGATCTTCTATCGTATCAAAATTACATCTACGAGTTCTCATTTTCCGTCCGAATTCCAGAAGATTCAAATATTTCATATTTGATATCCTCTGATATTTTTGCGGTTCTTCTTGTAATAACCGCAAAATCCTTACTTATTCCTCTCAATTTCGACCCTGACTTAAAAACAAGATCATCATTATTAACATAATAATATGCTCTCTTATCTTCAATTCTCACTCCATTTATTCGAGCCACCCTTAGATTGGGATTTTCATTTCTCATTGAATAAAGATAATAATCAAGATCATACTTTGTCAAAGCCATGAATTTAGGCATATAAAGCAAATACAGATCATATTTTTCTTCATTCGCCTTAGCTACACTTCTAAAAATCGGGAATCTGTGTATTTTATTCTCCAAATAGAAAAAAGCCCTATTCGATAGTATTTGGCATTCCCCCATGGGTGGCATATCGATAATAGCTTGCATATCAATAGCCATACTAAATACATCGTCATTGATTGCAATAAAACCATAAACCTCGGCTGCTTCTCCGTCAGGAAGGATTACTTTCAAACCTTTAGAAAGCGTGCGGCCTTCTTTTACAGCCTTATCAAGTGTAATTAAGGATGTTTCAATCATCATTATACCTGTCAATTTGTTTTTATTAGAAGTTATCCTCAATAAAGATTACTTCCTTACAAACGCTTAGTAATGCCGTAGATATTTCATTTTCCCGGTCTAATTCAAAAAGCGGCTGTGTCGATATTTCTTCAATCATTGCTTGGGTTATGTATTTAACCATCAACATGTACATCATGTATGATTGAATATCACTCTCTTTCATTCCCAAATCTTCAAACTTACCAAAATGGTAATGTATAAAGATATAAACCACAGGACATTTAAACATGTTGTAAGCTGCCATAGTTTCCATTGCAACTTTTTGGCCCTCGGATTTTAAGGCGTATAAAGTTGCCAGCTTACAATATGCGTCTAACTTTTTATACAGAATTTGTATGTAGTCTTTTGACCAAGGGCATTTTCTGCCCATATTGATTCCTTCCGCCATGAGTATTTTTATAAGTCACGTATGTCGATAAAATAACCATAGAACTCCACTATCCTAAGCGGAGACATCATTGCAAATCTTATGCATGTCATATTATTGAATATGTTGCACACTAGTGGTTCATTGGAATCTGGCCAGCTTACGGAATCCGGGATTCTGCCATACTGAACTCTGTCATTCAATACGTCTCCATTTTCTATACCAAAGATTGGCAATCCGAATCTCGTGTTTATCCTCACAGGCATTTCACCTTGTAGAATCATTCCGAGACACTCATCATTCAATACTTTAGCCAATATAGTAACATTACATCGACCTTTGCTTAAACATCGGCCATCTTGATATTCCTCAAAGCGTTCTGCTTCAAAGATGAATGCCTTTTTATATACTTGTTTATATACTTGCACTTTATTAACAATGCCGTCGGACCTCTATTCGGCTGTTTATTAAACGAAAAAAGCGCAAGGTCTATACTTATTGCTCGTTCTTCTGTTTGAGGCCTTCGCATTGCCCTGATCCGTGGAACGAACAACGCTGAGGCCTTACGCGAATATGCACACAGGCTGATATAATGCTTCACATTATAATCTGCTGATATTACATATCACCATAAGCATCTCCCGTTGCTTCATTCTTGACGGATCAATGAAATTTGCGAAGTTTCAAACAGTCAAGATGAGCGTTGAGTAACGCTTTCTATATATTTAGTATTCATCAATAGACTTGCATTGGCCTACCGATAATATACGACTGCAAAATTAATCAATTTTTCTTAATTTGCAATAAATTGCCCCCAATATTCAAATTTTTAGCTCATTCCCCATTCCCATTCCTTGATGAATATTACCTAATACTTTTAAAAATAGCTTCCTAAAACGCATCCCGTTATGCCCCATGTATAAATACACAGGATTTCATGTCCAACGTAGACGTTGTCCCTCTCTTATTGTTAAATATAAATTTGATATCTAACTTCTAACTTATTCGGCTTTCCAGGCGGTGATGTTGCGGGTCTCGGTGCTGAAGGTGATACCGAGGTTGATGATGGGGCGTGGGTCACCGGTAAACTGCCGGGCGTAGTCCTTCTCATGAATCTGTGCCAACGCCTCGTCGGGGGTACCGTCACGCTTTAGCTCGATGATGTAGATATTGTTGCGCATACTGAGCAACAGATCTATCCGACCGTTGGACGTATGCCATTCAGGCCGCGCATTCACTCCGATCAGCATGAAGATGATGAACAGATTGTTCTCATAATGCAGCTCGTTGGCTTTTTCCGAAAACTCGTATGGGATACCGGCCATGAATGTGCGCAGACGTTCCATAGCCTCGTCGATGTTTCGGTTCTCAAGAAGTTTCCTGACCTGGCGCACATTGTTGTAAACCACCGTATCGCCCTTGTCGAAATAATACTTGGCCAGATTCTCAAACAGCCCTTTGCGTACCTCCAAATTTGGAATGCCGAGGTGATATTCATCCGGCTTCTCAAACCTCTTGATTGTGAGGTAACCGGTCTGATAAAGCAAAGCCGTAGGCTGGGTATCGAATATATCATTCGAGGTCAGGATGCTTTCATCTACCGTCTCCTCAAACATCTCCGGAAGAAAACTGTTCCCTTTCTGAATCTGTCTTACAAGAAATTCAGGGGTGCCGCTCTGGAACCAATAAGAACCGATTTCTCCATCAGCCATAGCCCACATCAGACTGAACGGATTGTAGATGTCCGGACTGTTTTTGGTAAAGTGGTAACCGTCATAATTTCCCTTAAGCAATTTGACGGCTCCATCGTAGTCAGTATCGTTGTTCTGGGCGAGCATTTCAATACCCTGCCGGAAGTTCTCCATCAGTTCCTTCTCGGTTATTCCACAAATTGCTGCATACTGCTGATTAAGAGATATGTCACGTAAATTATTCAAGCCACTGAAAACGGTCATCTTGCTGAAACGGCTTACCCCTGTCAGCATGGTGAATCTGATATATCCATCCAGATCCTTGAAGTTGACATAGATTGACTTGAGAAGCTGACGGTTCTTCTCAAGTTTTTTCTCATCGTGCATGGACGATATGAGGGGATGATCATATTCATCGACAAGAATCACGACCGGCCGACCGGAAGATATACTTGCAGTACGTATGATATTACCGAAACGAGACGAGAGACTATCAGATTCGATTTTAACATCATACTCCTGCTCCCAGATCTGAAACTGGTTATCAAGGATTGCATTAAGATCGTCATCTATAGTCGGATTATAGCTGGCCAGACTCAGTGTCAGGACAGCATGAGGTTGCCATTCCGTCTCAAGCTGCTCTATGGCAAGACCCTTGAACAGTTCCTTTTTCCCCTCGAAATAGGCCTGCAGAGTAGAAAGTAACAGGCTCTTGCCAAAGCGACGCGGCCTTGACAGAAAGACACAATTGCTCGTCTTGACAAGATTATATAAAAGTTCAGTCTTGTCAATATACAAATATGAGAATTCACGAAGCTTTTCGAAGCTCTGAACGCCTATCGGATAACGGACCAGAGTGTTTGACATATCAATTTCGGTATTTCTCACAAAGTTAACCAATTTCCCCGACAGTTCCAAATCAGTCTTCCTCCCGGACGTTGTCGCGCTCAGCAGGGTTTTCGAGGAGATCTTTCTGACGGAGTTCCTCGGCACGGTGCAGCCAGATCCGGATTTCATTCTCGCGCATCTGACGTGGTTCCGGGGCCATTTCGGGCATATTATTCAACAGTTCCTCGATGCTGGCGGCCATGGCCTGCGCGCCGCGCCAATCGCCATGCTCGTAGGCCTTTACAAACAGGTCCGTTCCCTTATCCGTGTCCCGCTCACAACCTATACCGAACGAATAAAGAACACCCAGCCTATAGGCATACTCCTCCGGATATGTTTTTTCGGCCACTTCCGTCCATCTGTATAACGGCTTGGTCCAGTCCGTATCGTCCGTGTGGTCAGGAAACGCCAGGTCCCAGTAATAGTCGCTCAACGCTTCGGCGGCAGGCGGATAACTGCCGGCTATCGACTCATAATACTCCACCCCTATCTCCGGATCGCCACCCTTGGCCATATCCATATAATAGTCGCCCAGCCACATCACTGCGTCATATCGCCACGGACTGTCAATTTTGGAACTCAGCTCATAGAAACGCTCCGCGTCGTAATGGTCATACTTCTGACGCGGCCCGCCCTCGGCCTGGTCGGGCGTCTCCGCATTCTCACACATATGTCCCAACAGATAGTATCCCAGTCCGTCATGCCATTCCAACGCCGCCTTCTCGGCATATCCGAAGGCCCGATCCATGTCCTGTTCCACTCCTATGCCGTCATGGTATATCAATGCCAGCAGACCGGCGCGTTCGCTGCTCTCCGGTGCGTTAAGCACAAGGTCCGCAGCCTCCTGCAATGCCTCGGGACGCTCATCCTCCTCCCCTATCAGTTTATAAAACTTATTTTCCAGTTCAGTCTCCATAATTCAACCTTCGACATTCATAATTACCGCCGTTATGTTGTCCTTTCCACCGGCCAGGTTAGCGGCATCCACAAGCGCCCTGGCCGTGCACGAGGGCGATTCAAGAATCTCCTGTATCTTCGCGTCGTCGATCATGTCGCACAGGCCGTCGCTGCATACCAGGTACTTGTCGCCGGCCACAAACTTGGTCGGCATTATGTCAACGAACGCATCGGGCACCCCCATCGCGTTGTAGATAAGGTTCGACGGCACGGTCATATCCCCGAGGCGGTTGCGCTCGGAGTGGTCGGTGGTCAGCTGCTTCAGATGCCCGTAGCGCAGTCTGTATACACGGCTGTCGCCACAGTTCAGGCAATAGGGCTTGCCATCGTAGATCAGAAACCCGGTCAGCGTGCAGCCCATTCCAGAACCGTTGGCAGCCATCAGTATCTCATGGTTTGCACCTGCAAACCATTTCTTTATCGCCATCACCAACTCTGAGGAATCCATGCCCGGTTCCAGACGGTCGGTAAAACCGCTGAACGACGAAACGGCCATTTCAGATGCAACTTCGCCTGAGGCATAGCCACCCATGCCGTCGCACACAATCGCAGCCATCTCCGTATCGGGATTTATGGGCAGCGTCATGCAGATCTGTCCGTCGCGTATCTTCTGACCCGCCACAAGCGCCATGTCCTCATTGTTGGAGCGCAGACGTCCCACATCGCTCTCCACATCGAACCTTACCGTCATGCTCATCTTACAACGAAATCATAGAAATTGGCGATTCTGACTATATTCCCCACATTGATTCGCACGGGCTGCTGAGGCACACACGCCACGCCGTTCACCTTCGTTCCGTTGCGCGACCCGAGGTCGGTAATGGTCCATCCTGCGGCATCCTGTCCCAGCGAAGCGTGCGTGCCGGATATGTAGATGCACTGTCCCAACTGTCCGACATAATTGCCGGTGGTACGCCCTATCACCGCTCCGTGAATCAACGGAACCGTTATGTTCATGGCCGCGCAATACAGATCCACAGGCATTGCAGGCGGTGTATATGTGCCGGTTCGCGGCTGCTCCGGCTGTGCCGCTTCCACAGGCTGCTGTACAGGGCCTTGCGGCTGTTGTTTATCCAGCTGGTCGGCGGCTACAAGTTCCTTGCCGCATTGGCCGCAGCGCTTTCCCTGCCCCTTGCCGAATATCAGATGCTCGGGGCACAGGTACATCATCGCTCCGCACTGATCGCAATAACGGCTGTCGGCGTCTATCATCTCCCCGCACTGCGGGCATTTCTTCTGATTGTCCATACTCGTGAGGGTTTTATTCCTTGATTATCATGTCCTCGCGTCGCAGCATATACAGCTCGCTGTTGTCAAAATCGGGGTTCCTGAGCAGTTCGCGCAGACGGCGTCCCTGGTTCAGCTTCACGCGGTCGAAGTAATTGCGGGCCTCGCGGGCATTGGCGAAGTTCCGCCCCTTGTTATAGACCAGGACATAGAAATAACGTTCCATCTCGGTCTCGGCGCCGGCATCCATCTTAAGTCCGGCCTTCCTTACGACGCTGCGGAATATGTTGCCTAATTCCCCGGCGCTGTAGTCCTCGAAATTGATACGCCGCTGGAATCGGGAATCCATACCGGTGTTGGTGTCAATCCACTGCTGCATCTCGCGGTGATAGCCGGCGGCGATGCACACGAACTTCCCCTTCAGGTCCAGCAGCTTGGTCAGCAGCACGGGCATGGCATCCTTGCCGAATCCGTTGGGGCCGTCATTCAGCCCGTAAGCCTCGTCCAGGAACAGTATGCCGCCGATGGCGCGGTTTATCATCTGCTCGGTTTTTGGGGCGGTCTGACCCACGTACGGTGCTATCAGGTCCTTGGGCGTCACCTCTATCACCTTGTTCGACGGGAGCAGTCCGAGCGAGTAGTAGATGTTGCCCATGATGCGCGCCACGGTGGTCTTGCCGGTGCCGGGATTGCCGAGGAACAGCAGGTGGTCAAGGTTCAGCTTATGCCTGCCGCCGGTGTCGGCGTTGCGCTTCTGCTCCACTATCAGCGTGTCGGCTATCTCCCTGACGGCATCCTTCACGGCTTTAAGTCCCTCCAGTTCGTCGAGTTCCTTCATGCACTCCTCCACGTCTATCTTCTTGGGAGCGTCGTACGGAATATCGCACTTTTCTATGGTATATAGTTCCTCGTCGGTCAGTTCTTCTGTTATATTCCCGGAGATACGGTCACTCTGGCGGTCCTTGGTGGTGTTGAACAGCTTCACCATCTCGCCGGCGTTGCCGAACTTCTCGTCCTTGGCGCTCACCATCTCCTCTACCTTGAGGTTCAGCAGTTCCTCGGCTTCGGGCGTAAGCCTGTAACCCTCCTTGCGGGCGTTGAGCATGAATATCTGCACCAGCTCGTCGACCGTATAGTCGTCAATATGGATGCTATACGTAAAGCGGCGCTTCAGTCCGGGGTTGGCGTTATTGATGAATTCGTCCATTTCCTGCTTGTAACCTGCGAATACGGTCACGAACTTGCCGGCGTCGTTCGACATGCGGGTCATCAATGCCTCGATGGCCTCGTTGCCCGACTTGTCCTTCACGCCCGACGGATCAGCCGGCATGAAGGTATACGCTTCGTCGATAAACAGCACGCCGCCCATCGCCTCGTCCACGGCTTTCTCCATATTCTTGCCGGCGGAGTTGACATAGCTGTCGAGTATATGCTTGCGTTCCTTGCACACCACATGACCCTTGGGCAGAATGCCCAGAGCCTTGAACACCTGTCCCATCCGCTTGGCCACTTCGGTCTTGCCGGTGCCCGGATTGCCGGTGATGATTATATGGATGTTGGGCTGCTCCACCTTGCCGCCCCGCATGGCCTTGATTCGCGCTAACTTTATCCTGTTGGCGAATGAGCGTATCTGTTCCTTCACTCCCTGCATACCGATGAAGTCGTCGAACCCTTTCAGCAGTTCGTCGGCCGAGAGCACGGTCCGGTCCCCCTCGATGTCCGCAAGGTCTATCTCGTTCTTCTTCGATTCGTCGAAAGTGCCATCCTGCCGTGCCTTGTCGTTGCGGGCTATCAGGGCCGACACGGCCTGCTGATATTTGTTGCGAACCTCGCGGGCGTTGCCGAAGTTGCGGGTCTTCATCTTCTCCATCCGTTCGAACACCTGGTCCAAATGTTCCTCGGCCTTGGCCGACAGCGTATAGCCTTCCGGACTGCTTTTCACCATCCGCCGGAATATCTCGGCCAGTTCCTTGCCGGTGTAGTCACGGAAATTTATAATCTTGTTGAACCTCGACTCGAGTCCGGAGTTGGAGTGGATGAACTCGCCCATCTCCTTGCTGTAGCCGGCCAGTATCACTATCACCTTGCCGCGACGGTTCTCCGCCAGGGTCAGGATGGTGTCGATGGCCTGCTGTCCCACGGCGTCGCTGTCGTTCTGTTTCAGCGAATATGCCTCGTCTATGAACAGCACGCCGCCCATCGCCTTGTCAAATACTGAGCGCACCAATTTCGGGGTCTCGCCCACATACTGTGACACAAGGTCGTCGCGGCCCACTTCCACCAAGTGACCCACAGGCAACGCGCCGAGCGAGTTGAGGGCGTCGGCAAACAGGCGCGCCATCGTGGTCTTGCCCGTGCCGGGATTGCCGAGGAACTGGAACTGGTCATAGAGCTCGACCGTGGCACCGGGGCCGAGGCGCTTGCGCTGCTCCTCGAGCTTGAGCGTTATCTTGCGTATCTCCTCCTTTATCTCGTCGACACCCACATATTTGTCGAACGACCGCATCACCTCCTCGTATGTCTTGGGTATGTATTCCGTGCCGTCGATCATGTCGGGACCCGCGGGCTGACCCTCGGGAAGTACGCCCAGACATTTCAGGGTAATCTCGTATGCGCGGCGTTCGGCATTATGGCCGCCGGCTCCCTTGGCGCCATCGGGGTTACGGCGGTCGTTCAGGTATATCCGTTTCAGCTTCTGCCGTCCCTCGTCGCTCAGAGTGCGCCCGCCATTGGCGAGTAGCAACCGTTCGGTTATGTCCAGCAACCCCTCGTCGCTCAGTTCAGGCGTCTCTAAGAAATAGTTTACCGCCGACGCCGGCACCGGATTCTCGTCGAAAAACTTCTTAAGCCGCTTTCCGCCCAACAGTATTACCACAGGCTTTGCGGCGTCGCCGCGCCATTTGCGTATATGCTTGATGATATGGTCTATCGGCGCCACATCCTTCTGCACTCCGTCCGGCACAAGTTTGTCGGCCTCCTTGATTATCAGGACTCCGTTTCCGAAATTCTTCAGATTCTCGTCTATCTTCTCAACGAATTGTTTGTAATCGGTCGGGTCTATGATCTTCGGCACAGGATTGTTCACCAGCCCCTTCTCGTGCAGCAACGCGGCTATGGCCTTTGCCACGGTGGCTTTGCCGGTGCCCGAGTCGCCTGTGATGACGAAACTGAGTTCCATGCGGAAGTTCAGTTTATGGGCGTCGTTGTATGCCTTCATTGCGGCACCCTTTGAGGCTATGTCGGTCAGCGTGGCGCGAATCAGGTCCTTGTCCACAAGTATGTCGAGTGCGCCGTTCGGAGCAGAACTATCCGGAGCGGTACCCGCAGCTGCGCCGGGAGGCGGGGGCGGTGTCTGTATGGCGGCCATCGTGGCGCCACACCATTTGCAGTATCTCGCTATGTCGCGGTTGTCCTTACCGCATTTATTGCATTTCATTTCTTGGTCAGTTTGTAGGTGTAACTCGAACCTTTGTGGTTGTTGGCATAGCTGCCCTCTATCGTGTCGTCGGCATCCTTGGCTTTGCCGATGGTGTATGTGATGTAATGGTCCACCGTGCCGTCGGCCTTCACCACGTTCAGCTTCAGCTTCTCGGGATGCTCGGGGTCAAGCGTACCCTTCAGCTGATGGTTCAACGGATGCCTGTAATTTATGGTCATTTCTCCCGTCACCACATACTTGCCGTCGATGGTGTCGGTCGTCAGCGTCATCGTGGAATTGCGGTCGTCAAACTGGCCGGTGTATGTGCCGTTGTACATCTCCATAGCCTGCGACTTGGCGGAGGCTTTGCCGGTGGCATAGCTCCTGAACCATGCGCTACCGGCGAATATCAGCACGGCCAACAGCAGTATGGAGAATCCCTTCAATGCCATCTGTCCGCGTCCCTTGCGGGCGTTGGAGGCATTGTCCTTATATACTATGGCCGGGTATTCGGAGTGCATCCCGGGCAGCAGTTTGTCGCGCGAGCCGAACGCCGCTCCGATTTCGGCGTATGCTGCGGCATCGTCCAGATCCATCGTGCCGTAGTTGTCAACGGGCTTACGCGACAGATATACTTTCTTGAACAGTTGCGCGGCTCCGACCCACAGCACAAGTGCAAGTATGGCTATCAGTATCCACGGCACCGCCGGCACTATCAGCACGAACACCCAGGCTATCAGGGCGTACACGATGACACCTACGATACCACCGGCCAACAGTCCGGCCTCGGCGGCGCACACCAACGCGACTAAGATTCCGATGATGATGCCCACCCATTTGCCGGTCGATTCCAGCGCGGTGCGGAATATGCCCGAATCGGTTGTGGCGAACACATATCCGCCATAGATGCAGGCTATCAGCAGCGGCAGAAAACCGAGCACTATCGCGGCGATTTGGATGGTGCGCGTTCCGGCGCGGGCCACGGTGAACTGTGCCTTGGCGTTGCGTATCTTATTATGCGTTTCCTCGGCGTTGCGGGCCGACTGCGCGTTGGGCACATGCTCCTGCATGAATTCCAAATATTCCTTGGTTTTCTGCAAGTAGGGCGTTTTCTTCAGGTCAACCTGAGGATTCTCCTGGAACTGCACGGCGAGCCAGTCCTGTACCATCGCGTTTACCGCGTTGTCACGGTCCATCGCCTTGCGTATCTCGGCCTCGTGCTGCTTGAACTCGTCAAGGGTGGTGATGGTCAGATTGTCGATGTACAGCGGACACAGGCGCGACGGCAGCAGCCCGGCTATCATCTTCATCTGCGCCACGCCGCCGTTGAAACGTCCGTACTTACGCTTATTGTCCGTGCTCTTGAGGTTCAGACATTCGCGTATCCACTCTATCTGCTTGTCATACTTGCCTTTCGACCGCAGATACTGGCACACCCGCGAATCAGCGAAGTCCTTGTAAAACGGTCCCGGTGTCAATTGCCTGGTGAAGGATGTATGCTCCAGCCGGTTCAGGTTCTGCCAGTCCGCGGGATGCTCGCCTATGTGCCGAGCCAACTGATTGGCAAGGTCATCGATTGTGAGCCATTCGGAATCCTCGCGTTTCCGCACTTTCTTGAATAGGTAATCGACATTGCCGCATACATGGTACACCATGAACCATCCGAACGGACCGTCGTCCATAGGATAGTTTTTCTCCCAGACATCTTCGTACAGTTTCTCGTCGCGCCCCTTGACCCATTGCTTGAATTCCTCGCCGGCAAACATGGAGATGTCCCGCTTGCCGAAATCCTCCATATAGGAATCGGCTTCTTTTTCCATCAGCGAGCGCAGATGCTCGAAGTCCCGGATCTCGAAGTCATCTTTGCCGGAATCGGAGTCCCCGCGATACATGAACGGCAGGTCGGGGTCTATTTCATAACACATCTCGTCCAAGGCCGATATGGCGCGCTCCTCCACCGCCTCGATGTAGAAGTCCACGTCTATCGGGGCTTCGATGTGACGCAGGTATATCCACAGATTGCTGTACGGATCCTTGAGGGCATTTGCATACAGCCTGACATTACGGAATATGTCGCCGGCTATCTCGTATTCATCCTTCAGCACCTTCTTGGTGAGGCTGGATGTATATGGCATATCCTCGTCCAAAAGCAGGCATGTGGCGAACAGACCGGCATCCTGATCCTCGGCGTAGGTGTCCTCGGTGTATGTCAGGATGGTCTTTTTCAGCTCAGGTTCCTCGTTGTCCTCCATCCAGTCGGCCACCATGTCGGAGTAAAGGTATTCCTTGGCCAGTTTCTTGTTGGCCCACATCATTTTGGCCAATTCCTTCTTGGTATAGGCTATCAGGTTCTTCTCGCGGCTGAACACCACGCGGAAGTCGGTCTTGAGTCCGTCGTATGTCGGATCTTCGTAGATGGTCTCTCCCTTCGACCATTTCACCACCTGGTCGAAGCCGGCGCGAATGTCGGCGTTACGTCGCGTCAGCGCCTTGAGCAACTGCAGGTTGTGGCCGTCTATCTCCTTCACGTCGGGATACGGCAGTGTCTCCTCCTCCTTGTCCTTTACTAATTTCTCCTCGTTGGCTATCAGGTTGCCCTCTCCCTTCCACATGGCCAGCAACGTCATGCCCATGGCGTAGAAGTCGGAGGGCGTCGACACGTATGTCGGCTTGTCGTAGTAGTACTTGTACATTTCGGGCGCGGCATACACCGGCGTGCGACCGGCGTCGGTCGTGGCGCGCTTCTGGTCGTCGAGTATCTTTGCTATGCCGAAGTCGGTCAGCACAAAGTCCCGTTCCCGTTTGTCGACAAACATGAAGTTCGCCGGCTTGATGTCGCGGTGCAGGATGCCGTTCTTGTGGCAGAAGTCGATGGCCATTGCCATGCGCGGCGCCAATTTTCTGAACAGGTCCTCCTTCCCTTTCAGCGACACCTGCGACAGGTTGCGCCCCGTGTAATAGCGCATCAGCTCGTAGTCGTGCTTCACCCCGTTGCCGAAATCCATAACGCCATGCTCGAACACGTCTACGGTCAGACCGTTGCCGCGAAGGGCTTTCAATTTTTCAAGCACTTCATGGTTGGGGTGACGGTGTGCGTTATAAATCTTAAGCGCGTACTTTGTGCCCTTGTGCTCCACCAAGAACACCCTCGCCTCGCCAGACTGGCTGGATATGCACTCCTTCTTTTTGAATTTTACGCCGTTTATCTCGAATTCGGCCACCTGCGAATCGTCGAAAGCCACCTGCTTAGCCGGTCCGGCCGCAGCCTGACCCGTCGCCGGTCCTTCCCCTCCCGGCGGCACCGCAGTCCCGGATGGTGGCACTGCCGTTCCACTCGGCGGCACTGCCGTTCCACTCGGCGGCACTGCCGTTCCACTTGGGGGTACAGCCGTGCCTGACGGCGGTACCAGGGTGCCCGTATTATGTTCGTCAGTACGTTTCTTACTCATTGTTATCGTTGTTCAAATATTCAATATAAGTATGGGAACGTCAGATGTAAGCTGTGTTTTCAGTCTGATTGAAGGATACTACTTCTATTTCTTCGGTTTTCCATTTGCCGCCAAGTTCAGGCCGCGTACACTCCGAAGGCTGGCGATGGGAACAACCACAGTAATTACATACCCACCATACTCCTACAGTTTCTTTCTTCTTGATTTTTTCAATAGCCACGACCTTGCACGCGCACATAAAGCCACGTTGGATTTCGGGCGGGTCCGCAGGGTCGGGAATCAGGTCGTCGAGAGCCCGCTGCATTTCCCGGCTCTTTTCGCGCTTCTTGGCCTTCAGTTCACGGAGGCGTTCACGCTTCTTGGCCATGCTTTCCTGATCTGACTTACGCACAGTCGCCGGCTTCGGTTTCGGGGCATCAGGCACCGGCCCCGCAGCATCACCGAGCAGATTCTTGTATTCGTCAAGTATCTTGCGGGCATTGTAGTCCAACGGCGAAGCGGCGTCAAGGAACGAATCGTCAGGCTCACCGACCTCTCGCTCCAGCCGTTCTATCTCGTCGTTCAGCTGTTCTATTTCCTGCGCCACCTGTGCCACGCACTGAACGCGCCGGTCCTGACGCGCCCGTTCTATCTGACGGAAAGCCTCGGCTGTAATCGGCGTGTTGCAATTGCCGCAGAAGTGCCTGAACGCCAACGCTCCGCAGTTGGGACACTTCGTTCCGCCTCGCGGATTGCCGCACTCGCTACAGAACATTTCATCCGGCTCCATGGTCGCGCCACAGAATGTGCAACGCGAGCCGCCGTCATCGACAGCCGCACCGCATTCCTCGCAAAACTTCACTCCGTCCTCTAACTCGGCGCCGCAGCGCGCACACCGCTTCGCGGTCACGGCATCAACTTCCTCCTGCGACAGCTGACGAGGCCGGAAATTTGCGTATTGTTCCCTCTGCTTCTGTTGTTCCTGCTGTTTTTCCATAGATTGCGGTGTGTATCAGTCAAACATTACCCTTGGATTCATCTGCGACGGCGAGCGCCAGTCGATGCCGTATTTCTCCATCAGCAGTTCGCGCTTCATGGCCCAATACTGGAAGCAGAAACCCATCTGACGCGGCACATTAGCCAACCGTCGGTCAAGCTCTGCCTCCACGTCGTAGTATATCTTCTCCCACTCCCGGGTATATTCCACCGGATCTGTGCGCAAATGGCCAATCTTCGGGTCAAGCATTATCTTGAACAGCTCCGTCTGCGTGAACATGTCTGCCATGGCGCGTTCCAGTTCCTTTGTAAGCCGGAAGTCGAGCCAGTCGCTTTCCTCAAGCAGCAGATGCAGTTTCATCCATTTTCTGACACGGCCTTTAAATTCGTCGGTCAGGTTCCCGGTCTTGAACGCCATCAGTATGTATATCAACAGCTGTTCGTACTCGGCATGATGGTAAACCGTTTCTGCCACGGCGTCGATGATGCGCGGCAACGTCTCTGCCATTGCCTCCCATGCCACATCCTCATGGCGGATCATCTCCAGAACTTCCTGTGCGAGCTTGTATATGGGGCGGTAATCCTCCAGCTCCGTGTATGTCTCTGCCAACAGTGCATACAGCTGCAGCCGAGCCAGGTCTTCAACACGCTCCGTGTCCTCGTTCTCGATCATACGGATCATGCAGTCATAATAATCCACGTCGTTGCGAAGACGTTCCTTATCGTCCTTCACATCAAGGTGCTGACGCATATCGAACACCTCGTCAATCCGTTCTTCAATGCTTTTTGATCGGTCAAAAGTGATTTTCTCTATAAGATTTCTTATCCCTCGGGGTCGTACCATGGCAAGTTGTATTGAGTTTTTCAGTTAATAATCAGAGTCCGGACGTTCCACGGCCTCCATTTCCGCAACAAATATAGCACATCTACCCCACATTACCAAATCACGACCTATTCACAGTTTTGCATTTACTGTTTTTTAATTGTAATTTTGCAATTAATTCCACAACCTTAATTAAAAAATTGTAAATCGACATGAATTTGCATTCTCTATATATCGCCGCGATAGCTGCCGGAGCCGGTGCTGCATTCGCACCCCTGACCCTGAACGGTGCTGACACTGTGGCTGAAGCCGCGGGCTTCAACTCCGACGTTATCCTCTCCACAGACGCATACCGCTGGCAAGGCGACACCATCTTCCAGAACGAGTTCAAGGCATGGGCCGTATCGCCCGAAGAAATCCGTTCCACCTACAAGGGGCGTCCCGGTTACTTCATGCCGGTGGAACAGACCTGGAAACGCAAGAACGACCTCTCCTCCTACCCTCGCCTCACTTCCAACAACAGACTGCACGAGGCCATCTACAATATGGGCCTCGACGAGATGGTGAACGCCGTGGAGCCGGACACCACACTGCGCACCGGCAAGGAATGGGCCGGCGTGTGGACACGCGACGTGTCATATTCCATCATCCTGAGCATGTGTTACATGCAGCCCGAGGCTTCCATGATCTCGCTGATGAAGAAGGTTAATCCTTCCGGTCAGATAATCCAGGACACGGGTTCGGGCGGTGCGTGGCCAATTTCCACCGACCGCATGATATGGGTGGTGGCCGCATACGAGATATACAAGGCCACAGGCGACCGCCAATGGCTCGAGCAGGTGTATCCCGTCGCGCTCCGCAGCATCAAGAAGGATATGGCCACAATACTCAGTCCCCGCGGATTGATCAAGGGAGAGACCAGCTTCATCGACTGGCGCGAGCAGTCTTATCCCAAATGGATGCAGACCGTCGACATCTCGCAGTCGGAGGCCATGGGCACCAACGTCCTTTATGCCGCCGCGCTCAACGCATGCGCGCAAATGGCCGACATACTCGGACAGCGAAAGGAAGCCGCCCGTCTCAAGGCGGACGCCAATGCCCTGACCGACGCCATCAACAAATATTTCTGGCTCGACGACAAAGGCTACTACGGAATGTACACCTACGGACGGGACCACAAGATCATGAACCCGCGTGCGGAGACTTTAGGCCTGGCCCTCTCCATCCTCTATGACATCGCCCCGGCCGAGCGTCAGAAATCAATCTCCACCCACAACCCGCACACTCCGTTCGGTCCCGCCATATTCTATCCGCAGATCAGCGACATGCCCAGCTACCACAACAACGCGCTGTGGCCTTTCGTGGCAGCATACTGGACACTGGCCCAGGCCAAGGCCGGCAACGAGGCCGGAACAATGGAAGGCATCGGCTCGGTGTTCCGCCCCGCCGCCCTGTTCGCCACCAACAAGGAGAACTTCAACCTGGACAACGGCGACTACTACACCGAACTCAATTCCAGCAATATGCTCTGGTCGCTGGCCGGCAACATAGCCATTACAACCCGCGTGCTGTTCGGCATCCACTTCGAGAAGGACGGCCTGCTTATCTCCCCCTTCGTGCCCAAGGCCCTGGAGGGAACACGCACCCTCGACAATTTCAATTACCGTGGCGCCACGCTCAACATCACCGTCAACGGCTATGGCGCCAACGTGGCCAAAATCACCGTCAACGGCAAGGAATACGCACCCGGCAAGACCATCCCGGCCAAGAGGCTGAAAGGCGTGTGCAATATAGTGGTGGATATGGACTGCAAGCCTATACCGGCAATGGACGTGAACCGTCAGCCCAACCGCAAGGCTCCCCTCACCCCGCAGACATGGCTGTCGAACAATCCCGCCCTTAACGGCGAAGGAGTGCCCGTCAACAATTACCTGCAGTGGAATCCCATCGAATACATTTCCAAATATCAGGTGCTGAAGAATGGCATGCTTGTGGCCGAGACGCACGAGACCTCGTGGCCGGCCACCGAGCCGGGCGAATGGCAGGTAATCGGCATCGACGCACAGGGCGTTCCCTCTTTCGCCGGCGAACCCCGCAGCAACCGTCCGGTCACCATATATCAGTTCAAGAACGAACGCACCGACATGAAGTCGCCCGAACGCTGCAACGCCCCGGCCGACGGCGTAAAGGGTTTTACCGGCCAGGGATTCGTGGAGATTGACAGGACCACCGACCCCGAAACCATCAACATCAAGATACCCCAGAGCGGCATGTACACGTTCGCCCTGCGTTATGCAAACGGCAACGGACCCGTCAACACCGAAAACAAGGCCGCCATACGCACCCTTATGCTCAACGGCAGCAAACGCGGCACGTTCGTAATGCCGCATCGCGGCGTCGGAAACTGGGACGACTGGGGCATGTCCAATCAGATTCAGGTGCCCCTCACCGCCGGAACATATACCGTAGGCATCACTTACCGGCCAGAAAACGAAAACATGAACATCAATACCAACCACGCGCTGATTGACCAGTTAGTGGTCGAGAAGGCCAAATAAGCCTGACGACAAGATATGAAAGACACCGGCACATCCAGATCCGCCATCGTCCGTCCCGATGTCATAGGCAAGCTGCAATGGGGCATGCACATCGTCGTGCTGCTCCTGTCGGCCGCGCTGATATATATGATTTCGGTCGATTCGTTCCGCAACCTCAATTTCTATCAGGACCCAGGGTTCCGCAAATGGCAGTTTTGGATTTGCATGGTTTTTCTGGCCATATATTTCATAGATTTCGCCCTATCACACAACAAATGGCGTTATCTATGGTCGCAGAGCATATTCCTGATAGTATCCATACCCTATCAGGCCCTGATAGACAGATTCGGCATACAGATCCCCGACCAGATGTCCTACCTGATCCGATATATGCCACTGATACGCGGGGGATACGCCATGGCCTACGTCGTGTCGTGGCTGACGCGCAACAAGGCCACGGGACTTTTCTTCGCATACGTCATCACGGTGCTGTCCACGGTGTATTTCTGTTCGCTCACATTCTATATGTTCGAGATGCGTGTCAACCCGATGGTGCAGGATTATGCCGATTCGTTATGGTGGGCCTGCATGACAGTCACTACCGAGGGATGTGACATTTCCGCCGTAACGGGCACCGGGCGCGCCCTGTCGGTGCTGCTGGCCCTTATGGGCATTATTCTGTTCCCGGTCTTCACCGTTTACGTCACCGACCTGATTCACCGCCAGCGCCGCAAGTCCGAGGCTTAGACACTGTCAGCATTGCTTTTGTCTCAGGAAGCCCGGCCCTCTCTGTTTTGTCCCGGCCGAAGTCGCT
>DESI01000093.1 GCA_002361235.1 Porphyromonadaceae bacterium UBA3318 | reverse complement strand
GTTTAGCGGACAGTAATAATTAAAAAAGCAGGACCCGCCAGACATCTCTGACGGGTCCTGATTTTATCGTCTTAGCTATTATCTTAACTTTCTCAACTTTTTCAACTCTTTCAACTATTGCTCCCCTTCCTTCTCGCGCGAGAAGATATGGCGCAGCTTCGAGAAGATGCGGTCGGAAGTCGATTTGGTGGGCACTATGTTCGGTGCGTCCTTCAGGCTTTCGATGGCTGCCTTCTCGGTGTCGGTCAGATTCTCGGGCACATAGACCATTACGTTGACCAGCAGGTCGCCCACGTGGCTGGAATTCATCTTAGGCAGACCCTTGCCGCGGAGTCTCAGCACTTTGCCGGGCTGCGTTCCGGGGGCTATCTTCAGGCGTGCGCGTCCGTCGATGGTCGGCACCTCGGCCTGACCGCCTAACGCTGCCGTCGGGAAGTCCAGCATCAGGTTATAGATCAGGTCGCTTTCGTCGCGTATCAGTTCGGGATCCTTCTCCTCCTGTATCTTGATCAGCAGGTCGCCGTTCACGCCGCCACCACGGGGGGCGTTGCCCTTGCCGCGCAATGTCAGCACCATGCCGTCCTCTACGCCGGCGGGAATGTGGAAGCTCACTATCTCCTCCTTCTTCTCCACGCCCGTGCCGTTGCAATACTGGCACTTCTCGGTTACGATCTTTCCTTCGCCGTTACATTCGGGACATACGGTCTGGCTCTGCATCGCGCCCATGAAGGTCTGCTGCACGGTGGTCACATAACCCGAACCGTTGCATCGCGGACACGTATGGAACGCCGTGCCGTCCTTGGCGCCGGTGCCCTTGCAGTGGGGACATGCCACCTGCATCGGAATCTTCAGCTTCTTGTCGACGCCCTCCTTGATGTCCTTCAGCGTCACCTTGACGGTGATGCGAAGGTCGGTGCCCTTGTTTACGTGCCGGCGCGGACGTGCGCCCGCAGCCCCGCCGAAGCCGCCGAAGTCAGCCCCGCCGAAATGTCCGCCGAAGATGTCGCCGAAGTGGGCGAAGATATCCTCCATCGACATTCCGCCGCCGAAACCGCCGTAGCCGCCTCCGCCACCGAAGCCCTGCGGACCCATCGAGTGGCCGAACTTGTCGTACTTGGCGCGCTTCTCCGTATCACTCAACACGTCGTAGGCTTCCGCGGCCTCCTTGAATTTCTCCTCGGCAGCCTTGTCGCCCGGATTGCGGTCAGGATGGTACTTGACCGCCATCTTGCGATACGCTTTCTTTATTTCTTCCGGGGTAGCGTCCTTGCTGACGCCAAGCACCTCGTAATAATCTCTTTTCTCGTCTGCCATAATTCCGGCTCCTTGTTATTTATCCGACTGTAGGAATCTCCAGCCGGGATTTTACTGGCCGACGGCTACCTTAGCGTGGCGCAGCACTTTATCGTTTATAGTATATCCTTTTTCCACGGTGTCTATCACCATGCCTTTCTGATCCTCGGACTGTGCGGGCACCATGGCTATGGCCTCGGCCTTGTCGGCGTCGAACGGATTGCCGGTGGTTTCCATCTCCTTCACTCCGTTCTGCTCCATGTATTTCTTCAGCTTCTTGTATATCAGCGCCATTCCCTCGCGCAGCGTCTTGGGGTCGGTCGTATCGTCGCTGTGAGCCAATGCGCGCTCCATGTCGTCAACCACGGGCAGCAGCCCCTTGAAGGCAGATTCGGCGGCGTTCTTGATCAGTTCGGCTTTCTCCTTCAGCGTGCGCTTGCGGAAATTGTCGAACTCGGCGCGCAGATACAGCTCGTCGTTCTTGGCCTTGTCCAGTTTTCCCTTGAGTTCGTCCACTTCCTTCCGGAGCTTCGCTTCCTCGCTCAGTTCCTCGTCGGCGCCTTCGGCCACGACGTTCCCGGCCTCCTGTTCCTCGGCCGGAGTGCTGTTCACTTCGTCTACAACCACGTCGTTTTCAGGCGCTTTCTGTGCATTCTTATTTGTAGTGTTTTCTTCCATATTCCTTTGACCCGTTCCGGGATGTTGCGTGCCGTTATCGTGATGACGGCGCTTCTTATTATGTCTCATACCTTACAAATTTTATGCCAATAAATGTTAATTACGGACTCTACGCAACAATTTATCGGTTTTTTATAACCCGGCTGTGAGATTTCTATCCCTGCGACTGGAATGCGACCGGGATATGAACGGCTTCACAATCAGGTCCCTCACATTTTTAACAAGTATGAAGCCTCGATAGTTCCGTCATGCATAAATTCGCGTCTTGCCGTCGCGGCAAGCTCGCGGTCGGTGAATATGCCGTATATCGACGAGCCGCTGCCGCTCATCGACGCATATTTCGCGCCCATATCATACAGTCTGCGCTTGATGGCCGGCAGTTCGGGATGCGCGGGAAACACACTCGCCTCGAAGTCGTTGACGGCCACCGATCTGTAATCATCCAAGGGCTTGCCTGCCAACTTTCGCAGATCTGTTTCCGACGGTCGGCAATGTATTCCGGCAAACGCTTCCTTGGTCGATATATAAATTCTCGGCTTCACTATCGTGATCCAGCATCCCTTCAGGTCGATGCCCGGCGCCGGCTCCAGCAGTTCGCCGACACCTTCGGCATACATAGGCCGGTTGTAAATGAAAAAGGGACAGTCGGCACCCAACCGCAGAGCCAGCCTTGCCAACGTCTCGTCGTCGGCATCCGCGTCGAGTTCCGACAGTCCCTTTAGCGTAAAGGCGGCGTCGGCGCTACCCCCTCCAAGTCCCGCGCCGTCCGGCAGATGCTTCTCCAGCACTATCCGCGCGCCGAATCCGGGTGTGGCCAGTTCGTCAAAATATAGCTTCGCAGCCTTGTAAACAAGATTCTTTTCAAGCGGACAGTCTACTGCCCGGCCACGCATTTCGACTCTGAATCCCGGCGTGTCGACAGGAGTTATCTCCAATACATCGCCGAACGATTCGGGATTCTCCGCGCTCCCGGCATAAACGCCTACCGGATAGAACAGTGTCTCCAGATTGTGGTAGCCGTCCGGGCGCTTGCCGACCACACGGAGTCCTATATTGATCTTTGCGTTTACGAACCGGATCATTTCTCCTCAATCAGTTCGAATCCGAATTCCTGACCCTTTCTGATCATAGGCACGCCATCCTTCATCCACATAGGCATAGGGTCGTCCTTCAGATAGTGGTCGAAGAATTGCTGCAGACGCTTTGTGATGTCCTTGCGGTTCTTGCGCGCCTTGATGTTGTGGCTTTCGCCGTTGTACTGCAGCATCCACACGGGCTTTTGCAGGCGTCGCAGGGCCATGAACATCTCTATGCCCTGATACCATGGCACCGCGCCGTCGTTGTCGTTGTGCATTATCAGCAGCGGTGTGTTTACGCGGTTGGCATAGAACACCGGCGAGTTGGCTATGTACTGCTGGGTCTTGTCCCACAGATTGCCGCCGATACGGCTCTGACCCTGCTCGTACTGGGCCTGGCGTGAGTCGCCCGACTCCCAGCGTATGCCGCCGTAGGCCGACGTCATGTTCGACACCGGAGCGCCCGACCCTGCGCAGGCAAACATGTTTGTGCGCGTCACTAAGAAGGCTGTCTGATAGCCTCCCCAGCTCTGACCGTCGATGCCCACCTTGTCCTTGTTGATCCAGGGATAGCGGCGACACATCTCCTCCACGCCGCTACACACGTAATTGTACGCGTCCTCGCCGGGACGTCCGGAGGTGTAATGGATATCTGGCACGAACACCACATACCCGCGGCTGACATAGAAGCCATAGTTCACCCAGCTCCACGAGGGCTGCATGGTGTAGTGGCTGTACAGGTCCTCCGTACCCGTCTCGTAGAACACGCACAGCATCGGATACTGCTTGGAGGTGTCGAGGTCATCGGGCACGTAGAGCACTCCTTCGGTCGGCTTGCCGTCGTAGGCATACCATTTCACAAGCCGCGCCGTGCCCCACTTCACGTCCGTGAGCTGGTCGCTGACCTGCGTCAGTTTCTGCGCTTTCTCAAAAGCCGTTCCTTTGCTCAGCCACACCTCGGGAATCTCGGAGAAATTGCCGCGTGTCCAGGTATAGACCGGGGCGTCTTTGGCCTTGCGCACATAGCTGTATTCGTGGCCGTCCAGTACCTCGAAATGAGGAGTGTCGTTCTTGCCGTAGCGCATCCAGCCCATGCCGTAGTAATGATCCTTGTAATCGTACAGCGACAGTGTCATCACGTCGCCGTCGCTGAGATAGCGGTATTCGGAATCAAGTTCCTTGTAACGTATCCGCACTCCGTCGGCCTCTCCCTTCCCTTTGGTCAGGTTCACGGGCTTGGCCTCCCCTTTCGGGTCGAGGCTCCAGATGTCACACTTGCCGTAAACTAAGAATCGGCCGTCGTCCTTGCTCCATCCGGCGCTGCCCCATGCCATCGAGGGCGAGGGATGCTCGTCGAGAGTGTCCCACAGCGGCTCGGGCACATCCTTGCCGGCGTCGACCGTGCGGTTGTTCTTTATGTCGTAAACGTTCCAGGTGCGGTTGTCGAACCATGCCACATAGTTGCCGCTGGGCGACAGCTGGGGCTGCTGGTCCAGCATGAACTTGCCCACCTCGCGCTTCTCGCCGGTGTTCACGTTCATCACATACATCCGCGTGGGCGCGAAGTAGTTCCACTGCTCGCTGACCACGGATTCATTGCGGTCTACGACTAATACCCAGTCGCTGTCCCAGCGGTCGCCGGGTTCCACTGTCTCCAGCAGATTGTCGGTCAGCAGTGTCTGCTTGCCGTTGTCAAGATTCACGACAACCGGATAAGACACCTTTTTGATGTCGTCAAGATTATGTTTCTCCTGCGGCGGAGTCATGGGTGCGTCCCAGCGCCAGATGTCGAGCTTACCGGTCTCGAAGTCGTAGATGGTCGTGTCGTCGGGCGCTATCACCGGTGCCACGCCCCCTATCAGCCGTTTGCCGTTGTGCGAGAACTTGGGCGTCGTGTATTCGTTGGGCCGCAGCACGTTGCCCTGACGGTCCTTATAGCTCATCACTACCTCGCGCGGGCTGCGCATCTCGTGGCGAAGGTCGCTCACGAATATCTTCACGTCCTTGGTGCCGCTTTTCACGGTGTCGTCGCTGCAGGTATAGGCCAATTTTTCGCCGGCATAATCCAATACGGGCGTGCCGTAAAATTTCTTGTCACGGTCTATCAGCACATAGCTCGTGTCGGGAAAGAACACCATTCCCACGCCGTTGGTGGCTATCGTGTCCTTCTCAGGTTTCTCAATGCTCAGCGCCAATTTGCCGCCATCGCGCGAGAACACGAAGTCCTTCACGTACTTGATGGCGCGCTTCTGGCCCGTCTCCATGTCGTACATCACGATGGGACGGTTTATATCCTTGTCTTTAAGCTCCTTGGCCTTGATATATGCGGTATCGGTCGATACCCAGGCCACCCAGTCGCCGCCGTCGCGTCCCAACTTATAGCTCTTGACGTCGGCCACCTTCTCTACCTTCAGGGTCTCCAGATCGACCATAGCCAGGGAGTCGGTCGGCATCTCATGGTCTTTCTTCTTGGCTATCTTGGCTTTGCGGGTCTTGGAGTATTGAGGCTTGATCAACGCCACGCCATATTTGCCGTCGGCGGTAAACTGAGGCTTGTAGCCGCGCGGTATCATCACGCTTTTACCGGTCTTCACGTTACGGAAGTACAGCTCGCCGTCACCCTCCTGCGGATTGACGGCATACGCCGCCCACGCGCCGTTGCGGCTCACGCCGTAGTTGGTCACACCCTTCCAGTTGTCGAAATCATCGTGGCCCAAAGCCCTCTTTTCGGCATTGGCTCCTAATGCCATAGCTGCCATCGCCACTACTGCCGCAGTTGTTATTATTGTCCGCCTCATCTCTACCTTTATTTACACTATTCTCTTAACTTTCTAAACTCTTTCAACTTCCATCAATTACACTTTGTGTAATTGATGTCCCATCCTTTCCTTCTTGGTCCTCATGTAGAACCGGTTGTACTCGTTGGGCTCTATCTCCAGCGGGATTATCTCGGTAATCTCCAGGCCGTAGCCGTCCAGACCGATACGCTTCATCGGGTTGTTGGTCATCAGTTTCATTTTCCGTATTCCCAACGAATGCAGGATGTTGGCTCCCACTCCGTAGTCGCGCTCGTCGGCCTTGTGGCCGAGGTGCAGGTTGGCGTCGACGGTGTCCATGCCGTTCTCCTGCAACTTATAGGCCTTTATCTTCTCCATCAGTCCGATGCCGCGCCCCTCCTGGTTGAGGTATATCACGGCGCCGCGTCCCTCCTTGTCTATCGCCTGCATGGACTTGTGCAGCTGTTCGCCGCATTCGCAGCGCATCGAGCCGAATATGTCGCCGGTGGCGCAGCTGGAATGCACGCGCACTAATACAGGTTCGTCGCCCGTCACGTCGCCTTTGATCAGGGCCACATGCTCCAGTCCGTTGTCCTTCTGACGGAAGGGTATCAGGTGGAAATGTCCGTAGGCGGTGGGAAGGTCTACTTCCTCGCCGCGCTCCACCAATGAGTCGTTCTGCAGACGGTATGCTATCAGATCGGCGATGCTGACCAACTTCAGTCCCCATTCGTCGGCATACTTGCGCAGCTCGGGGAGACGGGCCATTGTGCCGTCCTCGTTCATTATCTCCATCAGCACGCCGGCGGGTTCGAGTCCGGCCAGACGGCACAGATCCACTGCGGCCTCGGTGTGTCCGGCGCGCTGCAGCACGCCTCGGTCCTGGGCATACAGCGGATTGACATGTCCCGGGCGTCCGAAGGTCTCGGGCACCGATGCGGGATCGGCCAGGGCGCGCAGCGTGGCGCTACGGTCGGCTGCACTCACGCCGGTGGAGCACCCTTCCAGCTTGTCAACGGTCACGGTAAACGGAGTGCCGAGCATCGAGGTGTTGTCCTCCACCTGCTTCTCCAGTTTCAGTTCGCGGCAACGCTCCTGAGTGATGGGCGCGCACAGCACGCCGCGGGCGTTCTTCAGCATGAAGTTCACGTCCTCGGGCGTGATCTTCTCGGCGGCCATGATCAGGTCTCCTTCGTTCTCGCGGTCCTCGTCGTCCACCACTATCACCATTTTGCCGTTGCGGAAATCCTCAATGGCGTCCTCTATCCTGTCCAGTATTATCTTATTGTCCATCTTTATTCTGAGTCTTATGTCTGATTATACCTCAATCCATTATCTTACTGTTCCTCCGTTTTCTTTCTGAAAAAGCTGAAGTTCACGCTGCCGTATTCCCGTTTCTCGGTAAATTCGGGCATCTCGCTGAAATCGAACTTCGAGGAATGCTCCACAATCACCAATGCTCCGGGTTTTGCTGCGCTCGACCCGAGTATCAGGCCCGGTATCTCGCCGAAACGAGGATGATCGTACGGCGGGTCGGCGAATACCACATCGTATTCACCGCGGGGACGCTCCAGATAGCGGAACACGTCGCCGCGAAACAGCCGCAACGTCTTGTCGCCTAATTTCTCCTGCACCGACAGGATGAAACGTGCCTGCACGGGAGCTTCCTCTACGGCGGTTACCTCACGAGCGCCGCGCGACACGAATTCCCACGATATCGCTCCCGTGCCGGCAAACAGGTCCAGCACCACCATGTCCTCTATCTCGCCGCGGTTCTCCAGCACATTGAACAGGTTCTCGCGCGCAAAGTCCGTAGTAGGACGCGCCGTTATGTTCTTCGGCACGTCAAACCGACGGCGGCCATATTTCCCTCTTATTATCCTCATCCAGTCTTTCTTATTTCTACCTTACCTCGTCACTTGTCACTTATCACTACTTCTCGCTTCTCATCAGCAGCGACGCCACAAGCGACATACCCGTCTTGGAGGCTATGCCGGGCACTAACGTTTTCATCACATACGCCACGTCGCTGCGCAACGCCTGCATCAGCGCGTTCTTCTCGTCGCGCATTCCCGACAGGCTGACATGCACCCCCTTCGGGTCGATGTCGTACACGTCCAACAGATTAAACAAATGATAACGTATATCTTCCTGCGCGCGCCATTCGTGACTCACGGCCATCAGCAGCTTCGCGCCATCGAACACCACGAAATCGGCCCATCCCTTGCGTATGTCTATGTACACGCGAGGCATATCCACCACCCTGTCGCACAGGCGCTTCACCAATACCGACTGGTGGCAGCGTATCCGCGCGCCGGGGAACGTGCGCTGCAGGAATGCCTGCAAGCCCGGCACGAGCGTGTAGGCGCACACCTTGCCGTCCACATAGTCCTGCATTATGTCCTCCTCGGCGGCTTCGTACACGGTGTTGTATATCTTCTCCACGGTCGGCGTCTCGTCCTCGGAATCCGATTCCTCACCCTTTTCCACTATTTTCTCGGGAATCCACAACGCCTTGGGCGTCTCTATCGCTATGTCGGCGGCAAAGTCGTCGAGCAACTGAGGATGGTCGTACACAGCACTCTCCACACGCTCCAGCAAGGTCGACGTGTCACCGTCCCATTCCTCGCGGAACAGTGTCTCGACCTCGTCCATCGGATTCTCCACATTGCGCAGATATGTCTCGATGCCACCGGCACCGATCACCATCACCAATCGCCAGTCTGACGGGTCTCCTATGCGTATCGCCCTGTAGCCGCTATTCGTTTCTTCCATTTCGTTTCGGGCCATTTTGCACCCGTTCTGCAAATTTACGAAATTTTCGCCATTTTTTTGCCATCAACGGCGTAAAAGGTTGCCAGCCATGCGCCGCGAAGCACCAAGTAGGCCTCAAACGCCAGCCAGAGCACGCCCGTTCCGTCCTGCTTCAGTCCGCTCACGCCGGTTATGGCATAAAACACCGCCATGCCGGCAATGGCCGACCACATCATGACGCCGGTACGCCCCAATCCGATGTATATGCCGTCGAATATGAAGGCCAAGACGGTCAGCGGAGGCAGCAACATAACGAACACTTTAAGATGCTCCATACGCTCCACCACCACGCTTTTATCCGTCAGCAATCCCGTAATCTGCGGAGTGAACAGCGCGTATACCGTGAAGAATATCACGGCCATCCATGCCCCCCACTTCAGCAACGCGCGCACACTGCGCCGCATCATGCCCGCATTGCCGGCTCCATGATATTTCCCCACCAATCCCTCGCCTGCAAAGGCGAATCCATCCATAAAATAGCTGAACAGCAGAAAGAACTGCATCATCACGGCGTTGGCGGCCAAAGAAACAGCTCCCATCCTGGCACTATACGCCGTCATCGACAACGACACAGCCATGATGCACGCCGACCGTACGAACAGATAGCCGTTCATCCCGAACAGTTCCTTCCAGGCCACGCGCCCGTCGCGATGCTCCGTCAGCTGCCGTAACACCCCGTTCCTGCCGCGAACCCAGTTCAGGCATACTACAACGGCTGCCACACATCCCATCCAGTTGGAAACGGTCGTACCCATAGCCACGCCGCGCACGCCGTAGCCCAACACGAGTCCCAACAGCACATTGAGCGTCACATTCACCACGTTCACGCCAATGGCTATCCACATCGGCACACGGGTGTTCTGCAGTCCGATAAACCACCCGGTCAAGGTCATGATCACCAATTGCGGCGCCACGCCCCATACACATATCCTGTAATATTGCCGCGTCAGCTCCTGCACGTCGCCGTCAGGCCTCATCAGCGCCATCAGCGCGTTCCACAGCGGCACTTGCGCCACGATGACCACGATGCCACCTATGACGGCAGCCCACAGCGTCTTGCGCAATATGTCCAGACAGCGTCCGCGGTTGCGCGCGCCGTATGCCTGCGCCACCAGCCCCGTGGTGCCCATGCGCAGAAAACCGAACAGCCAGCAAAACACATTGATCATCATGGAGCCTACGGATATGGCTCCGATCGCCGCCACTTCGGGCAGATGTCCCGCCACGGCCGTGTCGCACAGCCCCAGCAGCGGTACGGTGATGTTGCTTATTATCGCAGGGAGGGCCAGTGCCGGTATCTGACGGTTCAGCCCCGGCTCCCGCTTGGCATCAGTGTTTGTCATTTCCTGACCTTGAGATGTGGCGCTGTCCCCTTACGCGTGCATCTCGCCCACCAGCGGAATCTCCATCAGCCGCTTCACTTCCTCGCGGTCATATCCCTGGCCGAACAGGAACATCAGCTTCGTTATCGCGGCCTCGCTCGTAAGGTCCTTGCCCGGAATCACGCCGGCGCGACTCAGTCCCTCGCCGGTCTCGTAACGGTACGGATCCACCATGCCGTTGTGGCATTGCGTCACGTTCACTATCACAAGGCCGCGGTCCACGGCTTCCTTCAGGGTGCTGATGAACCAGTCGTCGGTCGGGGCGTTGCCGGCACCGAAGGTCTTCAGCACCACCCCGCGCAGGTCCGGAGCCTCAAGCATATAACGCATTATCGACTCGTTCAGGCCGGGGAACAGACTCAGGTATATCACATGCGGATCGATGCCGTAATGCACCGTCAGGGGCTTGTCCTCACGTGGACGCCACAGCACATCCCTGCGGAAACTGATGCCTAAGCCTATCTTAGCCAGGCGCGGGAAATTGTTGCTCTTGAAGGCGTTGAAGTTGTCGGCCGAGTACTTGGTGCTTCGGTTGCCGCGCCATAGATAGTTTTCAAACAGTATGCACACCTCCTGTATCATCGGCTCGCCTTCGGGCGTACGTTCGGCCGCAATCTGCAGCGAAGTGATCAGGTTTTCCTCGCCGTCTGTCCGCACCTCCCCTATCGGGAGCTGGCTGCCGGTTATCACCACCGGCTTGCGCAGATTCTCCAGCATAAAACTCATCATTGACGCCGTGTAGGCCATTGTATCGGTGCCGTGAAGCACCACATAGCCGTCATACTGGTCGTATGTGTCCTCGATGATGTGCGCCATCGTCACCCAATGGTTCGGATTGATGGCCGAAGAATCCACCGGAACGTCAAACTGATAATAATCGATATTGAAATCCAGACGCCGCAGTTTGGGAACGTTTTCAATCAGATTCGCGAAATTGTAAGGCTCAAGACGTCCCGTCACAGGGTTCTCGGTCATGCCGATGGTTCCACCCGTGTAGATTATAAGGATGCGCGGTTTCGTAATGCCATTGCTTTCCTCGACACGAGTCAAAGTGCCGATAGTTCCCGTCAAATCACTGCTTCGCTCCATATCCTGACGTTGATTATCCGTTTAAAATGCAAAGCTAATAAATTCCCGCCACAAATGCAAACAAAAAGAATGATGCCTCCCTGTGTATGCCTCCCTGTCGACGTCCACGCTGACGATGTGCACGTTGGTGACGTCCACGCTACTGGAGGGGCGGTGTCCCCACCGCCCATATATTGACGACGTGGACGTCGTCACTCCAGTCCGCATACCGGGATGAGCCACTGGGATGGCGACGTCCACGTCGCCAATTATAAGAATCCTCGCGTCGTCAAATATCCCCCTACACCTCTAAATAACAGAAGGGTGCCGAATGACACCCTTCCCTTGATATTATCGCGTTGTTCCCGATTAGAACATTACCTTCTGGCTCTTGCCTCCCTTTACCACGATATACAGGCCCTTTACGGGGTTCTCTACGCGAACGCCCTGCAGGTTGTAGTAAACTGCCTCGCCGTTGTTCTCGACGGCTATATTGGCAACGCCGCTACCATCAGCCTTCTTGTACAGAACGGGCAGATTGAACTCTGTGGGAGCCTTGGCAGGTGCGATATTAGTATAGAAAGTACCCTGATCTCCCTTGCTCTGGCAAATGAAGCAATCTGTATTCACAGCGTTAGTGAACTTCACTTTGTCACCTTCAAAAGCGAATGTCCAATAGTTATACTGGTTCTCATCCTTATAGAACTGGAAGTTTGTGAAGTGATTGTCATCCATGCTGTAGAAACGACCTTCTGCATCCTTGATGGTAGCCTTTCCGTCAGCAACTGTAATCTCGAAGGCATTTTTTGCATCTGTCTTTACATTGTCGCCATCGATTGTAGCATCTGCAAGAGCAATACGACCGAACGTCGCACTTGCGGAAGCAGGCGTACCGATCTTACTGTCACATACGAACACATACGAACCTGTTTCAAGGGTAGTAGCCTTTACGAATGTAACGCCTTCTGCCGGGGGATTAGGTGTCATCGGTGCTAACTATTAATTTCTTGATACGAACCTGCTTCTCGTAGGGCGATGCTGTGAAGGTCTTTGAACCTGCGGCATTGTTGATGGTATAGGTGTGGCCGGATATTGCTCCGGTCCATCCTTCACCAAAGGACATAGGTCCAACATAATCTGTACCGTTATACACGTAGTCATCGTAGGTTATGACTACTGACTTCATGTCTACAGTCTTCGATGTGATTGTCACATTCGAACCCTTATATACACGCCATGAGTAGTCATTGGCAACAGGCGATACGAGGTTGTTGTTGTAGTTACCCTTATCCGTCGTGATAGTGAACTCGCCGTCAGTCCACTCGAAACCGGTACCTTTCTCTGTCCACGTTCCCTTGTTCGCGATATCGAACAGGGTGTAGTCCGTTGCTGAAGCTGCCATTGCCATAGCTACGGATGCTAATGTGAGTAAAAGTTTCTTCATAATTTTGTATTTAGGTTTGTATTAGTATTTCCGTTGTCATCTATTATATCATAGTATTGTTCAGACTGTTGAATAATGCTTGACACTATAGACTCATTTCAGCCACAAAATTAAGAAAAAAAAGCCTAAGCCCCAACTAAATTGTGTTAAAATAATGTTACCTCTCCATTACCTCTCCATTACCTCTCCATTACCTCTCCATTACCTCCCCGTCACCTCCCCGTCACCTCCCCGTCACCTCCCCGTTACCTCCCCATTACCTCACCCTGTTACCTCCCCGTTACCTCTCCCCATTACCTCCCCGTTACCTCCCCGTTACCTCCCCGTCACCTCCCCGTTACCTCACCCCGTTATCTCCCCGTTACCTCACCATTACATCACCGTCACCTCCCCCTTACCTCCCCGTCACCTCCCCCTTACCTCCCCGTCACCTCCACGTTACCTCCACGTTACCTCCACGTTACCTTCACGTTACCTCTCCGTTACCTCCCAATGTAGTCGATTTATAAGACAATAGTTCCTTCGTGGCGTGGGCATTCCACAGTGCTGCGGACACTCTATTGAACTACTGTATTAATGCCTCGGAGAGGCTGTTTCTCTTTAACCCCATGATGGCTGGAGGTTGCGTAGCAATCCGACAGCCTTCGTGGGGAGCATCCGGATGCAGTACGGCTTGGTCGGAGACCATGTCGCTCGCCTTCCGCTATTGCCGCTCCGTGACAGTACAGAGACATGGTCTCCGACCAAGCTTTCCCCTACGGATTAGTCCCCACGAAAGCAGTTTCAGCTGTCGCTGCCCTGCTATCGTGGGGTTAAAGAGAAACAGCCTCTCCGAGGCAAGACTTTCGAAGCTCGTCATCGCTCTGTAAGGCTTAACTTCTCTTATAAACATATAAGGCACGGCCTTGGGACAAATTTCGACAGGAGAACAGGAGAACGGGGAACAGGAACCGTGCGACTGGGATGACGACGTCCACGTCGTCAATTTATCACTGAATCGACATTGCGGGCGGTGTGTACACCGCCCCTCCATTACCGTCTGCTCCTGTTCTCCCGTTCTCCTGTCTACTTTTCCGCTCTCCTGTCTAAATTTCTCACGAGCTCAGATAGCCTTCGTCTCAATACAAAAGGCCGTGTCTTTGGACAAAAGGCCGTATGTTTGGACACAAAAAAAGGGACTCATTTCTGAGTCCCTTCCTTTCAAAGTGGCGATTACCTACTCTTCCGCT
>DESI01000001.1 GCA_002361235.1 Porphyromonadaceae bacterium UBA3318 | reverse complement strand
TATGTTTTTCGGCCCTTGTCAAGTGCTTTCACGATATTTTTTCAAAATTCCTTTACTTATCCGTTTAACTCGTTGATTCTCCGCGTAATCAATAAATGTTAAAATATATTTCGTTTTGTTAATATTATGTTCTATAACATGTCTACAATGCAAGGAGCTTGGGTAAAAAAACGATAAGACCGACCGCGATGCAGGCAAAAGTCATCAAAAAAACCGCTCCGGCAGCCACATCCTTCACGATTTTTATGTTCTCGTTCCAGTCGCTGCAGACATGATCGGCAAGTTTTTCGACGGCAGTGTTCATTCCTTCGGCAGTAAACATGCCGCCTATGCAGAATATCACCGCACACCATTCCCATGCTTCAAGGTGCAGAATTATGCCGGCGATTATGACCACGACGGCGGCACCGAGATGGAACATGGCGTTGCGTTCATGGCCGAACAGCCATTTGATGCCCTGCCAGGCAAAGCCGAACGACCGCCATCGTCCGCGCAAAAAGCCCGTACGTGGCGGTCGTCCCTCGTTACCGTTATTAGCCCCGGAGGGAGGATTAGAATGTGATGGAGGCATAGATACCGATGTTTTTGGTCCGTTCGTCGGCCACGGGGGCCAGCTGGAGGTTATGTTTCTTGGCGAACGGAGTGGTGAATATCAGTGCCGAGCCGGCGCCGATGGCGGCACCGACCAGGCAGTCCCATACATAATGCTGGCGCGAGAAGCATCGTCCCCAGGCCACGTATGTGCCGAGCACGTATGCCGGCACGCCGTATTGCCAACCGTAGCGGCGCGTCAGGTATGTGGCTGTTGCGAACGAGACGGCGGTATGGCCGGAGGGAAAGCTGTGGAAGTCGCTTCCGTCGGGTCGTTTCTCGCGGCAGGCGTATTTCAGGACGTAGGTGGCGGCAGCAGTTACGGCGGCGGTCTCCACGCCTTGGAGCAGTCCCTGCCAGTCGCGGGCGCAGAGCGTACCGATCAGCGCGGCCGCCGGCAACGCCAGCGCCACGATGTCGGTGCTTAGCTTCACGCCCTTCATGGCGTGAGTGAGCTGATAGGGTTCCTGCTGAGGGTACGTAATCTGTGCCGACGACGCCAGCACTCCGGCCAGCACCGCCACCACAACGAATATGTGTTTTATGTTATTCATAATTCATGTTTTTGACAGGAGAACAGGAGGAACAGGAGTGTACGCTGAACGCCCGGTGTTTGGTTTTTGACAGGAGAACAGGAGAAACAGGAGTGTACGCTGTACGCCTGCGGCTTTATTTTTGACAGGAGAACAGGAGAAACAGGAGTGTCTGCTGAACGCCCGGTGTAATTTTTGACAGGAGAACAGGAGAGTACGCTGTACGCCTGAGGTTACTTTTACAGTAGAACAGGTGAAACAGGAGAGTCCACTGAACGCCTGATGTTTTGTTTTTGACAGGAGAACAGGAGAAACAGGAGAGTCCGCTGAACGCCTGGCGCTTTGTTTTTGACAGGAGAACAGGAGAAACAGGAGAATCCGCTGAACGCCTGGTATTTTGTTTTTTGACAGAAGAACAGGAGTAACAGAAGAATCGATCAAATCTCAAATACATATCCTGTTTCTACTGTTCTATTGTCTAAATAACCAAATTGTATGGTAATTATTTTCTACGGTTCTACTGTCTAAAGGTAATATTTACTTATTATACAACCTTGTTTTTAAAATAATACGATATTTATCCCCTCCATAGTTTATAATATACCCATAATCGAGTCCTGTTGCTGTAAGATAGTTTACTAATTGGGCTTCATGTATAGGAGTAATTTCCTTTACCGCCTTCAGTTCAATTATTACGGAATTACTCACCAGGAGGTCTGCCCTGAAATCTCCGACTATACGCTGCTTATACATTACAGGTATGGGGACTTCCTTTTCTGCTGACAGGCCTCTATCCCTTAATTCTACCTGCAATGCATTCTGATAAACAGATTCAAGAAAACCTGGTGCCAGATGCAGCCGCACTTCATAGGCAGCATCTTTGATTAGTTGTAAGAGTTGAGATATCTCCATAATAAATTAATTTGATAGGAGAACAGGAGGAACAGGAGTGCCCATTGATTGTCCTGATTTATTTTTGACAGAAGAACAGTAGAAACAGAAGATATACTGCTTTCATTTATCTACTGTTCCTCCTGTTCTCCTGTCTAAATAACCAAATTGCAATGTTACCTGTTTCTACTGTTCTCCTGTCTAAATAACCAAATTGCAATGTTACCAATTTCTCCTGTCCTATCGTCAGTAGTCGTAGCTGAAGGAGAGCTGGTCGACCCAGAGCTTGGAGCCGTTGCCGCCGGTGAAGTAGTCGCCGAATTTGGAGGCACAACACGAAATGACCAGATAACTCGGCACCTTCGACGTGTCGCGGTATTTGATCTCGACTTCGAACGGCTGGTAACTATCCATGGTGCCGGCATCAAGCAGCTCGCCGTAGCCTATAACATAGTCGGCATTCGGATTGAACAGCTGACGGTTCTTCGGGTTGGTGCGGATCTCGTACGGCGCGGTCCAGTCGGTCAGCGCTATGTATATCTGACATGTATCTGGACGTCCCTTCAGGTCGGCCCATTCTGAGGAGGTGTAGTCGATGTCCACGCCCTGATATTGGTAATATCCCTTCAGCTTGGTGGGCCTCAGGTTCCACGGGCGCCCGAAGTTCAGGATGCCGTTGGTGCCGTCCACCTTGGCGAACACACCGGTGAATATGGATCCGGCGCCGAGTTTGCCGATAATGCCGATGCCCACGAAGCGGGTATTGAGCAGCGCTGCGGTACCGGTGCCGGTAGGCGTATGGTCGGAAGGCTCGCTGTTGTTCGATCCCAACGTCATGGTGCCGGTATTGCCCGTATCCCAGAACGAAGTGCCGTCCTCGGCCCACGGGCACCACATGCCCTTGGAGGTCTTGTGCCAGTCCTCGAAGTCACCGTTGGGGATATCGGCGGTGGCCTGTGTGGTGACGCTAACGATGTTGCCAACGTTCTCGCCCGACACGGCGCGCACCTCATAGTCCGTCAGCGGCTCCAGGTGGTCGATGTGACACGCGAAGCTGCCCTGTGTCTGCGTGATGGCGCTTTCAGGCACATCAATCCAGTCAATGTCGCCCTTACGGCGGTACTGGAAGCCGTTCTTCACATCGGCCGGTCCCATACCGTAAGCCCATACCACCTGCGACCAGGGATCGACCCTGGAAGTGCTGACCACCAGTTCAGATATCTGCGCGTAGAGGGTCCATACTTCCTCGCGGTCCCAATACTTCAGGGTTATCTTCTTCGGCTCGTACAGGTCGATGGGACCCGGATCGAGCGGTGGATCATACCGCGTCACTCCGGCAGGCCCGAGCTTGGCCCGCACCAGCCGCAGGTGGTGCAGATCGGTGCCTTCGGGCATGGTCACCACCACGCGGCGGGCCACCGGGTCGATCACACTGCTGCCCATCTCGCCGTCCACCTCGAAGTACCGTTCTATATCCTGTACGGCCTGAATCTTCCATATATAGTCCTGATACAGGCTCAGCTTCACGTACAATGGCCGCGACATGTCGTACGTGCCCTGCAGCAGATTCGTGTCGCAGCGGGCACCGGCGCTCATGGTGAATTCCGTGAAACGCACATGGTCGATGTCCACGGTCTCCTTAAGATATACCGTCACCTCCTGCGTCACAGAGTCGATGTACGACTGGCGCAGCTCGCCCTCGGCCGTCAGCGACGTTATGTTACAGATGATGCGCGGATACGGCAGGTCGTTCTTGATGCAACCCGCCACTGCCAGCAGCACCGCCGCTATATACAATATATTCCGATTCTTCATATTAAATATGGACGCCGATGCCGAAGTTAATGTTGAACAAATTGAAACGGAAACTTGCTCCGGACGACAGCCGGTTGCCCGTATCCTTGCCGTCTTCGGTCTGACGTTCCTTCTTGATGTTGAAGCCGAACACGCCGAACGAGATATGGAACGACACGTTCTTCATGATAAACATCTGGACACCGGGCGAGAAGTTAAGCTGCGCCTCGGTCCATGTGGTGTGCGTGGTGCGCAGGTTGCCGCCGTACGGGCGCTTGAAGTCGCTGCTTCCCGACCCGAACGCCAGCTCTATCTCATTATATATACCGAACCGGCCGTGGCGGCTCAGTCCGATGTACTGGCTGGCGAACACGGCCCCGGTGTACGACTCGGCCTTATAGCCGATGTCGTGCAGGCTGAAATTCATGTCTTCGTCGATATCCACCTTGAACGAATCCACGTTGCCCTTGGCGTTGTAATAGCCGAACCGCATACCCACCGCAAGGTTGTTGCGGACGGTGTATTGCAGATACGGGCGTATGCGGAATGCGTGTGCACCGATGTTGATGTCGCTCAGCAGGTCGAATATCTCCAGGTCCTTGGTCGACAGGTTGCCGTAGCTTACGGTGAGTCCGAACGACCATTGCCCCTTGGGCACATACAGCAGCGCCGACAGACCCCGGTCGTAGCGGCCGAGGTTGCGCTGTTTCAGCACCATCGGGATGGTGTCGCCCTTGTATGTGGTCTGTTCCTCCAGGTCCAGGTCCAGGTTGTCGTCCACCACGCGGCTGTGGCCGCGCAGCAGCTGCAGCACATCGTTCTGCAACGAGTCCGGGATGTAGATGTACGCGCCCTTGGGGGACACCGAATCCGTGGGATGCGAAACCGCGGGTTTCGCCACAGTCGCCTTCGACAAAGACACGGCAGGGGCCGGCGTTGAATCAAGGGCCGGCGCGGCGTAGGCACCCAGACACATCAGGGCCATCAGCCCTATGACCGTCAATCTGTTCAATCCGTTTGATATCTTCTTCATGATCATAGATAAAAAGCTGCTCCAAACGAGATGGAGAACAGATTGATTTTGAAATTAGCCGACTGCGTCTTGCGGTGCGACACATATATCTGGTCCTTGATGGACTTGGTGTGGCGGTAATTGAAACCGAGCACGCCGATGTTGACCTCGACGGCGCTGTAGTTGCTCAGGAAGCACACCAGTCCGGGCATCACGCCGATGCCGGCCTGGAAATTGCGTTCGTACGTTCCGGTCAGCGACTCGCCGCGGCCGGTGGTGATCTTGCTCTGACCGCCGCCTAACTGCAGCTGCACCTCGTTGAAGATGCCGAAACGGCGCGTGCGCCCAAGGCTGAAATAGTTGCGGAACAACAGCGTGCCGTAGTAATTGTGCGACAGCGAATACAGATGATTGATGTCATAGTTCGTATCCTCGCCCAACACGATGTCGGCACTGGCCAGCTTCACCAGCGAACGGGTGTAGCTGAACTTGGCGCCCGCCGCCATGTCGTCCTTGAAGGCGAACAGCAGCTTGGGGCTGACGCTGACGTTGTAGGTATCGCCGTTTATCTTCTCGAACACCAGGAACTGATAGTCGTTCTGGTCCGACTGCGAATATCCGAACGAGATACCGGCTATCCACTGCCCTTTGGGCACCAGGACTACGGACTCCAGTTTGCGTTCGAACTCGACCACGGGGCGTGCGGCGCGTATGGAGTCGATCATGGCCGGCGTGATGTGCAGCGTGTCGGCGGTAGTCGTCGAAAGGCGCGCATCAGACGCAGTTTGACTTCGGGCCGTCAAGCCCGGAGTCAAAATTGATACGATTATCGCTATCCAGAAGAATTTACTCATATACTAATTCAAAGTCATCCAGATACAATACACTGCCCTTACCTCCGACATAGAAATCACCGAACTTGGAAGCACAGCAGGTAACCACAAGATGAGTCGCCTTAGTTGTATACGCACGATCAAAGTACTCAATGGGAATCTCCACCTGTTCCAGATCGCCATCGGGTCCGAAGTTGGCAGTCCAGGTCACCTGACCATATGCCAACACGTGTGGGTCGTCCGTGGAGAACAGCTTCTGATTGTTCTTATTTGTGCGTATTTCTATAGGTTCATCCGTAAGAGCCACATAAATCTGGCCATTATCAATTCCGTCAGGCAGGTAGTTGCTTACTCCAGTACCCTTCATATCTGAACTGGGACGATAATTTGCCCATACACGCAGCTTTGCAGGATGTGAGCCGTTGTAAGGACGACCCAGAGAAAGCACGCCGTCCATACCATCGATTTTAACGAAATCACCCAGGAATACATTTCCTGCAGCCATCTTGAGATTGAAAACATACTTTGATTCAAGTCTTGCCGAATACGAGCCGGAATGTTTCATATCCGAGCTCTTGTCAGAAATTGTCTCGGATGCTAATGCAGCTCCCTCGTTACCGGAATCCCAAACAGTAGGTTCGGAGCCTAATCCCGGGAATACGATATTTTTATTCCCATTTAGATATGTGCTCCACTCCTCCATAGAGGCATTGGGTATGATATACTTTGACTCCGTGGTAAACGTCTGGATATTCGTGGACTCGAAATCATCTGCAAATGCCTTGTATTCGTATGTAGTGCCCGATTCCAGACCGGTCAGTGTCACAGTGAATGCCGTTCCCTTATTGGCGCGTGTGCGACGCGGTGCGCCGTTAGCTCCTGTTGCCACAGCCTCGTTCCAGGCCGATTCGCCGGCCTTGCGGTATTTGAAGCCATAGCGTGCGGCATCGGCATTGTAGAGAGTTCCGGTCAGGGTAGCTTTAGTAGCTAAGACAGCCATAGGAGCGGTCTCGGCATCGGGAGCCGGATCGGCTATTACATCGTCAATCTTTTCAATCGCATCGTTGCTGTTGGCGATACGCAGCGAAGCCGCCGTAACTAAGTTGCGCGAGTCGGTGGCCGTAATCGCAACCGTGTACTGCGTCGGACTGGACGGAAGCGCGTTGAGGAACGCCGCAGGGAACGTGACATATATCTCATATACGTCCACGCCACTTTCGGCATCCTTGCTGTTCTGACGCTCTACGGTGATACCCTTGGCCGACAACTGCTCGACGTATGTATTGTTCAGCAGGTCGCCGTCGGCCATGTCGGTAAAGTTCTCGCTGAATCCTACCTGCACGCTCTTTGTTCCCTTATACTCGCAGATGTAGAGTTTCTGATCGTTGAACGTCCGGTCGGTGTTGACCAGCTGTTCAGCAATATCGAAGCCATAACCCTTCACGATAGGTGCGGGGAAGATTTCGACGGTATCGTCAATGATTGGAATATCCTTGATGATGAGCTGAATCAACGCACCACCCTCGTCAATGGAAGGCTTGTCTGCGCTCAACGCGATCTGATATTCATGCGCGCGCTCCACGTTCTCGATCTTGTGCTCCTTGCTGTAGGCCTGACCGTCCTCGGTAGTACCCTCTATATTGACTGTTATAGTCCTGTTCTCGGCCGTATAGTTCTTGGTGTCTTGCGGCGACGGAATCATGAAATAACCCTTGTTGTCGGCAAACATCGTCTCGTCGAATTCCAGCGAACCGCGACTCGACGTGAACGTGATCTTGGGATTCTGCAATCCTGTCCCGGCAACCGAAGCGGCGTCCACGGACACCACCACGTTGGCTATGTTGCACTTCATGGATACAGAAGTGCTCTCGTTTTCGATTATCTCGAAAGGCTGCTGACCGCGATAGAACTTGCTGTCGAACGAAGCCGCTACGGAGTCGCCTGTCCAGGCGTTGCATACATATTGTCCGGAGGACAGTTTGATGGACGCCGGAATATTCGACAGACCCTTGTACTTACGCATCACGCCGCGGCTGTTCTCGATAAACACCACACACTTGTCCTGAAGAGTCTGCAAGTATTCGGCATTATCAAGATTATTCTCGGCACGGGTCTGTTTCGTCTCGCCGTTGATTTCCGTGTTGATGGAGAGGGAACCCTCGCCACCCTCTCCGAAAGGTGCCTCCATGGCGCAGCTCTGGAGCAACGCTGTGGCGCCGAGTACGGCACCAGGAAGTATAATATACTTTATTATTGTTTTCATTGCTCTTGAGTTAGAATTGAAGAATCAGATCCTTGTTGACTTCACCGTTCGCATCCTTCACATGGAATCTGAAAGTGTGCTGATGATTGCCGAAAACCGCCATCATTCCCATGAAATCGGAAAGTTTGAATATTACTTCCGACTGGCCACCAACGTTTGTGGGAAAATTAAACGGATCGTTACCCAGAACATTCCAATAATTGGGGTACTTCGAGTCCGGAGCCGGCTCGTTTACCAGGTCAAGAACATTCGGGAGATTCATGCTTCCGAGTTCCTCCGGAGTCAGGTCCTGGGAAATGATTTCACAAGTAAATTCCTGCATGCCCCCCTCAGCATGACTTATAATCTTGAACTCGCACTCGCTTGCGGCAGTTACAGACCAGGGAGTATCGAACACCATGCCTTGCGATATTGCTATAATCTCAGGCGCATTATCGGGTGTCGGAGGCTCGGGGTCGTCACCGCCGCCCCAGTTAGGACGGTCGCTGTCGTCCAGAGGCTCGTCATCCTCGAGAGTGACATCGGCGTTAACGTCCTCGGTAGTGACCGAAGCGTCGACCACTATTTCACCGCTCGCACCGCCCGTGGGGTCGCCCCCGCTGTTCTGGTGCAGCTTGAACGTCAGTTTATACCAGCGCCCCTTGGCGATTCCTTCGTACGATTTGCTCTCTACGATATCCGAGCCGTTGACCTTGCCATGGAACGTGGCTACGAGAGTATTCTCGTTGGTATGCTTGAAGTAACCGGCCTTACCGGAGGTTGCCTCGGCCGAGGTGAAGTTCAGTCCGGGGTTGTCGCCTACCTTTACCTCCACATACGAATCGGGCGACATTGCGGCCAACAGGGTTTCGTCAAAGGCGATGGTGGCCTTGATGTTCATCAGCTCGCATTCTATCGGAGATATGAACGAGGTAATCTTGTATGCCTCTACATCGAATTCCTCCGACTGTCCCTTGAAGTAGGGATTCTCCCATTCGGCGCTGAGATCCTGGCCCAACTCAGCCGTAGCGGTATATGTGCCTACCTTCAGCGTCACCACATCGGGCATTTCGCTGTATGTGTAGCTCTTGGCGGCAACGGTCTCGCCCTTCTTTATGAAGTTGATCTTGAAATTGCTCAGGTCCACGCCCTGCTCGGCGCGTGTCACCATTATCTGGTCCGAAGTGGTGGACATGTCGAGAGCGGTTTTGAGCACCTGTCCCTCGTTGTCCGACATCTCCTCATCGAATCCTTTCTCCTTCGAGCATCCGGCCATCAGAAGGCCTGCCGACAGAAGTGGTATCAAATATATCTTTTTCATTTCTGTATTCTATTATTTGGTAATTGTCGGCACACCGTCGTACGACACCTTAACATTGTCTATTGTCAGTTCAGAACCTTTGGCGTAAGCATGATAGCTGTTCGCAGATATAGTTTTGTTACCTAAGCCTTGGCCTTCATCAAGCGAACCTCCGGTTGGAATATTAATTGCAGGAACAGCACCTGATTTTGTAGAACGGAAGTTGATGTATAATTTAGACGCTTTCTTGCCAAATACATAATTCGACAAACGAATTGTTTTATTTTGCATATCGGCAGAAGCGGAAAGGAGCATTGATCCGGATGCCAGAACTGAACCCGATTCATCTATTACTTCGACATCTGCCTGAGCCTGTTCACCATTAACAGGGATGTACTTATAATCGAATGATACAGACAGCGGTCGCGATGAAAAAGCAGTTCCCTTTATGCGATGTTCAGTTCCATCGTATGAATACGAACCTAAGAAAAGTTCTCCGGCAGCTTTCTCAAGCTGTGCAGAACTCGGAGAATTCTCACAGTAATACTTTATATTCCCCTGTCCGCCCGAGGTTGATGGAGTAGTTCCGTTGTGATTGTAACCGACTGAACGGATCACTGACACTCCATTGTCAAGGAACATAGAAGGTACTATGAACCATGTGTTTTTATTACTTGAATTAGTGTAAGCTGTAAGATCGTTTACTGTAGCCCACCCTTCAGGTTCCGTTCGATCTATTGATGAAGTATGATGATATGTTCCCTTGAAAAATGCGACGTCAACTTTATATTCGCCGCCTACCATCAGTCCTCCGATCTGAATACGACGGCCGGCTGTACCGAAATCACCATTAGGCACTGCAACCTCCGCTTCGGTCGTGAATGAAGGCACTGCCTTCTCAAAGCCATCGCCAAGTTTCAGAGAAATGTTATCGTATGCTTTGCCGGCACTCAGTCCTTTGACGGTGATAAAGCCATTCTGAACGTCGCGCGTGATGTTGCCGGGGGTTACCGCAGCATTGCCGTTGTAAACGGTAAGGTTCTTGGTCAGATACTCCTTCATCTCGGCATTCTCCGTCTCGATGCCGAACACCGCGAAGCGGGCGAAAGCATCTGACACCACCTCGTATGCGGGTCCGTTGACTGTGACGTTGGCCGTGGCTTTGAGTTTGCCGTACGAGCTTTCCACTGCCACCGAAGCGGTCGTTGCCTGCGGAACATCCAGAGTATATGTATAGGTGTAAGGAAGCTCGGCGCGCGTGCGCGTACGCTTCGGTGCGGGAGCGGCTCCACCCTCGGTTACGTTCTTGACCGTAGCCTCGGCGTTGTTGACGCGGAACTTGATGCGGTTCTTAAGCTGCTGCGAGTTGGTGTTGACCACCACCTGCGCCTCGTTGGCCAGATAATCGATGTTGCCTGCACTTACTATGGAATACTCCGTCTTGGTTACATTTGCCGTCAGCTCCACGGGATTCTCCACGGTCTCGGTCGACAGACGGCCCAGCGCATCGACTACCTCCACCTTGACCGAATATTCGCCGGCGGGAAGATTGCCTAAGAAATCCTTTACGTTGACTACAGCCATCTTGTCGGGGTTGCGGAACAGGCCGGACACCTTCACACCCGCGTCGGCCAGCTGGGCCTGCGTGGTGGCGTCGGCATTGACCAGATTCACGTTCGATCCGAACGCCGGCACGTATGTGCCGTTGGTATTGGCCACCTTAAGGTTCACCTCCCGGAATCCGCCGAACGCATACAGGTCGAACTGCGGGCTTACTGCCAGTTCGTCATATTCCATCAGGTCGATGGGTGTGCCTGCGGTGAAGTTGACGGCACGCACCTCCGGTGCCGGCGAAGTGAACAGCTCGTCGCCGAGCGAGATGGTGATGGTCTCCTTGGTCACTTCCTCCTCGAGTCCGATTTCAAGCACGGCGTCGCCCTTGCTGACGTTGCCGGTCACGTTCACCGTAATCACATAGTTGCGGCGCGGCTGTGCCACGAACTTGGCGGGACGCAGGTTTACGGTCTGTCCCTGGTCGTTGGTAAGCGTCAGCACCAGCTCGGTGTAACCCTCACCCGTGGGATCGATGAAAGCCGAACGCGTCTCACCCTGCGGAAACAGCACCGGCTCCGAATGGTTCGGAGTCTCGATTGCGGCGCTATATGTGGAATAATTGGCAAGGAACGCATCGGTATAACGCATCGTCACCATGGCGTTGGCCAGGGTGGCGGTCACATTCACCGGCGTTGTCGTGCCGGGAGATACATGCAGTGTGTTGGTGCCCTTGAAACATGGACGCTCGAAGCCCTGCTCGGTTACGTCGCCGTAAGCGGCTTCGATGGTGTAGTCGCCGATAGGGAATTCCGATTCCTTGTTGAAACCTTCGAGCGAACTCCAGGTCTTGCTGTAGGTGTTGTCGCTCTTTGTCAGTTTGATGCCGAAAGCGTTGGCATCGGGCACGATGGGGCATTGAGTGTCGTCGGCACGCGTGCCGTGACGCATCAGGCGACCGTCGGACTCCAGGTTGAGCACGATGCCGCCCATGTCGTCCGAACCGCTCCAGGGACTCTCGTCACCGCAACCGGTCAGGCCAAGGCCCGGCACAAGCGCCAGCAGGAGTAACCCTTTCTGATAATTTTTCATACTCTATGTGTTGTTTTTGTTGTTAATTGCGATAATGTGCGTGTGTCTCAGCAATTTATAGCAAATCGTTATTCATTTGGACCATAATAGCCCTTGAGAACGGGTGCAAAATTAATATAATATTTGAAAATTCAGACTTTTTAACGCCCATAATCGGAACATTGCGCCAATCTGACCATTAAAATCGACTAAATTCCGTTCCAACATTCGCATCATATCCCCTTTCGACAAACCGCGCCCCGATTTGACCAGCGTTGACAGGAGAAGCGACACTCTACGTCGCCCATTGCTTATTTGACAGGAGAACAGGAGAAACAGGAGTGTCTATTGTTCCGCAGGTATTTTTGACAGGAGTACAGGAGATGATATTTGGCATAGATGTGATGTGCTGCCTCGGAGAGGCTGTTTCTCATTAACCCCACGATGGCTGAAGGGAGCGTAGCGCCTTACAGCCTTCGTGGGGTAAGATACGTATCATACCGCTTGGTCGGAGACCATGCCGCTCGCCTTATATCATAGTCATATCAGGCAGTACAGAGACATGGTCTTCGACCAAGCAGTGTCGCATCTGCCTGTCCCCACGAAGGCCGGTGCCGGCTGTCGCTGTCGCCGACCATCGTGGGGTTAATGAGAAACAACCTCTCCGAGGTAGTCCGTCTGCATTTGACAGTGAGGACGCCGGCACTCGGCGACTCGTCGTCAATCCGGCTATAGCGCTGCCGGGACAGGCTGCTACAGTCCGGATTAAACTTTGTCAGTGTTTTCGTATCTAATGATAGATTGTAACAACGAAACTGATGAAGAAATTAAAAAGAATGGCAATGGCAGCCGCGGTGCTGCTCGCAAGCGCCGGCGCACAGGCCCAGAACCTGTCTGACATATTCGGAGCCTTAGGCAACTTAGGCGGCAACTCGTCGCAGACCACCACATCCGGCAAAGGTGGCGGCAACACCCTCGGCAATCTGCTCGAAGGAGTATTCTCCAGCAGCAACATCACGGTGCAGGACCTGGCCGGCGTATGGACCAGCAACGGACCCGCCGTATGCTTCCAGTCGGAAAACATGCTCAAGAAGGCCGGCGGCATCGCCGCCGCCGCAATGGTCGAAAAGGAACTCTCGCCCTACTACTCCAAACTCGGTCTCAACGGCACCGTCATCACAATCCAGACCGACGGCACCTTCTCGATGAAGACCAAGATGGTGACCCTGAACGGCACCATCACACAGAGCGACAAGGGCAAAGGCGTGTTCGACTTCAACTTCACGATGCTCGGCATGAAGCTGGCCTCCGTGACCACCTACGCCGAAAAGACCTCAAAGACGCTGAACATCATGTTCGACGCCTCGAAGCTGACCAACCTGCTGTCGGCCATATCCAAGGTCGTGAACATCAAGACACTGAGCGCCATCACCAAAATACTTGACATGTACGACGGCCTCTGCATCGGCTTCCGCACCGAGAAGACCGGCACCGTCGCCGGCGAACAGCAGTCCACCGGCTCGTCGGCCCTTGACGCCCTCGGCAACATCCTGCGCGGCGGCAACTCGGGAACTCAGAATAACTCGAACAACTCGGGATCCTCGAGTAACTCGGGCTCCTCGAGTAATTCGGGCAACTCGAGTTCCTCGACCAATCAGTCCGATGGCTCCAACAGCCTCGGCACGCTGATCAATATCCTCGGAAACCGCAACCGCAAGTAAATCCGGGCGCCTCTATCAGATGGAGGCGAGGCGGGCCAGGTACTTGCCGAGGATGTCGAACTCCAGGTTTACCACCGTGCCCGGCTGGATGTCGCAGAAATTCGTATGGTCATGAGTATAGGGAATGATGGCATTGCTGAACAGGCATGTCATCATTTCTTTATTCTCCCCTTCCATGTCCTTCGGCTCGCACACCGTAAGGCTGACGCCGTTCACCGTCACCGAGCCCTTGTCTACCGTGACATATCCGCGACGGGCCATCTCCTTCGACACCTCGTACCGGAACGTGTAACGCCACGAGCCGTCCTCTTCCTCGACGCTGACGCAAACGGCGGTCTGGTCCACGTGCCCCTGCACGATATGGCCGTCCAGACGGCCGTCGATGCGCATGCTGCGCTCCACGTTCACCAGGCTTCCGACCTCTAACTGACCTAAGTTGCTGCGCTCCAGCGTCTCCTTTATCGCCGTCACCGTATAGGTGTTGCCGTCCACCGACACCACGGTGAGGCACACGCCATTATGAGCCACCGACTGGTCGATGTGAAGCTCGTCAACAAACTCGCACTCCAGCGTGATGTGCAGATTCTCGTCCTCACGTCTCAGCGACACCACCCGTGCCGCACTTTCCACTATTCCTGAAAACATTTTCTATCCTTTATTAAAGAGTCCCACAATTATTTTTATATCTATCAATGCAAAATTACAAATTATTTACTAAATTTACGACTTGAAAGCCGAAAAGCCATGTCGAAGACCGAAAACCGATCCACAATACGCCTGCCCAAGTGTCTGCACGCCATCGCGGAGATGGACGCCGCGAAGTCGCGCCGCGTCACCATCATCGGTGCCAACGGTGCCGGCAAGTCCCGCTTCATGGACGAGATGATGGAGCTGTGCGGCGATAAGGCTTACTGCCTGGACGTACTCACGGCCTTCTTCCCCGAAAGCAACGAGTCCACGCGTCCCGGCTCGATTGACGTGCAATACCGCGAGGCCATGCGCCAGATTCCCTATCTGCGCTCGGACGCCGTCAGCCAGCTCGACAAGCTGTTCTACATGCTTCTGGCGGACGAGATGCAGAACCTGATGGAAATCAAGGCCACCTTGCTGCAGCATGGTGTCAAGGCCCGGCTTCCACTCTCCAAGTTCGACCTGGTGCGCCGAAACTGGGAGACCATCTTTCCCGACAACAAGATAGTGCGCCACGGCAACCGGCTGATGTTCGGCACCGGCGCCGGCGACGACCTGATAACCCTCGGCTCGCTGAGCCAGGGCGAGAAGGCGGTGCTGTATTACCTGGCGGGGGTGCTGTTCGCCGCTCCTGAAGCCACCGTTTTCATCGACTCGCCGGGACTGTTCCTGCATCCGGCCATACGCCAGACGCTGTGGGACGCCGTGGAGCAGCTGCGCCCCGACTGCACGTTCATCTACAACTCGGTGGACGTGGATTTCGTGACCAGCCGCACCAGCAACACCTGCCTGTGGGTCAAGAGCTACGATAGCCGGCAGCATGCCTGGGACTACGACCTGCTGAAGTCCACTCCCCTCTCCGAGGAACTGATGATAGAACTGGCCGGCAGCCGCAAGCCCGTCCTGTTCATTGAAGGCGACGACAGCCACAGCATCGACTTAAAACTATACTCTCTGGTGTTCCGCGACAGGACGGTGCGCGCCTTGGGCTCGTGCAACAAGGTGATAGAGACCGTGCGCGCCTTCAACGACCTGAGTTCCATGCACCATCTTCAGAGCATGGGCATAGTGGACCGCGACCGCCGCACCGATTCCGAAGTGGAGTATCTGCGCAAGAAGAACATACTGGTGCCCGATGTGGCCGAGATAGAGAACATTTTCCTGCTGCCGGAGGTCGTCAGAGTCATGGCCCGGCGTCGCGGCAAGGACGCCCGCAGGATCACGGACCGGATGCACCGTGACATTGTGCGCACTTTCAAGGCCCATGCCGACGAACAGGCGCTGCAGCACACCCGACACAAGATAAAGCGCGACGTGGAATGCCGCATCGACGCCAAATTCACCTGCATCACCGCAATGGAGACCCATATCAGGCAACTGGTGTATCAGCTGGAACCGCGCCGGCACTACAACCGGCTGCGCGACGAATTCCACAAGCTGGCGGCCGCCGGCGACCTCTACGGTATCCTGCGCGTGTTCAACCACAAGCCCATGCTGGCCGCCTCCAATGTACACACCATGCTGGGATACCCGTCGCCTCAACACTACATATCGGGCGTACTCGAGGCCCTGAAGGGAAACGACGACGACGCCAAGAACCTGAAAAACGCCATCGCCCACATCTTAGAAGCCGACAACATAAGATGAAAGAGTTGAAAAAGTTAAAAAAGTTAAGAGAACGCCATAGTCTTTGGATAGGCTGCACTATTATCTTAACTTTGTAAACTTTATAAACTTTATAAACTGTTTATACGATAGAAAGACTACATAAAAATGGAGAAAGACCTTGCAATACTTCGCAATGACCCGTGGCTGGAGCCCTACAAGCCGGCCATCGACGGACGTCACAACGATGTAATAAAGAAATTCGACGAGCTTACGGCCGCCTCCGACGGCAGTCTGTCCAAATTCGCCAACGCTTATAAATACTACGGACTTCACCGCCAGCCTAACGGCACGTGGGTGTTCCGCGACTATCTGCCCAACGCCGAGAAGGTGGTCCTGATAGGCGACTTCAGCAACTGGCAGAGCGACGAGCGTTATGCCCTGACCCGCCTTAAGGACGGCTCGTGGGAGGGCAAGTTCGCCGCCGACATGATCCATAACGGCGACCTGTACAAGATGCGCGTGTACTGGCGCGGCGGCGAGGGCGACCGCATCCCGGCATACGCCACGCGCGTGGTGCAGGACCCCGACACAAAGATATTCTCGGCCGAGGTATACGCCCCCGAGACCCCTTATAAATTCAAGACCACGCGCTTCCGTCCCGACACGCGCCCGCTGCTGATATACGAGGCGCACATCGGCATGGCCGAGGAGAAGGAGGGCGTGGGCACATACGAGGAATTCCGCGTCAACATCCTGCCCCGCATCGCGAAGGACGGCTACAACGCCATCCAGCTCATGGCCATACAGGAGCATCCCTATTATGGCTCGTTCGGCTATCATGTCAGCAGCTTCTACGCCGCCTCCAGCCGTTTCGGCACGCCCGACGACCTGAAGCGCCTGATAGACGAGGCCCATTCGCTCGGCATCGCCGTGATCATGGACATAGTGCACAGCCACGCCGTCAAGAACGAGAACGAGGGTCTGGGCCGTATTGACGGCAGCCACAACCTCTACTTCTACGGCGACGGACGCCGCGAGCATCCGGCGTGGGACAGCCTCTGTTTCGACTACGGCAAGAACTATGTGCTGTATTTCCTGCTCTCCAACTGCAAATACTGGATGGAGGAGTACCGCTTCGACGGCTTCCGCTTCGACGGCGTGACCTCGATGCTGTATTACGACCACGGACTGGGCAAGGCGTTCGGCAGCTATGCCGACTACTACGACGGCAACCAGGACACCAACGCCATCGTATATCTGACACTGGCCAACATCCTGATACACGAAGTGAAGGCCACGGCCATCACCATAGCCGAGGAGATGAGCGGCATGCCCGGCCTGGCCATCAAGTTCGAGGACGGCGGCATGGGATTCGATTACCGCCTGGCAATGGGCATCCCCGACTACTGGATCAAGATGCTCAAGGAGAAGAAGGACGAGGACTGGCACCCCACCTCCATATACTGGGAGCTGACCAACCGCCGCGCCGACGAGAAGACCGTAAGCTACTGCGAGAGCCACGACCAGGCCCTGGTAGGCGACAAGACCATCATATTCCGTCTGATAGACAAGGAGATGTACTGGCACATGCAGGTCGACGACCCGGACGGCACCGTGGCACGCGGCATGGCCATGCACAAGATGATACGCCTGGTGACACTGGGCACCATCAACGGCGGATACCTCAACTTCATGGGTAACGAGTTCGGCCATCCCGAATGGATCGACTTCCCGCGCGAGGGCAACGGATGGAGCTACAAGTATGCCCGCCGTCAGTGGGACCTGGTGGACCGCGAGGACCTGAAATACAAGTATCTGAACCGTTTCGACAACGACATGATCGAACTGGTGTCGCAGCATTATAACTTCCAGGCGCTTCCCGTAGAGAAACTGTGGGAGAAGGACGACGACCAGATACTGGCCTTCATGCGCGGCGACCTGATATTCGTGTTCAACTGGAGCCCGACACGCTCGTTCGAGGGCTACGGATTCCTGGCGCCGGCCGGCGAATACGAGGTGGTGCTCGACAGCGACTCGCCCGAATATGGCGGTTTCGGCATGATCGACGACAACGTGCATCACTTCACCCAGCCCGATCCGCTGTACAGCCCCAGCGGCAAGGGATGGCTCAAGATGTATCTGCCGGCACGCACCGCACAGGTGCTCCGCATGGTGAAGAAGGGACGCAAGCCCGCTGCCAAAACCGCAGCCAAAACCGCTGTTAAGAAACCCAAGAAGTAAGAGGAGAGAAAGACAAAGACAATGAAGAAGATAACGATAGCCATCGACGGTTATTCATCATCGGGCAAATCGACTATGGCCCGCGATCTGGCACGCCGCGTAGGATATACCTATATCGACTCCGGGGCCATGTACCGCGCCGTGACGCTGTATGCCATGCGTCACGGCATGATCTCACCGGACGGCAAGGTAGACACCGTGGCTCTTACCGCCGCGCTGCCCGACATACACATATCGTTCGCGCCGGCCTCTACGGCCGACGGCGTGCAGCACACGCTGCTTAACGGCGAGGATGTGGAGCGCGACATCCGCACCATGGAGGTCAGCGCACACGTCAGCCCCGTGGCCGTGATTCCCGAGGTGCGCGAACACCTGGTGAAACTGCAGCAGGAGTTCGGCCGGACCGGCGGCATAGTGATGGATGGCCGCGACATAGGCACTACCGTGTTCCCCCATGCCGAGATGAAGGTATTCGTCAACGCCAGTGCCGAGGAGCGTGCGCGCCGTCGCCAGAAGGAACTGGAGGAAAAGACCGGCAAGCCGGTGGACTTCGCCGACATATTGAACAACATACGCGAGCGCGACCGCATCGACTCCACACGCGAGGTGTCGCCGCTGCGTCAGGCCGACGACGCCGTGCTTCTGGACAACGACGACATGAACCATCAACAACAGATGCAATGGCTGACGGACCTGTATCATTCCATTGTAAAGGATTGATGGACGACAAAGGACTGACGGGCGCACCGTCGATAGAGATAGACGCCAATTCCGGCTTCTGCTTCGGTGTGGTCACGGCCATACAGAAGGCAGAGGCCGAACTTGCACGCACCGGGCAGCTGCGCTGTCTCGGCGACATCGTGCACAACGCCTCGGAGGTGGACCGTCTGGGTCGCCTTGGCCTGATCACCATCACCCACGCCGACCTGGAGGACCTGCGCGACACCACCGTGCTGCTGCGGGCCCACGGCGAGCCGCCGTCCACCTACGCCACGCTGCGCGAACACAACATCAACGTCATAGACGCCACCTGCCCCGTGGTGCTGAGGCTGCAGCGACGCATCAAAGAGGCATACGACAAGGCCCGCACCGAACTGGAGCGCGGCGACCGCCTTCAGATGCCGCTGTTCATAATATACGGAAAGAAGGGACATGCCGAGGTATTGGGTCTGGTGGGCCAGACCGACGGCGAGGCAGTGGTGATACAGGGTCCGGAGCAACTCGACGAGCTGGACTTGAGCCGCGACGTCTTGCTATATTCGCAGACCACCATGAGTCTGGACGGGTTCCACGACATCGTGGAGCACATCAAGGGACGCAAGCGTCAGGGCGGGTTCGAATACTTCGACACGATATGCCGTCAGGTAGCCACCCGGTCGGCCAAGATACGCGACTTCGCCGCCGGCCATGACGTAGTGGTGTTCGTGACCGGAGCAAAGTCGAGCAACGGCAAGGTGCTGTACGAGGAATGCCGCATGGTGAATCCCAACACCTACCGTGTCACCAACGCCGACGAACTGCGCCGCGAATGGCTGGACGGGGCCGTCAGCATCGGGGTATGCGGCGCCACATCCACACCCGCCTGGCTGATGCAGCAGGTAGCCGACAGAATAAAAGAGATAATCAATCCCGCTTAATCGGGATAAATCCGGATTAATCGGGTTAAATCAAGTTAAATCAGAACTTTAATGGACAGTCAGGACGAACGATGGATGCGTATGGCCCTCCTGGAGGCCGAACAGGCCGCCGAAGAGGGCGAGGTGCCCGTAGGCGCCGTGGTGGTGTGCAACGGCAAGATAGTGGGCCGCGGCCACAACATGACCGAGACGCTGAAGGACGTGACGGCCCACGCCGAGATGATGGCCATTACAGCCGCCGCCAATACGTTGGGCGGCAAATACCTGCCCAACTGCACCCTATACGTCACCGTGGAGCCTTGCGCCATGTGCGCCGGCGCCATCGGCTGGTCGCAGATGGGGCGCCTGGTGTATGGCGCCTACGACCGCAAGCGTGGATTCGAATCATATTTCTGTTCCGACCCCTCCCCGCTGCATCCCAAGACCATAGTGGAATCCGGGCTGCTGGAGGATGAATGCGCGGCACTGATGTCGGATTTTTTTAAAGCAAAGCGAAAATAAAGAATTTTAATTGGATATTTCGGTTTAAAATGTTAATTTTACCGAACTATAAAGACACGCTACATCTAACTAACTTACGGACTCTATTGAGACGGCCCGGTAAGTCACAGCAGGTCCAATTGAACAAAAATGGAAACAAAATCTAATCTAACCAAGTACGACCGCATCCGCGGAGCCATCGTAGGCTTCGCATTAGGCGACGCATTAGGCCTGGGGTCGGAATTCATGACCAAAGAGGAGATGCAGGGGTACTATCCGAACAAGCTCCGCGACTTCAGAAGCATAATCCGCGACTCGCACCGCTGTCAATGGAAGCCGGGCGAGGCCACCAACGACAGCGGATTTTTCTGCACGTTGCTTGAATGCATCCTTTCCAACGGCGGTTATGACCTGAACGTATGCGCCAAGGCGTTCATAGACAAAATACGCAACACCGGCAAGGACATAGTGCCCACCTTCCGCACCCTGCTGGCTTTCCCCAACTGGGAGGAGTCGCCACTGGTCAACACCCACAAGATATGGGCGCACCACGGCATAGAGGAAGGCACCAACGAAGCCAACCACCGAGGCATAGCACTGGCCCTGATGTTCGACCGCATAGGACTCGACGACATGGTGAAACAGCTGGTGCTGATGACCCACGACGACATGCGCTGCGTGGCTTCGGCCATAATCCTGTCGCACATGGCTCATTCGCTGCTGCACACCGGCAAGCCCGCCACGGAAAAGGACCTGATGAGCGTATGCTACGCCTACGACACGCGCACCGTGCCTTTCCTGGAAATGGCCATCAAAGGCAAGCTGGAGGATTTCGAGCTTGACGACCAGGACTCCATGGGATGGACCCGCAAGAACATGGGCTCGGCATTGTGGACCGTATGGCATTGCGACAACGCGGCCGATTCGATATATGCGGTGATAGACGAGGCCGGCGACGCTGATTCCAACGGCGCCGTCACCGGTGCCCTGGCGGGTCTCCGCTTCGGATACAACGCTCTGCCCGACATCAAGAACGAACTGGTTGATAAAGATTACTACGATGACCTGGCACGGCGCGTGGCAGCGTTTAGTGAGAAGGGATAAGAATGAGTACGGCAAGGTCATGGGTTGAGGCGATGCGTCTGCGGACGCTGCCGGTGTCGGTGAGCGGCGTATTGGCCGGTGCCGGCTGCGCGGCGTATATGGGTTCGTTCCGAACGGTGCCGTTCCTGATATGCCTCTGCTTCGCCATCATGGCGCAGATTGTCAGCAATTTCGGAAACGAATACTTCGACTACCGCAACGGTCTTGACAAGAAAGGACGCGAGGGCTTCCGCCGCGGCGTGACCGAGGGTGACATCTCGCCCCGGGCCATGAAACGGGCCACATTCGGACTGTTGGCGCTGACTTGCGCCGTCGGCATACCCCTGATGTTCATGGCCGGATGGTGGCTGGTGTTCGTGGGCATTGCGATAGCCCTGTTCGCCCTGGCCTACTCCACAGGACCGTGGCCCCTGTCGCATCACGGACTCGGCGAGGCGGCCGTGGTGGTATTCTTCGGCATGGTGCCCGTGGTGTTCACCGCCTACGTGCAGACTCTCAGCTGGTCCGTGCTTCCGGTGGCATTGCCGCTTTCGGTTGCCATCGGTCTGATGGGCGCCAACGTGATGATAGTGAACAATTACCGCGACCTTGACGACGACCGCGCCGCCGGCAAGCACACATTGGCCGTGATTATCGGTCCGAGAGCCACCCTCGCGCTATATATCGTGAACTGTTTCTTAGCGCTGTTGCTGATAGAGATTGCCACCATAACGCGCATCGACGTAATGTGGCAGCTCGCTCCGCTGGCCTATATCAATATCTCATGGATACTGTGGCAGCGTATGCGCGTGTCCGGAGGCCACGAACTGAACCCCATCCTGGGCAAGACGGCCGTCACCATGTTCCTGCTGTCGCTGTGTCTGCTCGCTGCCCTCGCCACAGCGTAAAATGCCGTTTCGTTTTCCCGATTTTTTTGATTAATTTTGCAGTTCTATCTGCAATTTCACAACTATGCCTGCTGATCAGAAACCATTCAAGAGAAAACCTCAATACGACAAACCGAAGGAATCGCCTACGGGCAAGCTGCCTCCCCACGACACGGAGCTGGAGGAGGTGGTGATCGGCGCGCTGATGCTCGAGAAGGACGCATACATGAATGTGGCCGACATCCTGACGCCCGATGCCTTCTACGATCCCGTCAACGCCAAGATATACGAGGCTATCTCCACATTGGGACTGAACCAGCGCCCCATAGACATGATGACCGTAACCGAGCAGCTGCGCGCCAACGGCACGCTGCAGGAGGTGGGCGGCGCCATGCACCTGGCCGACCTCACCGCCCGCGTGTATTCGGCCGCCAACATCATGTACCACGCCAAGATTATCTCGCAGAAGTATCTGGCGCGCCGGCTCATAACCTTCGCCAGCCAGATCGAGACGGACGCTTTCGACGAGAGCAACGACGTGGACGACCTGCTGCAGCAGGCCGAGGGTCAGCTGTTCGACATATCGCAGACTCATCTGAAGCGCGAGGTGACGCAGATAGACCCGGTTCTGAACCTGGCCCTGGAGCAGATTCAGATAGCGTCGCATACCGAGACAGGTCTTTCCGGCCTGGAGACGGGCTACACCGGTCTGGACAAGATGACCTCCGGCTGGCAGAACTCCGACCTTATCATCATCGCGGCACGTCCCGCCATGGGTAAGACCGCGTTCGTGCTCTCCATGGCCAAGAATATGGCCGTGGACCGCAACATCCCGGTGGCCATATTCACGCTGGAGATGGCCAACGTGCAGCTGGTGAAACGTCTCATAAGCAACGTGGCCGAACTGAACGGCGAGAAAATAAAGTCCGGCCAGCTCACGCCCGAGGAATGGAGCCGTCTGAACAACAACGTGCGCCAGATGTTCAGCGCGCCGCTGTATCTGGACGAGACCCCGGGACTCTCCATCACCGAGCTGCGCACCAAGGCGCGCCGTCTCGTGAGGGAACGCAACGTGAAGCTGATCATGATCGACTACCTGCAGCTGATGAACGCCACAGGCCTGAAATTAGGCAGCCGCGAGCAGGAGGTGTCCACGATATCCCGATCGCTCAAGGCATTGGCCAAGGAGCTGAACATACCCATCATCGCCCTGTCGCAGCTGAACCGAAGCACCGAGACGCGCGAGGACAAGCGCCCCGTGCTGTCCGACCTGCGTGAGTCGGGAGCCATCGAGCAGGACGCCGACATCGTCTGCTTCATCCACCGTCCCGAATATTACACCAAGAGCACCGTGGACAGCAACAACAACGACATCCGCGGTCTGGCCGAGCTAATTGTGGCCAAGCACCGTAGCGGCGCCGTAGGTGACGTGAAGCTGAGGTTCGTAAGCCAGTTCGCGCGGTTCGAGAACTGGGACGAGGGATACCAGATGATGCAGGAAGCGTTCGGCGACGAACAGTCACAGGAAGGCACCTCAGTGCGCCGTGTCAGCAAGATAGGAAGCGATTCGCAAGGCGACGCCCCGCAGGGCGGATTCAATTTCGCTCCGATGCCCGGCAACGCCCCCATGCCCGACATCATGCCCGGACCCGACGACTCACCGGTACCGTTCTGATTCCTCCCACCTCTCCCATTCCTCCCATTTTCCCATTTTCCCACCCTTCCCATGAACCTAATCAGAGTGTGCATTGTTCTAATGACAAAGATAAAACACAAAGGTTATGGAAACAAAGGACAAAGAAGAGAAAAAAGAGGTTCGTGAGTCGATAGACCAGGCAACCGATATGGCAAAAGCCAAGCATCACATCGATCATAACAGGAGCACACGCAAGATCAACAAACTGTGGCTGTGGCTCGGAGTATTGGCACTCTGCATCCTGCTGATCTGGTGGATATTCAGCATCGGCACCGCCGAAGACCTGTCGGGAGTGATCAACGGCAACTAAAGATACTCATTACCGGCCATTCAAAGTCCCAACAAGGGGTTGTATTTTTTCGTAAGACCGGGAATAAGGAGGCGTGTCGGAAGCAATTCCGGCACGTTTTTTTGCCATCACTTATCACTTGTCACTCCCCACAAGTCTGCGCATCCGCAGGAACGAATACAGACAGCTGGCCGACAGCAATGTCCCCATCAACACATATCCGATTGCATCATCACGGTACGACGCCAAGAACACGGCCGTTGTAAGAGCCACGGCCACACCGCTTTCGCGCCATGCGTGCCCCGAATAACGGAATCCATACATACGGCTGTTCATAAACAGATCGACGCCAAATGCTATGGCATTCCTTGCCACCAGGCTGACACCAAGACCTATCAGTCCAAGCCAATAAAAGAACCCGATGCTGCATATCAGCCACACCATGTTGCCCCAGATGGCCTCAAGCCAGAAAAAAACTTTCTTGTTTCCCTTGGCGGCATATACATAACCCAACGGGAACTGAACCAATTGCAACAGGATGCCGAGTCCGAGCCATCTCATCAGCGGCACGGCCGGCAGATATTCGTCGGTAAGCAGAATGCGTATCACCCAAGGCGCAGTGGCTATCAGCGTCATACATAACGGAGCCGTTATCAGCGACACCACCTCGGCCTGCCGGTTCACCACCTGTGCCATCCGGACATTATCGTGCTGCACCTCAGACAGCCGCGGAAAATAATCCATGGACAGCGCGCTGATAACCACCCCCACATACTGCGATGTCAATGAATTGGCCGCCTGGAACAGGCCCACATCACTCATGCTGCCGTAATGACGTACGAAAGCATTGACCGCATAAACCACAAACGAACCCAAAGTAGATGAAATGGCCAGAATTATACCCAGACCCAACAACCCCCTGACAAGCCCCTTGTGTTGCTTCCAGCTGAAACGGGACGCCCGGACCTGAGTGGCTTTGCGGAATGCCAGATAATATGCTATGAAATTGGCCAATGCCACTACTATCAGCGCCGGCACGATGCCCCGGGTGCCGAAAAAGTAATACAGCGGCACCCCCACCAGCAGTCCGGTCAGACCGGCCACGACCGAAACGCGGGTCAGCAGTCTGACCGCTCCGACTCCCTGCAGCATCGACAGATATGCCGCGGCGCCGGTGGAAAGAGCCATAAACACCGCAAGGATCATGAACCCGTAGGTATAGTCGCCGTTACCGAACGACCACCGGCTCAGCAAGGGGGCCAGCAGAAAACAGGCCACGGCACCCAACATGGCCGTAAACATGATGAGTCGCCGCACCACCGCCATCACATCGGCAAACCGGCCCTCATCGTTCTTGGCGCCGGACACCTCGCGCACTATGGCCAGGTTCAGGCCGAGGCCGGTGACATTCTGAAGCGCGGTACAGGCCGAGAAATAAAGCGCATTGCAGCCCATGCCGACAGTGCCGAGAAACATGGCCACGAACTTGCCGCGCACCAGCCCGGTGGCTATGTTGAACAGCTGCACTCCGCCGAATGCAGACACTCGCCTCAATATGTTGCCGTAGCTGTTGCCGTTCGTTTCCACCTTTGCTGTTTCAATTCACCTATCCGCCGATTATCCGGGCGCGACGGAGGGTTAAGGCTGTCACTCACTTAACGATTTTGCAAGGAGTTTGTTATTTTTTGCGGTTTATAAACACTAAGATTTTGGAGTGTCAATAATTTTTGCTAATTTTGCAGTCGATTGCGGGCACTCCGCAACCCTCGGCGCCCTACGGAGCCGTTTTCTACACGTAAAATAAAACGCAAAATACAAAATGAAAAGGACTTTCCAACCCTCGAACCGTCGCAGAATCAACAAGCACGGCTTCCGTCTGAGAATGGCTACAAAGAATGGCCGTAAGGTACTGGCCGCACGTCGTGCCAAGGGCCGCCACTCCCTGAGTGTTTCCGACAACATCGCAGGTAAATAATTAAGCGACGGAATTTCTGCAAGAAATCATGAGGGGATGTGTCAAAATTGTGTTTTGACGCATCCCCATATTAATATCTTACGAGTAATCAACTAAAAGAACATATCACAATGATGAACGCTCAAGACATCAAGAACGGCACATGCATCCGCCTTGATGGACGTTTGTACTTCTGCGTGGAATTCCTCCACGTA
>DESI01000009.1:32863-46257 GCA_002361235.1 Porphyromonadaceae bacterium UBA3318 | reverse complement strand
ATTTTAGGAATTAATAAAATAATGGAAATAATTTGGTAAATTTGCAGAAAGAAACCGGTGACGGCACCAAAGCCGCTTCACCCTAATGGCCCGACCATGAGCTACACATTATTAGACTTTTTCTGTCTGTTGGCCTCCATCTGCCTGTTTCTGTACGGCATGAAGGTGATGAGCGAAGGCTTGCAGAAAGTTGCGGGCGACCGTCTGCGCAACATACTTGGAGTAATGACCCGCAACCGTGTCACAGGCGTATTGACCGGTATAGTGATTACGGCTCTGATCCAGAGTTCGAGTGCATCCACCGTGATGGTGGTGAGCTTCGTGAACGCCGGCTTGATGTCGCTGCAACAGGCCATGGCCGTGATATTCGGCGCCAACGTCGGCACCACGGTCACTACCTGGATTATCTCGGCATTCAGCTTTGAATTCAGTATCTCGGACTATTCATTGGTGCTTCTGGCCATCGGCGTGCCGATGCTGTTCATGAAGAAAAGCACCTACAAGTCGCTGGGCGAGTTCCTGATCGGATTCTCGCTGCTGTTCATGGGGCTGGACATGATTTCGGAATATGTGCCCAACCTGCAGGAGAACCCCGAGATGCTGAAGTTCGTGACCGAATGGACCAGTCTGGGCGTATTGTCGGTGCTGATATTCTTCGGACTCGGCATCGTGTTCACCATGATAGCGCAGAGTTCGGCGGCCACGTTCGCCATCACGCTGATAATGTGCTCGCAGGGCTGGATTTCGTTCGAACTGGGATGCGCCATCATCCTCGGCGGCAACATCGGTACGACCATCACTCCTATCTTAGCGTCGCTGAGCGGTAACATAGCGGCCAAGCGCACGGCCATGGGCCACCTGCTGTTCAATGTGCTGGGCTCGGTGATAGTGCTGTTCATATTCCATCCCTTCATGGACCTGGTGGCCGACATCACCAGGATATGCACCGGCACCAACCCGATGGACATCAGCGCGGCCCAGGAGGCCGGGATGCGCGGCACCACGCTGCTGGACGAGAAGGGGGGCTACACCGCCACGGCCCAGAGCTGCGTGGCGTTCGGCCTCGCCATGTTCCCCACCGTGTTCAATGCCTGCAACCTAATGATAATGATATGGTTCACCAAGCTGTATGTCAGGATAGTATGCTGGCTGGTGCCCGCACGCCACAAGGAGGAAGAGGAGGACTTCGCCCTCAAATATATCGGCGGCGGTCTGATGACGGCCTCCGAGCTTAACATCCTGCAGGCGCAGAAGGAAATACAGCTATACGGCAAGCGGGTGGAGCGTATGCTGAACATGGACCGGCAGATGATACACCTCGATGCCAAGAGCGAGGAATACACCCAGGTCTATAACCGTATCGAGAAGTACGAGCAGATCTCCGACCGAATGGAGATAGAGATTGGAACGTATCTGAACCACATAGCAGAGGGACGTCTCAGCCCCGAAGGCAAGATGCGCATATCGGGTATGCTCCGCATCGTGTCGGAAATCGAATCGATAGGCGACGGCTGCTTCAACGTGGCCAAGACCCTGCAGCGCAAGAACCAGAATCACGTGGAATTCAACGACGGCGTGATGAAGGAGATAGACCAGATGTTCGACATGGTGTCGAAGGCCATGACCAATATGCTGGCCATTCTGGACGAAATGGAGCGGCCGGAAAGCAGCCGCATCGTCGAGGCCTACAACAAGGAGCGCGAAATCAACAATCTACGCAACTCGCTGCGTGACGGCAATATATTCAATATCAACAATAAGGAATACGGCTACCAGGAGGGTATCTTCTTCATGGACCTGATAGGAGAGGCCGAGAAACTGGCGGATTATATGCTTAACGTAGTGGAGGGTGTGAAACATCAGTTCAAGAGCGCTCCGGAAACGGCCGGGGCGTGACAATTAGCTATCATGGAAACCTCAGATAAGAAAAACAACCGCTATTGCGTGATAATGTGCGGCGGCGTGGGGTCGCGGTTCTGGCCCATGAGCCGCACGGACATGCCCAAGCAGTTTCTGGATATGTTCGGCACGGGCCGCAGCCTGCTGCAGATGACCGTTGACCGCATACTGCCAATCTGTAATATAGAAAACATAATATTGGTAACCAACCGGGCCTATCGGGAGACGGTGCTCGAGCAGTTGCCCGACATAGACCCCGGCAACATACTGCTGGAGCCGGCACGCCGCAACACGGCGCCCTGCGTGTGCTGGGCCGCGCGCCATATATATGCCCGGAACCCGGAGGCCTCGATCGTGACGCTCCCGTCCGACCATCTGATTCTGCGCGAGACGGCATTTCACGAGGCCCTGCGCAACGGTCTGAGCTTCGTGGAACAGGGCGACCGCCTGCTCACCATCGGCATCAGGCCCACCTGCCCGCACACGGGCTACGGCTATATCCAGTTGGGCGAGATGTTCGACGAGGAACACAACATCCGCCATGTCAAGTCATTCACCGAGAAGCCGAATCTGGAGATGGCCACCCTGTTCATAAACAGCGGAGAGTTCTACTGGAACTCCGGCATGTTCCTGTGGCGCGCCGACTCGGTGCTGAAGGCTTTCGCCGAATATGCCCCGGAGATTGCCAATATATTCGAGTCCGGTGCCGGTTACTACAACACTCCGCAGGAAGCGGACTTCATAGAGAAGGCATTCCCCAGTTCGCCCAACATATCTGTGGATTACGCCATCATGGAGAAGGCCGGCAACGTATATGTGGAGACCGCCGACCTGGGCTGGTCGGACCTCGGTTCGTGGAAGGCGCTGTACGAGCATTCGCCCAAATCTTATGCCGGCAACGTGACGCAGGGTTGCAAGGTGCTGGCCAACGACTGCAGGAACTCCATCTTCGCCACCGACGGCAACAAGATTATCGTGGCCGGTGGCCTGGACGGCTACATCGTGGCCGACACCGAAAACGCCCTGCTGGTATATCCTATCTCCGACGAGCAGAAGATCCGTCAGCTTGTCAACGAGGTGAAGGACCGCTTCGGCGACAAATTCATATAATGACATTATGACCCTGATTCTGCGCAAATTCTCCGGATTCCTGTCGATATTGGTGTTGACGCTCCTGACGCTGACGGGCTGCGTCAAGAATGAGTTCCAGGTGGAATTCAAGCTGCCTGCCGGTGTGAACGAAAGCTACACCATGCTCTACTACGTGTCCGATTCCGAGAAAGGATGGCTCTACGACCAGGTGGCCGTGGTGCAGCAGGGGAAATGCCAGCTGAAGGGAATAACGCGCAATCCGACGCTGATCTATGTGTTCCAGGGGGCGCAGGAGCCGGGCGTGGTGATATATGCCGAGCGTGGCGATAAGATCGAGATAACCGGCGACAGCGGGTCGCCCGCTTCGTGGAGCGTATCGGGCAACGACATCAACGAGGCCTTGAGCGCATGGCGCGCCGAGAACCGGAATGCTCTCAGCGCCCGCGACAATAAGAATGTGAACGAGGCCGTGGCGAAGTATGTCAAGGCCCGCCCCGAGGATCCGGTATCCACCATCCTGCTGGAGGTATATTACGACCGCAGCATCGATACGGCCGGATTCGAGACCCTGTTCAAGAGCCTGAAAGGTAAGGCCGCGGATGTGCGCTGGATGGAACTGATGAGCCGCTCCGACCTGTTGGGAGGCTTCGAGCCGTTGAAGCAGACGGCCGCTCCGCTGATTCTGCGCACTGCCGGCAACGGCGCCGACACAATCGGCTTCAACGAACAGCCGGCGTTGCTCTATTTCTCGTACAATAATTATGACGCGCGCAAGGACGACGTCTCCAAGATGAAGCAGCTGCTGAAGGAGCGCACCGATTCCGGCAAGCCTCAGATAGTGAGCATATCGCTTGAGAACGACTCGTCCGCCTGGCGCTATCAGGCCCGAATGGACTCGCTGAAGGGGGCGGTGGTGGCATGGATGCCACTCTCGTTCGCTGATCCCGCCGCCGTTTCGTTAGGCTTGGAAAAGGCACCATGCTTCATCGTGGTGGGCAAGAAGGGCAAGATTCTGTATCGTGGCACGTCGATGGACGATGCCGCCCGCAAGCTGCGCGACGCCGCCGGCATGAAGAAGAAAGCCGAAAACAAATAACGGACCGGCCATGCTGACAAAGGTATATAGCGCGAGCATCCAGGGGATAGATGCGATGGCCGTTACCATCGAGACCGACATAGGCAGGGGCGCGGCATACAATGTCAGCGGCCTGGCCGACACGACGGTCAAGGAGAGCTACGACCGCATAGTCGCGGCCATGCAGCACAGCGGCTTCTCGTTCCCCCACATGCGCATCACCATCAACCTGGCCCCGGCCGACGTCAAGAAGGAAGGCTCGGGTTTCGACCTGCCCATCACCATAGGCCTGCTCACCGCCTCCGAACAGCTTAAGGTGCCGGATCTGAACCAATACATGCTGGCCGGTGAGCTGAGTCTTGACGGCTCGCTGCTGCCGGTCAAGGGCGCGTTGCCGATGGCCGTGAAGGCCAGGGCAATGGGGCTGAAAAGGCTGATAGTGCCTGAGGCCAACGTGACCGAAGCCGCCGTGGTCGACCGGCTGGAGGTGTATGGCGCCCGGAATCTGCGTGACGTAGCCGAGATCATGACCGGCACATCCACGTTGCAGCCCATGCGTATAGACACGCGGGCGCTGTTCGCCCGCGACGCCGGGCATTTCGATTTCGATTTCTCGGAAGTCAAGGGCCAGGAATCGGTGAAACGGGCCTTCGAGGTGGCATGTGCCGGCGGACACAATCTGCTGATGGTAGGGCCTCCCGGAGCCGGCAAGTCGATGATGGCCAAGCGGCTCCCGTCCATCTTGCCTCCGCTCAGCATGGGTGAGGCACTGGAGACCACTAAGATACATTCCGTGGCCGGCAAGCTGCGTCGCGGCGACATGCTGATGACTTCGCGCCCGTTCCGCACCCCGCATCACACCGTCTCGCCCGTGGCCCTGGTGGGCGGCGGTGCCAGCCCGATGCCCGGCGAGATAAGCCTGGCTCATAACGGTGTGCTCTTTCTCGACGAATTCCCTGAATTTTCCCGCACCGTCCTTGAAGTGCTGAGACAGCCCATCGAGGACCGCGTCATAACCGTGTCCCGGGCCAAGTACACGGTACAGTACCCCGCCAGCTTCATGCTGGTGGCGTCCATGAATCCATGTCCCTGCGGATATTACGGCCATCCCACGCGCCCCTGCACATGTACGCCGGGCGCCGTGGCAAGGTATATGAACAAGATCAGCGGCCCGTTGCTGGACCGCATCGACCTACATGTGGAGATAGAGCCTGTGGCCTTCGACGACATGGCCTCGACCGAGCCGGCCGAGAGTTCGGCCGCCATCAGAGAACGCGTCATAGCCGCGCGCCGCATCCAGGAGGAACGCTTCAGGAACGAGCAGGGAGTATATTGCAACGCGCAGATGAACTCGCGCCTGCTGCGCAGATACGCCTGGCCCGATGCCGAAGGCCTGGCCAGGCTCAAGGAGCAGATGGAGCGGCTGAATATGTCGGCGCGCGCCTTTGACCGCATTCTGCGCGTAGCCCGTACCATCGCCGACCTCGACGCCTCCGAGCGCGTCCGGCCCCGCCACATAGCCGAGGCCATCGGCTACCGCAGCCTCGACCGCGCCTCCTACGGCACCGCCTTCTGACGGCACCTTCGGGGCCCGCGACAATGGGGGCAGGATGATAATTCTGAAGGATCAGGGCTTCGAGGAGCGGCTCAGGCCGAAGGGTGCGGATTTCGATTTATGTTGCGACGGACGGTTGCTGTTGCTTGCACCCCGGCCTGAGAATACGGGTCATAAATCCACAGCCGGCTATGCCGAATTCCATAAGATGAATGATCTCGCCCTGGCCATCGCCACCCTGCTTCACTCCGAACGCCTCCTGCTGAAAGGAAAATAGATAAGACCCGGAATAAGAATGAATACAGGGTAGACGGAGAAAGAGAGGGCGCAGTCAGGCGATATTTTGCACAGGAAACGGGAGCTTGTGCAGATTTATGGCTAAAAATTTCTTTAATTCGATTTTTTTCGCTTATTTTGCACTCTAAACCGAATAATGGTGTGTCAGAAAATGCTGAAAAGCAGGATTAAGACACCGCAATAACAATAGGAACATTGGTCCGGCTGGCTGAGAAATGCCTGCTTCCGGCCGACAACCCCTGGAAATAATTAACCAAAATACACAAAGACATGTCTGACGTAGAACAGAAAGTAAAGAACATCATCGTCGAGAAGCTGACTGTAGACGAGAACGAGGTAACACCCGAAGCAGAATTCAACAAGGATCTTGGCGCAGACAGCCTTGACACCGTTGAGCTGATCATGGAGTTCGAGAAGGTATTCGATCTTCAGATTCCCGAGCCCGAGGCAGAGAAAATCAAGACAGTGGGCGACGCAGTTGCTTACATCGAGGCACACGTAAAATAAAAAGGGCCAATCCCGACCAGATAAATGGAATTAAAGAGAGTTGTAGTGACCGGACTGGGTACGATCAACCCGTTGGGCAATGACGTAGCCAGCACGTGGGAAGCCGCCAAGCGCGGCGAAAGCGGCGCAGCCCCGATCACCCACTTCGATGCGAGCCAGTTCAAGACACAATTCGCATGCGAGGTAAAAGGCTTTAATCCGGCGGATCATTTCGACCGTCGCCAGATGCGCCAGCTGGACCTGTACGCGATGTACGCGATGACAGCAGCCGACGAGGCGATAGCCGACGCCGGTCTGGAGAACGAAGGCGTTGACCGCAACCGTGTGGGCGTTATATTCGCCGCAGGTATCGGTGGCCTTCACACCTTTGAGGAAGAGGCCGGATGGTATGCCGTCAACGGAGAGAAGCAGGGTCCGAAATACAATCCCTTCTTCATTCCAAAAATGATTGCCGACATAGCAGCGGGCCACATCTCGATCAAGCACGAGTTCCGCGGTCCCAACTATGCTACGGTATCGGCATGCGCATCCTCGAACAATGCACTCGTAGACGCCTTCAACGTGATCCGTCTGGGCATGGCCGACGCCATCGTGGCCGGCGGTGCCGAGGCTGCCGTATTCCCGGCAGGTGTGGGCGGCTTCAATTCGATGAAGGCACTGTCCACGCGCAACGACGACCCCAAGAGCGCCTCGCGTCCCTTCAGCGGCTCGCGCGACGGATTCGTGATCGGCGAGGGCGCAGCGGCGCTTGTGCTTGAGGAACTTGAGCACGCCAAGGCCCGCGGCGCACACATATACGCCGAGGTGGCCGGCGGCGGCATGAGCGCCGACGCTTACCACATCACAGCCACTCATCCCGAAGGCCTGGGCGCAAAACTCGTGATGGAGAACGCCCTGAAGGACGCCGGCATGAAGCCCGAGGACATCGACTACATCAACCTGCACGGTACCTCCACACCCGTGGGCGACCGCAGCGAGGCCAAGGCCATAGTCGAGGTGTTCGGCCCTCACGCCTACGAGATGAACCTGAGCTCCACCAAGTCCATGACCGGACACCTCTTGGGCGCCGCAGGTGCCATCGAGGCCCTGTTCAGCGTCAAGACCATTACCGACGGAATCATCCCGCCTACCATCAACCATGAGGAAGGCGACGACGATCCCGAGGTGGATCCCAAGCTCAACTTCACCTTCAACAAGGCTGTGAAGCGCGACGTCAAGACCGTGCTTTCCAACACGTTCGGATTCGGCGGCCACAACGCCTGCCTGATCCTGAAGAAGTTCGAAGGCTGATTCCTTACGAAATCATATCATAAGAGTGCGACCCCCCCGGGGCCGCACTCTTTTTCATGTAAGCCGTGATTAAGTCATCGTATCATTTGCCGGATGGTTGAACTATGGTATGACGGGCATAATTATATTCCAGGGCGTCGTAATGTGCCGCAAGGCAGTGGAGACGCTTCAGGAAATTGTTGAAATCCTTCTTGTCCTGCGCGCACCACTGCACTTCGGACAGGGCGGCCATGCGCGGCAGCTCCATGTACTGGGCGTGGCGGAACGTGGGGACGTACTCGCACCACAGATTGGCCTGCACGCCCACGATATGACGCTGCTGGTCGGCGGTGAGGGCTTCAGGCGCGGGATTGAAGCAGTACACATCCTTCAGCAGGATAGGGTGGCTCCAGTGGGCCGCCAAAGGCTCCCCGGCAGGATCGCCCTGTGCGAAATCGAAATAGAAATAATCGAACGGAGTCAGGATGGCGTCGTGTCCCATGCGGGCGGCTTCAATCGCACCGTCTATGCCTACCCATGACATGACCACGGCGCCCTCGGGCAGACCGCCTTCCATCATCTCGTTCCAGCCTATCACCTTGCGGCCCCGCTGCTGAAGATAGTTCGCGGCCTTGGCCATGAACCATGTCTGCAGCTTCTGTTCGGCATTGCTCCGGCTGTCGGCGCGCAGTCCCAGGTCCTTGATCCTGGCCTGGCATCTGGCGCATTCCTTCCAGCGGTCCTTGGGGCATTCGTCGCCGCCGATGTGGATGTATTCGCCAGGGAACAGGTTCACTACTTCGTCAAGCACGTCCTTTATGATGCTGAACGTGCTGTCATTGCCGGCGCACAGCACCTCCCTGGAGATGCCCCAGCCCTTCCATGCCTCGTACGGGCCTCCGGTGCAGCCTAATTCCGGATAGACGGAGAGAAGTGCCTGCATGTGGCCCGGCATGTCGATTTCGGGCACGATGGTGATGTGACGGTCGGCGGCATACCTGATGATGTCGCGTATCCGGTCCTGGGTGTAGTAGCCGCCGTAACGAACGGTGTCGTATACGTTCAGATGCTTCTGGTCCCCTTCCTTCATGGGGCCGATCACGGTGCCTGAGCGCCACTGCCCTTTTTCAGCCAGTTCGGGGTGGCTCTTGATCTCCATGCGCCATCCCTGGTCGTCGGTCAGGTGCCAGTGGAAGGTGTTGATGTTGTGCAGGGCCAGCATATCTATGAATATCCTGACCGAATCGGGCGCGAAGAAATGGCGTGCGGTGTCGAAGTGGGCGCCACGGTAGGGGAAGCGGGGCTTGTCGTAGATATGACCGGCGGGGTAGGCCACGTTGAAGCTGCGGGTGCTGTCGGCCGCGATGGCCTTGCGCAGCGTCTGCAGGCCGTAGAACGTGCCGGCGGGGGAGGCGCCGTTCACCACGATGCTGTCAGTATAGACGCGGATGTCGTATGCCTCACGGCAGCTGTCGGGCAGCTCCGAGCGAAGCTTTATGACGTTTCGATCCTGATTCTGTTTTGTCTTCAGCCTGATGCCTGTCAGTCCGTTGACGTACCCGGCGAATAGTTCCGCGTTCTTCATCATGGCCGAATCAGACGGGTTGACGCTCAGTGCCGTCTTGCCGGACATTACGAAGGGTTCGGCTCCGGCGGTCAGCTCGATGGTGTGCGGTAAGGGCACCACACGGTAGTCGGCGGTCTTTACGGGGTGTGACGTGCATGCGCCAAGCATTACGGCCGATAACGGGACCAGCAGCATGATGTGTTTCAAAGTTGCCATATTGAGTGTAAGTTCTGTTATTCTGTAAGTGGGATTGTAAGTTCTGTTATTCGGTAAAGGTGACGATAGCTTTGGCCGGAATCCGCACGGTCGTGCCTGATTTGAGGTTCTGCTTTCTGAATGACAGGTTTTCGCCGTCAAGGTCGGATGTGGTGTAGGATTGGCGCAGCGTCATCTTCTTGTCCGGAAGCAACAGGGCGAAGTCCTTGGTTTGGTCCGAATAGTTTATGGCGACCAGTACGATCGAGCCGTCGGCGTTGCGGTAAGCCGAAAGCATCAGCCCGTAGGGATCGGTGACGGAATCGGCCACGGGCTTGCCTTTGCTGTCAAGGGCGGAGACATCGATGCGCACGGCGCCGGGACGGATGAAGCGGCTGTAATTGCCCAAGGCCCACAGCAGCTTGGAATCGACGATGGAGTCGTTGCCCGTGGCGGCATCCTTGTACTGGTGCAGCAGGCCGTCCTTGTAGTCGCCGCCGATGGCCCGCCACCACTGCCAGGTGCGGGCGTTGGTGTACACCAGGTCGTGGTGGATCATTCGGGCCACGTACAGGGCGGTCTTCATGGTGCGGTCGTAGCCGTTGCCGCCCCCTATCTCCTCGTCGTTGCCCATGATGCACACCTCGCTCTGCCAGAAGTCAACGCCATATTTCTTCAGCGTGTCGTTCAGTGCGATGCGGGTTGCCTTCATTGTCTCGACCGGAGTGTTGGTCCAGTAGCTGTGACCGGCCATGAGGCGCGGCAGGTGCTTGAGGTTGCCCACGTATGTGTCGGTGCTGTCGGGCGTGAAGAAGGCCCGGATTTCGTATCCGCGCTGCCAGTCGGTCATGTGGGTTGCCATCATGCAGCGGTAGTCGGACGATTCGGGGATGGTGATTTTCGTGTCGATGCCGCGGCGGGTGAATTCCCGGTCAAGCTCGCGGGCCACGCGCGCTATCTCGCGGGTGGTGGCCGGAGTGCCTTCCTGCTTCGGCCCAAGCCAGTTCCAGTGGCCGTCAGGCTCGTTGACGGGGGAGATGTAGTCGATGGTGATGCCGTCGTGCTGCTTCAGGCCTACGATTATGTCGGCCATGAACCGGGCGAAGTCATCGTATTTGTCGGGCTGCAGGTTGTATGTGCCGCCTCGGCCGGTGTTTGTGGCCAGGCCGTTCTGAGTGAAATATACCGGCGGCGAGTTCAGGAAGCCGAGCAGATAGGGGACGCCGCGCTCCTTGGCCAACGTCAGGAACCGTCGCTGTCCGGCCTGCTTGTTCCAGTCGTAAGTGCCGTCGGGGTTGAGGAAACAGTCTGTGCGGGTGCCGAAATTGATCCGGCTGCTGTCGCCCTGCTCCACGCTGCCGGCGCCGATGTTGAAGCGCCAGATGCTCAGACCTATACCCTTGGGATTACGGTTGGTATCCGTGTCGGAGCTGAACAGTAGGTCGGCCACGGCGTTCTGTGTGGCCGGCGGCATCTCGCCGACAAAGCGCATGCTCCAGGCGTCCGACGCGCCGAAGCCGTCGATAGACTGATAGACTTTGTCAGGGTTGATCACGACGGTTTCTTTAGCGGATGCAATGCTCAGACAGCCTGCCGTGAGAAGTGATAGCGATAATATTCCGAGTCTCATGTATCAGGTTTATGATGTTAGGATGCGTAAAGTTAATAATTATTTATGAATATTTACGTTAACAAATCATAATAGACGGGGTATGATACTGATAGCTGAATCGAAAACGATGGCGTCCGCGGAGACGGAGGTGAGCCGAGAGGAATTCGCGGCGTGCCGGCCGCTGTTCGACGGCATAGCGAATGCCATCATGGACTCGTTGCGCGACCGCACTCCGGAGCAGCTGGCCGCAGAGGCCGGCATCACCCTGCGTCTCGCCGCCTCGCTGCGCCGCATGATATACGAGTTTCCCAACAAAACGACGGGCCTCCGCGCTGCCGAGGCATTCACCGGCGTAGTGTTCCGTCAGCTTGGCGTTGCCGGATATGATGCCGGGCAGAGGGCGTTTCTGCAAGACAACGTGCGCATCGTCTCCTCGCTGTATGGATGGCTGCGGCCCGACGACATCGTCAAGCCATACAGATTTGATTTCAAGAGTCATGTCGCCCCGCTTGGCGAGACCCTGATGAAATACTGGAAGAAGGACGTGACCATAGCCCTGGCGCAGGAGCTTCGCGCTAAAGGCGACACCGTCATCATCGACCTCCTGCCGTCGGATGCCGCCAAATGCGTGGACTGGAAGCTGATAAAGCGATTCGCCAACGTGTATAAGGTTGATTTCAAGATGTACGACGGCACCGACGCCATGAAAACGCCCAATGCCGGTCGGCTGAAGGAACTGCGCGGCCGCCTGCTGGACCAGATAGTCCGCAACGGCCTCTCGTCACCCGCCGACATCGCCACACTTGAGTCCCCCGACTTCATGCCCGACCCCGCCGGCCCCCGCTACCCGTCATACCTCTCGTTCGTCACCGCATGACAGGGCAACTGTCGCAAATTTTGCGACAATTGAATGAAAAATACATAGTTATGACTGCTTTTTTGATTAAATATTGTAATTTTGCCATGAATGTACGAAGCCTTGTAAATATGAAGTTCTTTACGGCGATACTTTTATCATTAGTTAGCAGTCTGAGTGTCTGTTCTCAGACGCCGGGCGACAGCCTTGTAAAGGCCGCCACGATAGTGGACGGATTATTCTTTGATAAGTCGATGCCACTGAAATCAATTATGTCCGGAGGTTCGACAATAGCTATACTGAAGGACCCTGACGGAGCCAAGGTCTTAGGCGTATATCTCCCCGAAGGATATGTTATGGACGAATCCGTGACGGCAAAAGCCATCCCGGCGGAACGGGTTCAATATGCCGGGAAACTGATCCGTGACTATGACGGACGTAAACCGCAGACCGTCGGTAAATATGAGGGAATCGGCGTCAAGGTAGGTGAGCCGATGATCCGGTTTGAATATCCGGATATAGACGGAAATGTATGGAATAATGAGAAACTTAAAGGAAAGGTTTACGTCATAAATCTCTGGCAGACGGAGTGCGGGCCATGCCGCCGCGAGATGCCGATACTTTCGGAATGGAAGGAACGGTTTCCAGATGTGGTTTTCCTTTCAGCCTCCCGACACAACTGGGAAGAAATCCTGCCCATCGTAACGCGCCACAAGTTTACCTGGACGCATCTTCAGGAAGCCTCCGATTTAGTGGCGCTGGTCGGTAACGAGGGCTTTCCCCTTACCATCGTCGTCGACAAGAGCGGCACAGTCCGCTATGCCAAAGTCGGCGCCTCCCCCGAGAACCAGTCCCAAGCCGTCTCCGTCATCGAATCCCTGACCCGGTGACCGCACCGAGCTTCGATAATTTGAGGTGCAATTTTTGCACCTCAAACACTGCGCCGACATAACGCCCAGTATCCGCGAATAGAGGTAAGGCATTGCACGAATGTGCATGACCGCTTCCTGATCATAGACGATACCGTCTACTTCATCGGCGGCTCAATCAAGGACCCGGGCAAGAAGATAGTCGCATTCAGTAAGATGCACCGGAATCCCGGTGACATCCTTTCACAGCTGAGATAATCACGTGTGAATAATATTTGAGGTCGCAATTTGCGACCTTAAAAGTTTCGTGATAAAGTTCTGACTGAATGGCTCCTTTTCAGTTTTGAAATTTCAGTATGTAAGCTATACTTACGAACTGATCAAGACAAGCGTTACGATAATGAAAACAGTCTGAGTATTTATCGATCTTGGCAAGGATGGTTCTTATGGAGCTTATCTTATACGGTGTACACAGAGCGTACACTATGATGGAGTCTCTAAATCCGCTGACCCTCTCTAAGTCTTGCAGGCTTGCGTGAAGCTATAAAACTAAAAAAGAGAACCGGTGAGGTTCTCTTTTTTGTTGGCGGAGAGGACGAGA
>DESI01000009.1:23930-32593 GCA_002361235.1 Porphyromonadaceae bacterium UBA3318 | reverse complement strand
AGCGAAATTGCGGAGAGGACGAGATTCGAACTCGTGGTAGGATAATCTCCTACGTCAGTTTAGCAAACTGGTGGTTTCAGCCACTCACCCACCTCTCCATTATGTTGAAAGTTTAACCATCATTCGTTGGATGGTTCGGCCTTTCGGAGTGCAAAGTTAATACAATTTTCCGAATTTCCCAATTCAACACGAAAAAATCTGCAAATTTTCAGGAAAACAGGCATAAACAGGTATATGCCGGGCAAACGTAGTCTACACCTCACACATTTACGAAGCCTAAAGATGAGAATAAAACAATGTAAGTCAGTGCCTCGGAGAGGCTGTTTCTCATTAACCCCACGATGGCCGGAGGGTGCAAAGCGACCCGACAGCCTTCGTGGGGTTATTGCCGAGATATGACAGCTTGGTCGGAGACCATGTCTCTCGCCACACGCCTCTTGGTTCTGTGGTATGACGGGTGTGGAAGTACAGCGACATGGGCTTCGACCAAGCCTTGCTACGCCATGTCTACCCCACGAAGGCCGGTGCCAGCTGTCGCTGTCGCCGCCCATCATGGGGTTAATGAGAAACAGCCTCTTCGAGGCAGTAAAGTCCGATTGCCCATAAAGTCAGAGGAAAAATGATAAGGTTTGTCAAAGGATTAGTCTTATCTTTTGTTAATTATGGCGGGACAAGGGGATGTGCGAGGGCTCGTCAACTTGCATATTCCTAAAATATAGAGTAATTTTGCAATTCCTGTTTTTGTACGGAGGATTTAGTCCAAAGTGCTATTCAATAAAAGATCTATGGGATTAAGGTGTTATAAAAACTAAGTGCAATCAAACTAAAGAAGCTATCAGACTATGAAGGATAATAAGAAATTACGGTTTGCGACGCGGCAGATACATGGCGGGCTGCATCCGGGCGAGAGCGGCAATGCGCGCGGTCTGGCTATCGTGCCGACGGCGGCTTACCGGTTCCCGTCGTGCGAATATGCCGCCGATCTGTTCGAACTGTCTCAGCCAGGCAACATCTATACCCGTCTCCAGAATCCCACAACGTCCAACTATGAGGAGCGCATAGCATCGCTTTACGGCGGCACAGGCGCGGTGGCGACGCCTTCGGGCATGGCTGCCATCTTCGTGACCGTCTCCGCTCTGGCCCAGGCCGGCGACAACATCGTGACCACGCCTTACCTCTACGGCGGCACATACAATCTGTTCCGCCACACGCTACGCAAGCTCGGCATCGAGGTGCGCATCTCGGCCGACGAGGCTCCGGAAGCTATCGCCAAGCTCTGCGACGACCGCACGCGCGCCGTGTTCATGGAGTCCATGGGCAATCCCACCTGTGCCGTGCCCGATATGGAGGGCATAGCCAAGGTGGCCCACAACGCCGGTGTGCCTCTGATAGTCGACAATACTTTCGGTGCCGCGGGATACCTCTGCAATCCCTTCGACTGGGGCGCCGACATTGTGGTGGATTCCGCCACGAAGTGGATCAACGGCCACGGTACCGCCATGGGCGGCGTAATCGTCGATGGCGGCACATTCGACTGGAGCAACGGCAAATATCCGCAGATTGACGGCCCCTCCGACGGCTATCACGGCCTGAACCTGAACGAGACTTTCGGCAACGCCGCTTTCGCCGTGAAATGCCGCGTGGACGGCCTGCGCGATTTCGGCACATGCCCTTCGCCGTTCGACAGCTATCTGATGTGCCTCGGCCTTGAGACGCTGTCGCTGCGTGTCCGTCATCAGGCGGATGCCACCCGACGCCTCGCCGAATTCTGCAAGGAGAGCCCCTGCGTGCGCTCGGTGAGCTACGTAGGATTCGAGGATCATCCCAGCCATAGGAATGCCGCGAAATATTTCCGCGACGCGTCGTCGGGCGTGTTCACCATCGAGCTTGAGGGAGATCTGGAAACCACCTCGCGCTTTGTGGAGGCGCTGGAGCTGTGCGCCCACATGACCATGATAGGGGATTCCATAACCGTGGTGACGCATCCGGCATCCACCACGCACAAGCAGCTGAGCGAGGCCGATATGCTGGCCGCCGGCGTAACTCCGACGTTGCTGCGCATCAGTTTGGGATTAGAGGACGTGGAGGATATCATCGACGATTTCCGGCAGGCGTTCGAGAAATGCGGACTCGCTTCCAAAGCATAACTGATGGCGCAACTGATATATAATCACCCGGAGCCGTTTGAATTGGAATTGGGCGGCCGTCTTGACAACCTGCAGATAGCCTACCACACCTACGGACAGCTGAACGAGGCGCGCGACAACGCGATATGGGTGTGCCATGCCCTTACCGCCAACAGCGACGTGGCGGACTGGTGGCCGCACACAGTGGTGAAGGATGGCTTTCTCGATCCGGAGCGCTACTTCGTGATATGCGCCAACATCCTGGGTTCATGCTACGGCACCACAGGCCCGATGAGCGTCAATCCCGCCACGGGACAGCCGTATTACGGCGAGTTTCCCCGGCTGACCATGCGCGACCTGGCGCGGGCGCACCGCCTGCTCGCCGACCGGCTCGGCCTGAATAAGATACATGCACTGATAGGAGCCTCTGTCGGGGGCTTCCAGGCACTGGAATGGTGCTCGCTGGAGCCGCAGCGGTTCCGCGACATGGTGCTAATCGGCACGGCGCCCAAGGCGTCGCCCTGGAACATAGCCATCAACGAGACGCAGCGCATGGCCATACGCGCCGACGGCACCTTCGGCCGGCCTCGCCCCGACGCCGGCGCCGCCGGGCTCGGAGCGGCCCGCGCCTTGGGCCTGCTGACATACCGTGGTCCCGAGGGCTACAACCTGACGCAACAGGACCATGCCGACCTGCCGTGTGCATTGCCGGGACTTCCGGAATACCACCGCGCCTGCACCTACCAGCAGCATCAGGGCCGGAAACTGACAGACCGCTTCGATGCCTATTCGTACATGGCCATCCTCGACACCTTCGACACGCACGACATCGGGCGTGACCGCGGAGGGATAGAGCCGGCACTGCGAAGCATATCCGATGCGGGAGTGCGGACATGCGTGGTGGGACTCTCCACCGACCTGGTGTTCACGCCCGCTGAGATGAAGGAATTGGCCGCCATGATACCCGGCTCGGAATATCACGAGATTTCCTCGCCGTTCGGCCACGACGGCTTCTTAGTGGAGCACGGACAGCTCAACGCCATTCTTAAACCGTTCTTAAAACACTGAAAACAAGATAATGGAACAGATCAACATAGGACTTGTAGGCTTCGGTACGGTAGGCCAGGCGCTTTACGAGGTTGTGTCGAGCGCCCGCAACGCTCACGCCGCCGTGAAGCGCATCTGCGTGCGCAGCCTTGACAAGCCGCGCAAGGTGCAGGTGCCTGCCGAACTGCTCACTACCGACGCCGCCGACATAGTGAACGACCCGGACATCAGCCTGGTGGTGGAGGTGATAGACGACCCCGAGGCGGCATACCGTATAACCTGCGACGCACTGCGCGCCGGCAAGGACGTGGTGTCGGGCAACAAGGCCATGATAGCGCGCCATCTGCCCGAACTCATCGAGCTGCAGCAGACCACGGGCCGCGCCCTGCTTTACGACGCCTCGTCGTGCGGCTCCATCCCCGTGATACGCAACCTGGAGGAATACTACGACAACGACCTGCTGCTGGAGGTGAAGGGCATTCTGAACGGCTCGTCCAACTACATACTGTCGCGTGTGTTCGACCACGGCGAGGAATATGCCGACGCCTTAGTACGCGCCCAGAAACTCGGATTCGCCGAGAGTGACCCGACGCACGACATCAGCGGCAACGACTCGCTCAACAAGCTGGTTATCATCACGCTGCACGCCATCGGCGTGTACGTGCCGCCGAAGGATATATTCGTTTACGGCATCCCCACGCTGCGCGCCGAGGACATCAGGTATGCCCGCGAGAAGGGGATGAAGATCAAGCTCGTGGCCCAGGTGGTGAAGCTGTCGGACGCGAAGTTCACCATGTTCGTGATGCCCGAGTTCGTGGCGCCCAACCGCTATATCTATGCCGTGGACGACGAATACAACGGCGTGGTGATACGCGGCGAATGCTACGACCGTCAGTTTATGTTCGGCAAGGGAGCCGGCGGCCGTCCCACAGCCTCGTCGCTGCTGAGCGACATCACGGCCCTGCGCCACAACTACCGGTACGAATACAAGAAGTCGGGCTTCAGTCCCCGGCCTGAATATACCGCCGACGTCACGCTGAAAATTTACGCCCGCTACGAGCACACCGACCTGCGCGCGGGGCTGCCCTGGATTGCGGTCAACGAGGAATACCGCTGCGACGACTACCGCTATGCGATAGGCGAAATCCGGCTGTCGGACCTGATCGAAGCCGCGCCGCTGCTCCGGGCCGACGACATCTTCCTGTGCAATTTCCCGCGCTTTTTCGCCGATCGCGACGACTGACGCCGCGCATTGTGCTGAATTAGGTCCCCAACTTTTTGGCTATTTGTCAATTTGTGTGTAACTTTGCATCCCGAAGTGTTGTGCGGCTATGTGTCGTAGCGAGCTTTATAACCGATATAACAGCAAAATTGTGGACACAAAGTACATTTTCGTGACGGGTGGAGTGGTGTCGTCGTTGGGCAAAGGCATCATCTCCAGTTCCCTGGCGCGGCTGTTGCTGAGCCGTGGCTACAGGGTTACAATCCAGAAGTTTGACCCTTACATCAACATCGATCCGGGCACGTTGAACCCCTACGAGCATGGTGAATGCTACGTGACGGTCGACGGCCACGAAGCCGACCTTGACCTGGGTCATTACGAACGGTTTACCGACATACGCACCACCCGTGCCAACAACGTCACCACGGGGCGCATCTATCAGAGCGTGATAGACAAGGAGCGCCGCGGCGACTACCTTGGCAAGACGGTGCAGATCATTCCGCACATCACCGACGAGATAAAGCGCAACGTCAAGCTGTTGGGCAACACGGGCGACTACGATTTCGTCATCACCGAGATCGGAGGCACCGTGGGCGACATCGAGTCGACGCCCTTCCTGGAGGCCGTGCGTCAGCTGAAGTGGGAGATGGGCCGCAACGCTCTGTTCGTCCATCTTACCTATGTGCCTTACCTCAAGGCCGCCAAGGAGCTTAAGACCAAGCCGACGCAGCACAGCGTCAAGCAGCTGCAGAGCCTGGGCATCCAGCCCGACATCCTGGTGCTGCGCACCGAGAAGGAACTGCCGGTGACCATGCGCCGCAAGGTGGCCCAGTTCTGCAACGTGGCGCCCGAGGCCGTGATAGAAAGTCTGGACCAGCCCACCATTTACCAGGTGCCGCTGCGCATGCACGAGCAGGGTCTGGACCAGATGGTGCTGCATATAATGGGCGTGGGCGACGCACCGGAGCCCGACCTGACGCAGTGGAACACATTCCTGCACAAGCTGGCTGCGGCCGACAAGACCGTGACCATCGGCCTCGTCGGCAAATACGTGGCTCTGCAGGACGCCTACAAGTCCATCTGCGAGAGTCTGATGCAGGCTGCCACCCGGCTGGACCACAAGGTGAACATCGTGTACGTCAACTCCGAGAAGGTGACCGAAGGCAACGTGGAGGAGCAGCTGAAGGACATGGCCGGCGTGATCATCGCCCCCGGCTTCGGACAGCGTGGCATCGAGGGAAAGTTCGTGGCCCTGAAATGGTGCAGGGAGCACGACGTGCCCACGTTCGGCATCTGCCTGGGAATGCAGTGCATGGTGATTGAGTTCGCGCGCAACGTGCTTGGACTCAAGGACGCCAACAGCACGGAGATGGATTTCCACACTCCATACAACGTCATCGACCTGATGGAGGAGCAGAAGAACATCATGAACATGGGCGGCACGATGCGTCTCGGCGCATACGCCTGCGAGCTGGCCGAAGGGTCGCGCGTGGCGCAGGCCTACGGCACCACCTCGATAAGCGAGCGTCACAGACACCGCTTCGAGTTCAACAACGAGTTCCTGGACCGCTATGAGTCCGCAGGAATGAAATGCACGGGACGCAACCCCGACGCCAACCTGGTGGAGGTGGTGGAAATCCCCGGAAAACGATGGTATATAGGAACGCAGTATCATCCCGAGTATTCGTCGACGGTGCTGCATCCCAACCCGATATTCATTGACTTCGTGAAGGCCGCCATAGCCTACAGCGAAACCGAACAAAAGAAATAAAGACGAAATAAGTTAAGTAGAGAACAATGGACAAAAACACGACGAACGCACTGCTTCTGATGCTGCTGGTGTTTGTGCTGTTCATGTGGCTGACGCCCAAGGAACAGGCACCGGAGGGGAACGTGGAAAGCCCCCGCACCACGGAGCAGGCCGCCGTAAACATGGCGCTCGACTCGCTGACGGGTCAGGACCGCCAGTGGCTTGAGCAGAACATACGCGAGCATGGCACGCCCGTGGCCGACCGTCCCGGAGCCGTGGCCCTGAATCAGAACGGGCTGAACCTGACCCTCGAGAACGGAACGATATCCGGCACCGTCACCGTCGAGGGGCGCGACATAGAGTGGGCCGCCGTGGCCGACGCCGACACGTCGAAGATGACCATAGCCGAGGAGCGCAAGGCCATAGAGACCGTGCGCAACGTGACCGAAAGCCTGGGTCGTTACGGCAAATTCGCCAAGTTCCTTGGCGGTACGCCTCAGACAGTGAATCTGGAGAACGACGCCCTCAAGCTGCAGTTCAACAGTCACACCGGCTCCATCACACGCGCCGAACTCAAGAAATACGATACCGAATATAATAGCGACGAGACCGACAACACCAAGCATAAGGTGGTGCTGTTCGATGGCGACAAGAACAGTTTCGGCTTCGAGCTGCCGCTGCCGTCGTCGGTGCAGACCGCCGACCTGTACTTCACGCCTCGCGTGCTGAACGACTCCACGGTGCTGATGGCGCTGGAGTTCGGCCCCGACACGTACTGGGGCATACGCTATACGCTGCCCCGCGGCGAAAGCTATGTGGTGAAGATGGACGTGGTGCAGAAGAACATGGCGCCCATAGCCCAGAGCAACAACCGCAACATGATATTCAGCTGGAACCAGGACCTGAAGCGCCAGGAGAAGGGCCGCATGTTCGAGGAGCGTAACTCCGCGCTGTACTATAAGTACGCCGGCGGTTCGGTCGAGAACCTGAAGGAAGCCAAGGACGACACCAAGGAGCGCGAGGCCAAGATCAAGTGGATAGGCTTCAAGAACCAGTTCTTCTCGTCGGTGATGGTGATGAACCGGGGCAGCTTCAACTCGGCCGACTTCAAGTCGACCATCATGAGCGAGAAGGATTACCTCAAGAACTTCGCCGCCGAGGCCAAGATCTCGGACTACGACTGGAACAAGGAGAATCCCGTGTCGCTGTCACTGTTCCTCGGCCCGAACCTCTATCCGCTGCTGTCCGACCTGGACCACCAGATGGACGTGGACGAGAACCTGAAGCTGACGCGCATGATTCCGCTGGGCTGGAACATATTCCGCTGGATCAATACCGGTGTCGTGATTCCGGTGTTCAACTTCCTGGGCAAGTTCATCAGCAACTACGGCATCATCATCCTGCTGCTGACCATATTCATCAAGCTGGTATTGTTCCCGCTGACCTATAAGTCCTACCGCTCGCAGGCCGTGATGCGCGTGCTGGCGCCTCAGATCCAGGCCCTGAACGAGAAGTATCCCGGCACGGAGAACGCGATGATACGCCAGCAGAAGACCATGGCCCTGTACAACAGCGCCGGCGCCAACCCCATGTCGGGCTGCCTGCCGCTGCTGCTGCAGATGCCCATCCTGTTCGCCATGTTCTCGTTCTTCCCCTCGTGCATCGAGCTGCGCGGGCAGTCGTTCCTGTGGGCGCACGACCTCTCGGCCCCCGACGCCATCATATCGTGGACGGGCGACATCCCGCTGGTGACCAAATATTTCGGCAACCACATCTCGCTGTTCTGTCTGCTGATGACCGGAACCAACATCGTCTACACCTACCTCAACAGCCAGTCGCAGAGCAACACCATGCCCGGCATGAAGCTGATGATGTACCTGATGCCGGTGATGTTCATGATATTCTTCAACAACTACGCGGCGGCTCTGAGCTACTATTACTTCCTGTCGCTGCTGATCACCATCATCCAGACCTACTCGTTCCGCTTCATCATCAAGGAGGAGGACGTTAGGAAGAAGATGGCCGAAAACGCGAAGAAACCTAAGAAGAAATCGAAGTTCATGCAGCGCATGGAGGAGATGCAGCGTCAGCAGCAGCAGATGCTCCGCGAGCAGCAGAAGCAGCAGAGGGGCGGCCGCAGATAACGCCCCGGGAATCCGGCCATGAAACTCCTCAGGATAGTACGCATATCCCTGGCCGCGCTTGCATTCGTGGCCTCTGCGGCAGCCCTGCTGATGGGCGCCGAGGTACATCCTGTGGCCCGACTGGCCGAGAAGACCCAGATCATATTATCCTCTTTGTCAATCACGGCAGGAACCGCAATAGTGTGGCTCCTGCTGACTTTTTTATTCGGACGTGTGTATTGCTCCACGGTGTGTCCCGTGGGCACCATGTCCGACCTGTTCCTGAAGGTACGGCGTCTGATACCGGGGCTGCGTAGCAAGCCGTTCCGTTACCGGTCGCGTTCCGGGGTGTCGGTGCATATACTGTTGCTGTACGTGGTATGCCTTGTGGCGGG
>DESI01000009.1:0-23634 GCA_002361235.1 Porphyromonadaceae bacterium UBA3318 | reverse complement strand
GCCGTTTCTGATCGAGCCATGGAACATAATGCGCAACATGGCCGCCACGGTGCGTCCGGAGGCCGTGAGCGCCACATGGGCCACTGTGGGGATGGGAACCATTACCGGAGTGGTCGGCGGCCTTGTGGCGGCAATTCTGATAGCCGTCACTTCCGTATTGCGCGGCCGCGAGTTCTGCACGGTGGTATGCCCCTTGGGCACGGCCCTCGGATATGTGTCGGCCTACAGCCTGTATCATCTGGAGATAGACCGCGACAAATGCGTGTCGTGCGGACTGTGCGAGGATATATGCCGGTCGCAGTGCGTCAAGATGGTGAGCCGGCACATCGACGACACGCGGTGCGTGCGCTGTTTCGACTGCGTGGCCAAATGCCCCAATGACGCCATCCGGTTCCAGGTGAACCGCAACCGCCCGGCCACGCCGCTGCTTATACGGAGTAAAAAACGCTCAGGGGTCTGAGCGTTTTTTAGTTGAAAAGTTTATAAAGTTAAGAGAATTCCAAATATACGGGGATGGGAAGATATATCTACAATACGACGTTTGTGGTGGCGAAGGAGAGGGAGCAGCGGTTCGTTGACTGGTTCCGGTTGCGTGCCGCGTGTATCGCCGAGGCCGGGATGCGGCCGCGGCTGTCGCGCCATGCAGGCACGTTGGCCGCGGAGAGCGAGGCGCTGAGCCTGGCCTTCCAGGTGGAATCGGACAGCGAGGAGGCGCTGCAGGAATGGGCGCGCGAATCGCTTGAACCGGTTTTGGGTCAGTTCATGCGCGATTTCGGACCGGATGCGGCCTATTTCTGCTCGGAATTCGAAGTCGTGTCGCTGGACGCGGGCATCGGGGCGATACCGCTGTAATCCGTCAGCCCGGAATGCACGAGCCGGCGCAGCTTGGACGCCAGCAGGGCGTGCGGCTCGCCGCTCTTTTCAAGGCTCTGCCATGAGATCGGTTTGCCGAACCGGACGCGGAACTTCTTGCCGCGCGCGGCGCACAGCTCGGCCGGCAGCAGCGCCTGTTCCATATTGACCTTTATACCCATTTTGGTGCGCGCCTTGGCCGTGCGGTAGAAGCTCATGCGGTTCAGTCCCTCGAAGTGTATGGGGATGATGTCGCGGTGGAATTCGATGGCGCGGTCGATGAACGACTTGTGCCACACCAGGTCGCCGATGGAGCCGTCGGGCTGGATGCGCGACACCATGCCGGCGGGAAATATCAGTATCTGCTTGTCGGAGGCGTATGCGTCGCGGATGGCCACGGCGGCCTCGCGGGCCTGCGAACCATATTTGTTGATGGGAAGGAACACCGTGCGCAGCGGTATCACGTTCATCAGCATGTCGTTCACCAGGAACTGAATGTTCTCGTCGCCGTACTTGGCGCCAAGCACCTTGATCAGCCCCATGCCGTCCAGACCGCCGAGAGGGTGGTTGGAGGCGAATATGAAGCGTCCGTGGTCGGGGATGTTCTCCAGCCCCTCCACCTCAAGGGTGACGTTGAAGAAGTCGTATATGCGCTCGCAGAATTCCGAGCCGGTCGAGGGATAGGTGGCGTCCAGGGCGGCGTTCAGCTCGTCCTGATGCACTAATTTCTCCAGCCCCGTGATCATGAAGCCCGGAATCATCCGTCCCTTCCAGCCCTTGATGCGTGAGCGCAGTATATCGTGAAGGTTTATGTCAATCTTGTCCATTTCTGAATAAATGGAAATTAGTAATCAGTAATTCAAACGGTTAGACCTTAATCGTTGACCGACGATTCCTCGTCCCAGAACTCGTCCTCCCATTCCTCGTCCGACATATCGCCGTACACGTCGTCCTCGTCCTCCATTTCAGGCTGGTCGAACACGAAGTTGTCTTCCTCCTCCACGCGGTGGCGTATGTCGAGGGGGCGGTGGGTCACGGTGAAACGCGCCTGATTGTCCTCGGAATTGATTTCGCGCCACAGTATGTCCTTCAGCTCTGTCAGTCCCTGGCCGGTGACGGCGGAGATGAAAAGATGCGGCACGTCCTGGGGCAGCGTCGCTGCAATCTCGTCGCGCAGCTCGTCGTCGAGCATGTCCGACTTGGAGATGGCCAATACGCGGTTCTTGATGTCGAGGTCGGGATTGAACTCGCGCAGCTCGTGCAGCAGTATCTCGTATTCCTTGTTGATGTCGTCGGCGTCGGCCGGCACTAAGAACAGCAGCACGGCGTTACGCTCTATGTGGCGCAGGAACCTGAGTCCGAGACCCTTTCCTTCGGAAGCGCCCTCGATGATGCCGGGGATGTCGGCCATGACGAACGACTGGTTGTCGCGGTATCTGACGATGCCTAACTGCGGCTCCATCGTGGTGAAGGGATAGTCGGCTATCTTGGGTTTGGCCGACGACAGGGCGGAAAGCAGCGTGGACTTCCCGGCGTTGGGGAATCCCACGAGACCGACGTCGCCGAGCAGCTTAAGCTCGAGCACCACGGCCTTCTCGATGGCCGGCTGGCCCGGCTGTGCGTAGCGCGGAGTGCGGTTGGTGGATGTGGCGAAATGCACGTTGCCCAGGCCTCCCTTGCCGCCGCGCAGCAGGTTGATCTCCTGTTCGTCCTCGGTCACTTCGCACAGGAACTCGCCGGTATCGGCGTCGAACACGGCGGTGCCCACGGGCACCTCGATGATCTGGTCCTGGCCGTCGGAGCCGTGCGAGCGGTTCTCGCCGCCGCTCTGGCCGTCGGTGGCGAAGATATGACGCCTGTAGCGCAGCGGGAGCAGCGTCCACAGATGACGGTTGCCCCGCAGTATTATGTGACCGCCGCGGCCGCCGTCGCCGCCGTCAGGCCCGCCTTTGGGTATATACTTGGCACGGTGGAAATGGCGGCTCCCTGCGCCCCCCTTGCCCGACCGGCACAATATCTTTACATAATCTATGAAATTGCTCTCTGCCATTATCTTGAATAGTTAATAAAGTGTAGAAAGTTTTAAAAAGTTAAGATGACAGTGCTGTAATTCGCATGTATTCACATTCCTCTTAACTTCATTCACTTTTTCAACTTAAACTAAATTAATAACGCTTCAGCGTGTCGTTTCGCCTATTGCCGGGGAATAAGGTCCGGATTTTCGTACATCTTCAGGGTGTTTTCCAGCTGTGTCTGCACCATCAGCTGCAGCTCGCGGGGCGCAAGCACCTTCAGCGCGTCGCCGTAAGACAGGATTTCGTGCACCAGCTCGTAATTCAGCTTCAGGCGGTAGGTGAAGATGGAATACCGGTCGTGCAGCGCTTCCTGCTGGGTGTGGTGGAATGGGAGGGCGCGGAAATACTTGGCCTGGATGGGCGTGGTCATTATCTTGACGGTGCGCACGTCGGCCTTTGACGCCGTGATGCCTATCAGGTTCTCGAAGAAAGTCTCCGGCTTGAGCTGCGGCATCTCGAACTCTTCGTTCACCACCGACATCTGCGACACGCGGTCCAGGGCGTAGGTGCGCACGTCGCCGCTCTGCTCGCGTATGCCTATCATGTACCACCGCTGCTTGTATCGCTTCACGAAGCAGGGGAGGAACCGTATGTCCTTCTCCGGCCTTGACTTGCTGAAGCCGGCGTACGTGAACGACAGCTTGTGCCTGTCGCCGATGGCGGCGAGCACCAGCGGCAGGAATTCGCGCGCCGAGGGCACGTCCTCGACCGACACGCGGTCGTGCGGTATAGACGAGCCTTTGATGGCGTTGTTGACCGAATAGGATTCCAGCAACCAGTTGGTCACCATCGGGTTGGCGTTGCTTTCGGTCTCGTCGATATAGTAATGGCCGGAGGCGTCGCAGGCTATCTCGAGCTGAAAATTCTCCTCGATGGCGCGCCGGTAGTGATAGAAGGTGCGTGCGGGCATCGGGTCGCCGTTGCTCAGCGGCGACTTGCGCCACAGGTCGTTGATGTCCTCGCGCGTCAGGCGTCCGTAGCGGTTCAGCACGTCCACTATCCACACGTATCGGTTTATCAGCTCCTTCATTTTTTTTAGTTATGATAATCAGCTTAATATCAATGAGATTGATATTAAGCTGAAAAATTTTTACGAAAAATCAACAAAAAATCACAACTTTCCGAACCAAATAAACAGTAGCGATGTTATAATAGCGTAAGGTTTGATAAACCACACTACATAGAGCATAAGTCATTGATTGACATAATATATACTGCTACAAACGTTCTGAAAAAGTTGTTATTGTTGTTTTAATTGAAGAAACAGGGTCTGCGTGATGCAGGCCTTTTTCTTGTTTATATGGGGCGCCGGAGATATGGCGCCCTCGGCTTCCGCCTCGGGACTGTAAGAGAGGGGCCCTCAGCGGTTGCCGTACATATCGTCGTAGTATTTCTCGTATTCGCCGGAGGTGATGTTGTCGATCCAGTCCTGGTGGTCCAGGTACCATTTCACGGTCTTCTCGATCCCCTCCTCAAACTGCAGCGAGGGTTCCCAGCCGAGTTCCTTCTGCAGCTTGCGGCTGTCGATGGCATAGCGCATGTCATGGCCGGGACGGTCGGTGACGTAGGTGATGAGGCTGTCGGAATACCCTTCCGGGTTGCCTAACAGACGGTCAACGGTGCGGATTACCACTCTGATCAGGTCGATGTTCTTCCATTCGTTGAAGCCGCCGATATTGTAGGTCTCGGCCACCTTGCCGTGATGGAATATGGTGTCGATGGCACGTGCATGGTCTTCCACATAGAGCCAGTCGCGCACATTCTCCCCTTTGCCGTACACGGGTAGCGGCTTGCGGTGGCGTATGTTGTTGATGAACAGCGGAATCAGTTTCTCGGGGAACTGATAGGGGCCGTAGTTGTTGCTGCAGTTGGTCACGAGCGTCGGCATTCCGTAGGTGTCGTGGTATGCGCGCACGAAGTGGTCGGACGAAGCCTTCGACGCCGAGTATGGCGAGTGGGGATCATACTTGGTGGTCTCAAGGAAGAACTCGGTGCCGTAGGCCATATCGTCCTTGCTCGAGGCCTTGGTGGTGAACGGAGGCTTTACGCCCGCGGGATGCGTCAGCTTCAGTGCGCCATACACCTCGTCGGTGCTGATGTGGTAGAACAGCTTGCCCTCGTATTTTTCAGGCAGCGATTCCCAATACTCCTTTGCGGCCTGCAGCAGAGCCAGCGTGCCCATCACATTGGTGCGCGCGAACGTGAACGGATCCTTGATGCTGCGGTCCACGTGGCTTTCAGCCGCCAGGTGGATGATGCCGTCTATATGGTTGTCGCGGATGATTCGGCGCATCAGCTCCAGGTCCGCGATGTCGCCCTTGATGAACGTATAGTTCGGCCGGTCTTCGATGTCCTTGAGGTTGGCCAGGTTGCCTGCATAGGTGAGGAGGTCGAGGTTATAGATGTGATAATCCGGATGTTCGGTGACGAACAGACGCACCACATGGCTGCCGATGAACCCGGCGCCCCCGGTGATAAGTATGTTTCTTTTAGCCATATCGAATCGGGATCCGCATTTGAGAAGATCCCGCATGCAAAGTTACAACAAAAATCCATCAATGCAAAAAAGAGGCAGTCGCCGCCTCTTTTTTAACTGTGGTTAGGAATTCTATTATTGAATTGATAAATGAAATTTTCAGTCATCCGATACTTCTTCATAGGTATCTTAAATTCGTCAACAACTCGTTGACGAATTACATTGCCCTGATTATAAACGTGTAGCAGGCCCCAAAAAACAGCTACTACACGTACTACTACACGATAAATATGTGAACTACACAATTTATTACACCATGATGGCTGCAGTTACACGTTTAATCCGTCGATTTTGAAAGATACCATAATCTGTTTTTAGATACGATTATATTATCTTGCCCCATCTCTCTAAGTATATTACGAATCAAATCAGAATTCTGATCTCTTGTATTACGACCGGGGAGGGTACCCTGAAGATATTCAAGGATTGCATCCCGTTTTGCCCCGTCAGCACCTGCATTCTGAATGTATTGCAAAATCATGTGCTTGATTTTATCGCGTTCCAGACCTCTAACTTTCGTATATTGCGGGAGCTGTCTGGAGGCTTTGGCTACACCAAGGGATATGGTGTAGTTCGGGGCTTCTCCCTCAATCAGACCGCGCTGAAGAAGGTCTTGTGCTATCTCATCGTCAATCCGATGTCCTTTCTGAATGGCATCAAGAGAAATACAGTCGTGCAGGGTCAGAGTGTCATTATCCTTGAGCAGTTTGGTATATCGTTCATTTATGGTATTGCCGTAGATGCGGACCGCAACCTCTTTCTTCTCATTGTCAATCTCATAGTCCGGCATCGGGAACCTACGCTCCATCTGTTCGGTAAACATCTTTTTGATTCCACGGCTTACCGTATCAATCATGTTGAAATGTACCATAGCCTTACATAGACAGGCGTTGCGGAAGAATCGTTGCGGGCCATTGGTGGCAAGCGCATTTTCCAATGTGCCGGGAATGAACGAACCTCCGTTGGCATAATAAAGAAATCCCGGATTCTCAACGAAGTTTATGCGCTGACGCAGAGTGTAATCCTGATGGGCTATACAGTTATGAAGTGCCTCACGGATAGTGTAGTCATCATACTGTTTCATAGTATCGGGGAACAACGTGCCTCCAGGCATCTCACGCAAGGTCAGATTATGTATCTTGGCAAGAATCTCATCTACCGTCAGGATAAACGGCACAGAGAAATGTTCATAATCCACTACATCCTGTTTCTCGTCGCGGAGAGTCCACGTAACTTCCGCGACTGCCGGACGCAGCTTGCTGTCTGAGAACATTTTGCCAAGTAATATTATGGCTGCGCGAGTAAGTTTCCCATTGACCATCAATTCACACTTACTCAGAAATTCTTCTGTAGACCAACGGTTGACCTCCTCAGCCGAAATACGGCTATGCACCTTCTTGAACATCTTTCGAGCCTTAGCGATAGCCACCTCGTCAAGATCATCAATCGTTGCATTGGGCACAATTTCCGCAGACCAGTCGGGAGCCGGAGTCTGCCTACGGATTTCATCTTGTTTGGACTGATTAAGCGGTTTTAGGCTTTCTCCGTCACGACCATATGCAATCCCTTTCCACTTCATAACGATATTTCGTGGCGAGGCCGGAATCTTGAACATCAGTATTCGCTTTCCATCTACCTCAATCGGAATAATCTCACGGAAAGTCTGACCGTCGGTAGTATGTTGAGAAAAGTCATGCTTTAGATTGTTGAGAGCCCCTTCACCGTTTTTATACGACGTGCCGACAATCTCATGCTTTTTCTCATCATAGCCAAAAATCAGCCACGCGAAATCGAGTCCGCGAAGATTCCGCCTCATTGCTCATCGCCGAGAAATACCTGCCCAAGTCATCAAAGTCGAAGTTGTTCTCCGCTTTCTTGAACTCAACCACTTCCGATTCCTTATGCTGAATCAAGTTAGTGAATGTGTTGATGTATCTGATAGTCATTACTAAGAATATTATTCATTTGAGGAATACCCACTCAGAGTATACCAAAGTCCTCGACTCGTCCGCTTCAATCAATGCCTTTATATAGTCAATAGTCATAATCAAAAGATAGACAAGAGATCAGAGAAGCCAATGGTTATTTTAAGCATCAAATAAATTTGGCTCATCTCCTTTTAAGTCAGGGGTTACAATGCCCCGAATCTCAGAAATTAAGCTTTCAATCTGTACCTTTTCTTCAGCTGTTATTTCGGCTGAATAATCAGTTTCAATTATTTCGTTATCCATAAGGCTTCCTATCAATTCGGTATAAGAAAATGAATGCGAATTGGTTCCGGTATAGACAATAATAGAAATATCTCCATCTTTTGTACGATCAAACTTTAAAGTCATATATATTGTTTAATTGAATTTTTTAAAATTATATTTCTTCACACGTTTTTTGATGGATGATTTTCCTCCATCAGTTTGGTCAGCTATATAGTCAAGCACTTTTTGGTCCCCTATACTTCCCTCTAAAGAGGCAGAACGGATAGTTATTTTTGCGCCGTCATTTTCACATAAGACAATTGTTTGGGCATCCGCCATCATAGGAATGGTAGCGTTGTGTGACACCAAAATTACCTGCTTCCTACTTTTTACACGTTTTATGGTATCAACGAGATCGGAGTTGATATATTTGACAGCAAGATTATCTTCTGGCTGATCAATTATTATTGGGGCATTATCATCCTTATACCCTAAAATTAAATCCAACAAGATTGCGGTTTTCCATCCTGGGCTTAATGAATTAAAATCTACACCATGGCTTGTTGTAATTTGATATGATTTGGTGTTTGCCTCTGATAAATAGGATTGTATTTTGCGACCTAATTCATCATATGTCTCAACACGGGGACGTTCCTTAAAATATTTCTTGAATAAATTTTCTGGAATTACATCGCTTAGTCTCTTAAAAGAAAATTTCAAATATTGGTTTAACGTATCAATCAGTATAGTTTCATCAAATTTAAAATTATTGTGAATGGATAATTTATGCCCCATTGATTCAACAACCTTTGTTGAAAAGGAATATTTAGTCTCTGACAATTGTTTTTTGCACTTATAAAAGCCTTTCAGAGCAGAAACATATTGAGCGATTAACTTCAATAAACGTTCCTTGTTTTGTATTCTCTCTTGATCGATGCCTTGCGTTTCTCGTAGACTTATATCGACACTTTTCTTTTTATCTATCATGCAATTTAAAATTGTATCTGATAGATTGCTAGCCTTATATGCAAAATTTAATTCATTCTCAATAGCCTGAAACTCTGCATTACGGTTATTCGTCAGAGGATTGTTTTCAAGAAATGCCTTTATTTCCTGTATTTTTCTTAAATGTTCCTCATAAATAGGCGTTGTATATTCAATATTTTTTATCTCATCTTCTTTGGGAATAAAGGAGTTATAAATATTCCTTTTTAATTCAGTATGAATCACCATCATTCCTGGATGAGGTAGGGCATTAAGAGATGTAATGCATGACTCAATAGTTGCTACATAGTTTAACATATCCGCAACTATTGTGTTCAACGAATTTAAAGCTGAAGTAATCTGTTGATTTATCTCCTTGTCTGATGGGAAAATGTTATGAAGGATTTCTATTTCATCAATAGATTTCTCATTATTGTCGCTTATATTTTCTGCAATAAAATTTTGAGAAATATAGTAAGGTCGCATATTTGACGGATTCTCAACAGAAATCTGCTGTACACCATATCTATCGATATATTTTGAGCCATCGAAAGAATGATTTATAGCATTATATATTGAATCCACAAATAAGGTTTTGCCAGAGGATGATCCTCCAATAACGACATTTAATCCGTCAGATAGTGTTACGTCAATATCAATATGTTCATTCTTGAGTACAATATGTCCAATATGATCTGTCCTAACATCAGGCTTTTCTTTTTGCACCACTAATCTGGATGACTCAGACAATGATAATCTAAGTCCATCAAATGTTGGTTCTGCAAACATCCATGTTGGCACAAACTCATTTGTATCTTTGCTTTTCGTTGCAGGGTAGGCACTCGGGGAATAGTTGTCAGAACAGGTAAGCAAATTGACAAATTCGGCAATACCAAGTTTCTTGAAATATTCAATCGTTTGCTCCAGACCATCATTACTTCGGGCAGTAAATCCATCAAATTGATTATAATAGATTGATCTGTTAATTGCATTGTCTAAGCGCTTCCCCTTGCCTATTGAATAGTTAAACGCCCCATGCCTTTGAGAGCCATGAGGTAAAAGAATAAAGTCATAGTCATCAAAGCTATTTATAATATCTTGTATATCAGGAATTGAAGCATCTGTTCTAGTGGGAAGCTTTTCTGGATATAGTTCATTTAATATTTTATTTATGTTATCAATGCTATCGCTTGTAATATCACAATTGATGAACATGTGGCAATGGTACGCTTTTACATCATCTCTATGCTTGATGTGTAATTCGACACCTAAAATCATATTAATTCCCAGTGCCAATCCTTTTAGATAGGCATCTTTATTAATGATGTTGTGGTCCGTAAGTGAGATCATAAAATCTGAATTCCCATTATATTCTTTAATCTTGCGGACTAACTCTGCAATATCATAAGATGCATTCGGTTTATTGGCATCTTCTGATGTGTGAATATGTAAGTCTAAATATATAGCTTTCATTAATGGTTTTTCTTTAAAATCCCTCGTTCAATTGTTTGCTAAATGGCATAGATTCCATATATTTCTGAATCCATGCCCAGTCAATTTTCTCATTCTTTACCGGAAGCTTTATTTGAAGTGAGTTTAGAGTCGTATTTGCTTGTCTTCCATAGCTATATCTATAGGCTTCACGTCGGATTAATGTCACAACAAAAATTTTTTGCAAAACTGAAATTGCTATTTTTGCCGTTAATACTTTAACGTGATATGCTGTATAAAAAGGCCTCGGTTGAATAAATGTAGAGAGTACAGACCCACCTAAAGCTACAGTTATATCGCCGGCTTGGAATGGTTCGACATCTATTATCCGTTCGACATAGTCATCCACACCATTGTTTGAAGATGAACGTGAAACAAATGCTATGGCATTATTTACGTTCTTATCACATGAAGACAGATTTATTAGTTCGAAACTATTACCGTATGAAATATCAAAAATATCCTTAAGGGCAAACCATTTCCAGCAATCTGTATTTATCGCTACATTAGATGACCCAATACTATCTGTCGTCACTCCTCTAGTCCATATAGACCTGCTCCTTTTAGGTAACATCGGGATTAATGATGAGACATAAGCTTGGATATAACTCCAATTAGGATTGCCATTCTCATCTATAGGTAAGGGTATGGTTGTTGTTCTTAGATATCTTTTCCACTTTCTTCCATAAGAATATTTAGGGCGTTCCAAATCAAGAAGTGTAATTAAGTACATCGCAATTTCTCTATTTAAGAACGAAGCGTAACCTGCGACAACATCTGATGTCGAGATAAAAGACCGATCCATATAAAGAGTATAGCCTACAGATCCAGCTCCATTACATATAAATAATATGCAATTGCCTTGTTGTATTAGATTTGGATTATATGCACAATATCGCATAATGCCATTATCAGATTTTTTAGCTCCGACATATGGACAATCATTGCCATCAGAAAGAATATTATTGTTAGCTTTCCCATTCATTAAGATAGGAAATAACTCAGAAATGGTAAATCGTTTAGTTAACACGGACATTTTCATTCTGAGTTAGATATGCAGCAAAAGATTGCATTGTTTCAACAAAATCTTTTTTGCTTAGTGTAGAGTAATCGGTTTCCATATATGCTTCTGCGCACCATTCATCGGTAGCTGAAACTATTTTATTCACACTTTTGCCCGGCATTTCTAAGCGGTGTCGATATAATGATAACCACTCAGACTCAATGCTGTCCCAAACCTCATTTATATCAACACGGCCAACACCTTTTCTTTTTTCAAACCCATCTACACGATAATATCCGAAGAACGTTTCAAAATTAGAGGGATGCGGCTGTCCCAAATTAAACACCATACATATAGCCACAGCACTTGCCCCAGGATAGAACATATCAGGGGGTAAAGAAAAAACGGCATCTAAGGTGTGCTTCTGAAGCATTTTCTCTTTGCAATCAGTAATGATAGAACTGGATGTAAGTGCACAAGCCATTGGGAGTAATGTCAACAATTTCCCATGATTTACAGCGTCAGCTATATATTGCACAAAGCCTAAGCCTTTTGTAGGGTCGGTAGATTTAGAACCGAATAGACGAGCATAAGGGGTGGGTACTTGATTTTTGGAAGCATTATATGGAGGATTCATCAAGACTAAATTTATGTCAGATGATTCAATCCATTGCTTCTTATCGAAACAAGATCCTGCCTGAATGTTAGAATTGCCGTCGCCATGAATTAACATATTGGTGGTTGCTAATCCATATACATTTTCGTCAAATTCGATGCCATATATTTGATTCTCCTTTACATGCTTTTTCTCGCTTGCAGTCTCACATTCTTTTAGAATTTGGGACATCGCTTGTACTAGAAATGTCCCCGAACCACAAGTTGGATCAAGTACACGCGTATTACGATGGAGACGCGCAACTTTGCACATAAAATGCGCAATATGATTCGGTGTAAATGCTTGATTTTTATCTTCCCTTGCTACGTATTTATTGAATGTGGTAAAAAAATAGCTCAGGATATCGTGACCTTCTGAAGTGTAATCATTGATATAAGGTAAAATATTCTTCTTAATGAAAAGTAGTATTTTATGATACTCTTCCGCTCGTATTGAAGAGACACTTTGACTTTCTAATATTTTAGTTTTTAGAAGTGATAATTTTGTCGCCCTGTCAAGGCTGTTATGTAGCATTGAAGCTAAAATCTCATTGATACCAGTATTGATTTGAGCAGTGGAGAGTCCCTTGAATTTAAGTTTCTCTTTTAAAGCTAAGAGACAGGTACCCACAAATTGGCTTCTCAATTTCTCCGGAATACCGTTATCATGAAGAAGTTTGTTTAGTTTTGAAGTGTTTTCTAAGACGGCTGTCCTGTCATTAACATTTTGAGAAACGAAATAAAACTTATATTCCTCAAAACTTTTAAGTCGAGTATCTGAAAGTTCAATGCCATTGGCCTCAGTGCTTGCGAATTGCCAGACTTTTATTAAATCATTCTCTGTGTTCGCCAATATTGCAACAATATTAGTATCTGGGTTCAGTTCCTGTTCTAATGCAACATAAGCAAAAAGTTGATCTTTATCAGCGGAGGTAAAACGACGTTTTGTCTCAATTAAGACAGCCGTTTCCGATGCTTCATCATAGAAACGAATATCAAGTTTGTAGTGCCCACTTAGTGATCGCTCCAAGACTTGTTGATAGCTGAACTCATTGTTCTCGATGTTAGAAATCAAGAACTCGCGTCCAACTGTTTGTATCATATCAATTCTATTCATTGAACAGAGTAGAGAAAAACTCCAGCGTAGCTATGCGAGGCCGACCAAAGCCTCCTTTAAGCTACTACGTTGGGGTTCATAATTTTTTTGTTTACGGCTTTCGCCGTTATGTTGTTGTGATATTCTTGGTCATTTCGCATACGATGCTTATACTGCAAAGTTAACTAATTTTCGCGAAATTAACGGTATGCAATCCTAAAATTATGTGATGTAAGGGCTGTAAATGCAAAAAAGAGGCAGTCACTGCCTCTTTTTTAACTTCAGTTAAGAATTCGGTTTTGAATTCTACTCAACTGTTGAATGAGTCTACTTTTGGATCAGGAGGTTGGTGAGGAGGACGAACTGGTCGACCGAGAGGCGCTCGGGGCGTTCGGTCAGGAGGGGTTCGATGGGCGCGAGGGTGTCGGCGGCAATGTCGGCAGGGACGGCGGCGAGGAGGGGGGCCAGCGAGTTGCGCAGGGTCTTGCGTCGCATGGAGAAGGCTTGCTTCACCACCTTCTTGAAGTCGGCGGGGTCGCAGCCGAGGTCGGTGCGGTCGTTGCGCGTCAGCCTCAGCACGCCGCTGCGCACCTTGGGCGGGGGAGTGAACACGAAGGGCTCGACGGTGAACAGGTATTCGCAGTCGTACCAGGCCTGCAGCAGCACGGAGAGTATGCCGCGGTCGCGGTTGCCCGGCGCGGCGCAGATGCGCTCGGCCACTTCCTTCTGAAGCATGCCGGCGGCAACCGGTATGCGGTCGCGGTGCTCCAGAACGCGGAAAAATATCTGGCTCGAGATGTTGTACGGGAAATTGCCTATCAGCGCCATGTCCCGGCCGGGAAACACGGTGTCGAGGTCCATCTTCAGGAAGTCGGCCTCCACCACGTTCAGGCCGGGGTACAGGTTGTGCAGGAATCCGACGCTTTCGGAATCCAGCTCCACGCATTCCAGCGGGCGCCCGGTGTCCATCAGGTATTTGGTCAGGATGCCCATGCCGGGTCCGATCTCAAGGATGGGGAGGTCGCTCCACGGGCGGGCGTGTTCAGGCAGTTCCGGGGCCGAAATGGTGTCGGCTATGCGCGAGGCGATGTGCTCGTCGTTCAGGAAATGCTGTCCTAATGACTTTTTGGCGCGAACGTTTTTCATACATCTGCATTTATGTCGGAGTCAGTTCCGGTTGAGATCCTGAATATCAGGATATCGATCAGAACCGGATCCGAGGGTTTGAGTCCCATGAATTCGCAGCGGTTGCCGTACAGACGGAATACCGGGGTGAGGAACCGGGCGTGTTCGCCCTGCCGCATCCGGCAGTATATTTCGTTGAGCACGGGAGCGGTCTCGCGGTTGCCTACTGTTACTTCCTGTGGCGAGGACATGCCGAGGCTCTCGCCGTCGGGACGCGAATAGTTCACCTGCAGCGACAGCACGGTGCCGGGGGTGGCCTTCGGGCCGGTGCCGGGGGTAAGTTCCTTGTAGTACAGGCCGTCCTCCAGACGCTTCATGCCGAGTATCGCGGCCTCGGCCCTGATTGCCCGGTGGGCCTGGCGGTGTACCGAGCCGGCCTGCTGTGCCTGCAGCTTGTGCAGCACGTCGTACAGTTTGTCCTGCACTGCAAGTTCGTCTATATCCTCTTCCTGCAGCAGGGCGTATGCCATGGACCGGAACAGGACGTCCTTGTCGAAGGTGAATCCGAATTCGTTCTCGAAATGTTTGCCCCTCACGGCCAAGCGTACGCCGTAACGGATGCCCAGGTTGTAGGCCGTGTCGTTGCCCTGCATGTCGTCATAACCGTGGCGCACTCCCTTCAGAAAGCGGATACGGGCTTCGGTGGAACGCAGGGCGGTGTCGTTCATGGCCTCGCGCAGATACTCGTATGCCTTGAGCTGGCCGGTGTAATACAGCAAGGAATCGGCCAGCGATATTTGGCCCATTTCATTCAGGCTCTTGCCCCGGTCGGGGCTGCACGATACGGTGGCGGCCGCCGTCAGCACCGCCACGGCCGCGAGTGAGAGGTGTCGCAATGTCCGCGACAATGATTGTCTCGATAAGGATACAGGCATAATCGGTAGGAATCGACGGTTCAGATGGAATCGGCGGGAATGGTGTCGGGCACCACTTCCACGGTGTCGCCGGTGGGGGTCATGTTCTCCATAGTTCTCCCTTTGCACGAGGGGAGGGCCAGAAGCATAAGGGCCGCCGTCAGCGCAGCGGCCCCTTTAATCAGTTTTCTCATTGTTCAGGCTCGCCTACGCCGATAAGTTCGACAGTGAAGATCAGGTCGGCGTCCGGTCCGATCATGGGGGGAGCGCCGGCAGAACCGTAAGCCAGTGCGGAGGGGATGTAGAACACGGCCTTGCCGCCGGCCTTCATCAGCTGCAGTCCCTCGGTCCATCCGGGGATGACGCGGTTCAGCGGGAAGGATGCGGGCTCGCCGCGGCTCACGCTGCTGTCGAACACCTGGCCGTTAAGCAGCTCGCCGGTGTAGTGTACGGTGACGGTGTCGTCGGCCGAAGGGCGGTCGCCCGTGCCCTCTTTGAGCACCATATACTTGAGGCCCGTCGGGGTCTCGGCGTAAGTGGTGTCGGTAGGAGTCTCCGATTTCTTGGCCGGGTCGGTGAAGATTTTGGCCAGTTCGCCGGGCGCGTTCAGGGAGTCGGTAGCCTCGGCCGCAGTCTCGGTGGTCATGCTGTCGGAATCGGCAGCGGCGGCGGTCTTGTTGCCGTTGCACGACACCAGGGTCATGCCGGCCGTAAGTACAAGTGCCGATGCAAGATACTTGATCGTTTTCATTTCTTATTGACTTTGATTAGTTCCACGTCAAATATAAGGGTGGAGTGGGGCGGGATTGCTCCGGGCACACCCTGGGGGCCGTAGGCCAGGTCGCTGGGGATGAAGAAGGTGTACTTGGCGCCTTCCTTCATGAGCTGCACGCCTTCGGTCCATCCGGGGATGACGCGGTTCAGGGGGAATGTGGCGGGTTCGCCACGGTTGACGCTGCTGTCGAACACCTGGCCGTTCAGAAGCTTGCCGGTGTAGTGCACGGTCACTTCGTCCTCGGCCGTGGGCTGTGCGCCGGTGCCTTCCTTCTCAACCACATACTGCAGGCCGCTGGCCGTGGTCTTCACGTTCTCCTTCTTGCCGTTCTCGGCCAGGAACTGCTCGCCCTCGGCGCGCGCGGCCTTCTCGGCCTTGTCCTGAAGCTCCTGCAGATAGTCGTTGATCAGCTTCTGAGCCTCCTCGACCGGAATAGCAGGCTCCGTGCCGTCGAACGCGTTCATCACTCCATTCCTGAATGTGTCGGCGTCAAGGTTGCTGACGCCCATACCTTTGAGCTGGCGGCCCATTGCCAGGCCCCATGCGTAACTTAATTTGTCCATATTGTCTTTCTATCGTCTGCGGAGGCAAGCCTCCGGAATTGGGTTTATATTATAAGATTAAACAACGCGAAAGCCCGAATTGTTGCGGAAACGGTGTATTCCCGCCTCGGGCGCGGGTCATTTGGTGGCGGTGATGTGGAAGCAGCCTCCCTTGCGCTCGTACTTGACCAGGCATCGCTTGTTGTCGCGCATGTCGAGCAACACTTCGCCCAGCAGGTTCTTCAGGTCCTCGTCGGCGGTGACCTTGGACCGGTCCAGGTTGTGGAACCGCGTGAAACTGATGTCGAACGTGGTGCCGAACTGATGGGTGGACGAGTCCACGGCGTTGCGGTTGACGCGTCGCAGGCGTTTGACAGTGTACGGTGTGCGCAGCAGGCTGGTCACGATCACGCGGTACTTGCCGCCGCCGCGGCGGGCCAGCGAGTCGATGAAGTTCCGGCCGATGTCGCTCAGCACCTTCTCGGCTTCGGGCACCAGATAGGGGAACGAGTGCTTCAGCTCGTCGACCGTGTAATACTGATTGCTCCTCACCTCCACGATGGGCCGGGTGGTGAAGTAAGTCTGCCCCAAGCTGCGTATGGGACGGATGCCGAGGCGTTCGGCGGCGGCGTACTGATACTTGTTGGAGTCGTTGAACACCTCCGTCAGCGATCCGATGTTGCGCACCCGGATGCGGCCGTGGTTGGGCGCGTCCTTGCCGGTCTCGATGGGCGCGGATGCGGGGGCGGCCACCGGTTGCGGGGCTTCCGCCCCTGCGGTGTCTGGTGTCGGCTCCGGTACGGGTTCCGGCTCGGCCTCGGGTATCTGCGCTACAGCAGGTGACTCTACGTCGTCTATGACCGATTCGCCGTCTATAACTATATAGTTGCCGGGGTCTTCGGCCGTGGCCTTGGCGAAGGGATTGCCTCGCTTGCATCCGAATGCCAGAAGCAGTGCAAGCAGCATGGCGCTGATGGATACCAGCTTTATTCCGTCGTATTTATGTATGTCGTTTGGTTCGTTGCGGTTCATTGTATGCAAAATTAACAAAAAATCCTTAAATTTGCGTTATGAAACAGTTTAAAGGTGCATTAATTGATATGGACGGGGTGCTTTACGACTCCATGCGGGGCCATGCCGCGTCCTGGAAGAAGATGTGCGACGAGATAGGTCTTGACACCGACCGCGACGAATTTTACATGTACGAGGGGATGACGGGCAAGGCCACCATCAACCTGCTGATGAAGCGCGAGCGCGGTCACGAGGTCAGCGACGAGGAGGCTTCGCGGCTGTATGCGATAAAGACCGCTAATTTCCGGGCCCTTGGTCCCGCTCCGGTAATGCCCGGCGCCCGGAGGATGATCGCGGCGTTGGGCGCGTTGGGCATGACGCGAGTGCTGGTCACGGGTTCGGGTCAGGCCAGCCTGTTGGACAAGCTTGAACATGATTACCCCGGCGTGTTTGTGGACGGGCGGCGCGTCACGGCACTGGACGTGAAGCACGGCAAACCCGATCCCGAACCGTACCTGAAGGGGGCGTTGCTCGTTGGCGCCGATCCCACCGATTGCATGGTGGTGGAGAACGCACCGTTGGGTGTACGGGCCGGCAAAGCGGCCGGATGTTTCGTCTGCGCCGTCATGACCGGCCCCATTCCGCGCGAGGAGTTCGTGAAGGAGGGCGCCGATCTGATTTTCAATTCGATGGAGGAGTTTGCCGATTACCTTGAGAGTATTTTAGAACATAAGCGACAATGAAATGGCGTGAGGAACTTGCGGCCGAGATAGAGCGGCTGCGGCCCGACAGGGTGTTTGTGCTGACCGATTCCAATGTCAGCCCGCTGTTCCGCTGGGACGGCACTGTCATCGTGGTGCCTGCGGGCGAGGATAGCAAGAGCCTTGACACCCTGGCCGGCGTATGGGAGGATCTGAGTTCGTTGGGGGCCACGCGCCGGTCGCTGTTGGTGAACATCGGCGGCGGCGTGGTGTCGGACTTGGGCGGTTTCGCCGCCGCCACGTTCAAGCGCGGCATCCGGTTCGTTAACGTGCCCACCACGCTGTTGGCCATGTCAGACGCCGCCATCGGAGGCAAGACCGGAATAGACTTCGGCGGACTGAAGAACGAGGTGGGAGCCTTCCGTATGCCTGAGCGCGTCATAGTGGATGCCTCGTGGCTCGCTACGCTGCCGCAGGCGCAGATGCGCGAGGGACTTGCCGAGGTGGTCAAGAGCGCGCTGCTCGGCTCGGAGGAGGTGTATGGCGAATTGCTGAATCTGCCGGAGGTCCTGACGCCTCGGACCGTGGGTCAGGCTGCGGAATGGTCGGCGCGTTTCAAGGAGGAAGTAGTGGCCCGCGATCCTCACGAGAAGGGATTGCGCAGGATATTGAATTTAGGACATACTGCCGGCCATGCCTTCGAGTCATTGGCGGCGCGAGTCGGCAAGCCGATAGGACACGGCACCGCCGTGGCGCACAGCCTCCTGGTCGCGCTGAGGCTCAGCGAGCGGCTGACGGGCCTTTCTGCCGGCATTGCCAATGAATATGAACAGAAAATCCTGAAGCGCTTCTACCCCGCGTTGCCGGCGGAATGCCATGACGAGGCGGAACTGATCAGCATTATGGCCCACGACAAAAAAAATCCCGCCGTCGGCGAGATTTCCTTTGTCCTGCTCCGCGCCATCGGCGAGCCCGTTGAGTCTGTGCTCGTAGCCCCGGCACTCATAGACGGAAGTCTCGCTCGGTGATGGCCCCTGTATGGGTAAGATGGTTCATGAAGTGGAGTGAGATTGAGTGTCAGCGAAAGAAATGCAGGAAGATTGATTCGCCATCGGAGTAAGGATATGGCAAAAGGCACACTCCGGCTAATAGTCCTAAGAAGACGATAGTTAGAATCACGTTACCCCAGCGTATGAGCGATGTGGGAATCTCTCCGAGAATTTTGCGTACTTTTTCCGAGCGCAGCTCGATTCTGTCATGAGTTCTATCTGGATCCATCAGTTGCCAAGTTCTAATTGATTTTTGACGAGATTATAATAAACGCCCTCCTTTTTGATCAAAGTGTCGTGATTGCCTGATTCTACTACCTTGCCGCCATTTAGCACTACTATATGATGAGCGTTCCTCACGGTGGAAAGACGATGTGCCACTATAGTCACCGTGCGCCCTTTGTAAAAGGATGCCAGGTTTCCCACAATCATCCTTTCATTCTCGGCATCCAGGGAATTTGTGGCTTCGTCGAGGAAAATAAAATCTGGATTCTTGTAAACGGCGCGGGCTATAAGAATCCGCTGTTTCTGACCTTGACTCAAGCCTATGCCGTCGCGGCCGATAAGTGTATCGTATCGCAACGGAAGACTCATGATATATTCGTGAATATTGGCTATTCGAGCGGCAGCCTCCAGTTTTTCTTTGTCTATGTCGCCGTCGGCAACAGCGATATTACGCGCGATCGACTCCGAAAAAATCACTCCATCCTGCATCACCACTCCGCAATGCCGTCTCCACAATTTCAGGTTGTATTCGCTTATGTCGTGCCCAGAGATCTCTATCAGGCCCGACATTACTGGATAGTACCCGAGCATAAGTTTTATCAAGGTGGTTTTACCGCTCCCTGAAGCTCCCACTATGGCCGTGACTTTCCCTTCTGGAATATCAAAGGAGACGTTGTCGATTGTCTTGTCAGGCGAGTGGGGATTATACTTGAAGTCTACATCCTTTAACCTGATTTGTTTGCCATTTTCGAAATAATGAACTCTGTTGGCGGTGCTTTCCTCGTTTTTGCCTTTATGTATCTCGTTGATGCGCTCAAGAGATATTCTTACATCCTGCATGGAATAGGCAAACTGCATCAACTGGTCGACCGGAGAGTTTAACTGGCCTATGATATATTGCACGGCAAGCATGGCGCCCAGGGTCATTTGTCCGTTGATTACTGCAGTGGCGGCAAGTACGGTGATGACTATGTTCTTGATTTCATTTATGAATATGGAGCCGGCTTCCTGTGTCTGTTGAAGTTTCAGCGATTTCATCCGGATGCAGAACAAGTCGGCCTGGGTGTCTTCCCATTCCCATCTACGCCGCCTCTCACAATCCTGAAGTTTTATTTCCTGCATCGAAGTGACGAACTGGTAGGTCCTGTTCTGATTTATGGCCTGCTGCTCGAACAGCTCATAGTCCAGCACCTTCCTCTTGTTCAGGAACGCACTGATCCAAAGTCCGTAACACACACTGCCTGCAATAAAGACGCCGAAGATCAAGGGATTGTAAACGCATAACACTATGCCGAACACGAGTAGGCTAAGAAAGGTGAATATAACGTTCAGCACCTGGCCGGTCAGGAAGTCCTGCACCCGCGAATGGTCCGCGATTCGCTGCAACAGGTCGCCCATTAGCTTTGTGTCGAAAAACGACATGGGCAGTTTCAGCAATTTGATGAAAAAGTCGCTTACAAGCGAAATGTTGATTCGCATGGAGATGTGCAGCAACAGCCAGCGACGTATAAAATTCGTGGCCGTCTTGCCTGTCACAATCATCAGCTCGCCAAGAAGTACCAGCCATATAAACCCTATATCCTTGTGTGTGATTCCGATATCTACGATAGCCTGGGTCAGAAACGGCATCACGAGCTGGAGTATACATCCCAGCAGAAGCCCCAATGCTATCTGGGTGAAATACTTTCGATATTGTTTCAGATAGCTTGTCAGGAATTTGAGAGATCTGGTTTCCTCCGCATTCTGCTTGTCAGTACAGTAGGCATTGTCATCGGGCTGCAGGCATAAGGCAATACCTTTCTTATCTCCGTCGCTGACGATGCTGGCCCAGTGACTTACGAATTCATCGCGGCGGTACTTGCTCTTTCCCTTCGCGGGGTCGGCTATATAAAAGAATTTGCCGTCGCCTCGGGACTTATACAAGACCACGAAATGTTTCTGATCCCAATGCAGTATCACTGGAAGCGGACATCGGCACAGATCTTGAACATTGGTTTTGATAGCTGTCGGGATGAAGCCTAATTCTTTAGAACCGTCAATCAACCCTTTCAATGAAATGCCTTCATTCGTGGGATGGCAGTATTGCTCAATATACTTGGTGGAATAGACTTTGCCATAATGCTTGCATATCATCGCCAGCGAGGCCACGCCGCACTGCATGGAATCCCTTTGCCTTATTAATTTGAATCCCATTGTCAGTGTTATTTATGTTGACTTTACATTGCGGGATTCCGACTTGCGTCAAACTCATCGTCCCGTTCTATTTTTTTGCCATAGGCGAAGGTGTAGCTCAATGTGAGGGCAATGCCACGGCTCTGATCGCGTGACCAAGAGCTTCCGCTGAAACTATAGTGCGGGCTGTCATAGTCCCTGCGGACATACCCCTGCGAGAACCAGTTGCTGAAACGGAACGATGCCCTGAAATCTCCAATCGAATATGCACAGTCCAGAGAATATGTTTGCGGGGTTCGCGTCTTGAATCCCTGCTGTTCGTTTATTGTGGTACTCGGTGAGGTATAGGAAACCGTTGCAGAAAAGTTTTTGTAGTACCACCCGGCATAAAACCAAGCTTCCACAAACGCTCCTTTCCTATTAATTAATCCGGAATTCCGTTGATAGGTGGCTATAACGGAGCCTCCAAGAGTCAGAGACCTGTTGAAAAGGCGCAATTGGGTGATGACACGTCCTTGGAGACGTCGTTCATGATTGTCGCTGCTGTATGTGCGGACCAGGCCGTCATACCCTTCGCGCACATAATAATCGTACACCGGGAGGTGGTTGCAATCCGTATAGGTCGCCACGGCAGCCAGATATAAATTTTTCATAAAGAAATCGTATTGCAGTTTGCACCATTTATTGTCATTGCTTTTAAGGTTCGGATTTCCTTGTTGCCACAATAGCTCGTCATCACGAGTAATCACATCGGACGTGTTGTTATGTAATTCCGGCGCACTGTACCAAGAGCCGGACAAAGATAGGGCATTGTTCTTGTTCAAGGTATAATTCATGCTGAGATAAATGGACGGACGCCAGTCCCGGATATGTGTGACATGATTTTCCTTCATGTGCTGATATGAAAGACCCGCTCTGACCATGAGCCCGAATCCGGAATTCCATCTCTGGCGATAGCTGAGGTGCAGCTGGTTGGTTGATGTGAGAATATCGTTCTTTCGGTCGACAGATCCGGTGTATGTCGTGCTATAAAGGAAGTTGCGGGAATATATCGTGGCTCCGAGCGAATTGTTGTGGTTGAACTTCTTGGTGTGGGATATAGTAAACTGAGGGTAATAGAAGGAGCTTTTCTCTCCGTTAAGAATCGGGGTTAAGTTTCCGAGTCGATAGTCGCTGTTGGAACGGGAGCCCTGATATCCCATGATCCAGTCCACGCTGAGGCTATTGTCGGCGGGAAGTGAGAAGTAATAGTCTCCGACGGCCCATGCATTTGACTGTTGGGAATTTTCGTTCAGTATCGTTTCCGACTTCGGGAACAATGTGTTCGAGAACTCTGCCGAGGAATGACGGTTGCTATAGGGCATTGCGTTTCGATCGAATGCGGCTGAATGAGTTATGGTCATGCCGTCACGCCGGTATTTGGCCCTGAAACCGGCGTTCTCTGTGTTGGACCGGGCCTTGTATTTGTCGGTTTTCGAAGTCTTTGTAATGGCGTCATAATGCTGTGTGCCATAATTGAAATCCCTGAAAGTAATCTGGTTGTCTTGTTGTCCATGATTTGACCACCGCCCCGCTCCGTTGGCATTGACATCGAATGTCCAGTTCTTTTTATAACTGAATTTCGAATATAGACTTCCGGATGCATAGTCGTTATTTAATAAACCTCCCGATGCAGTAAGTTTGGTATATCCCCCCCATTCATACTTTTGCATAATGAAATTCACCACATGCTCGGCCTGATGGAATCTTGCGTCCGTAGGGTACTCCAGCACTTCCACACGCTTCACGTCCGATGGCCTCATACCGGAGAGATCCTCGGGAGTAGCCTCCATATAGTCAATGTAAATCTTTACTGGCTGTCCCGCTGAAGTCTGGACAGAATTGTTAGGCGTGATTATAAGCTGAGGGATTGCCATGCGTGATAGAAGATCGACGGCATCCATGGCAAACTTCCTCACGTTTTTATCGGGTGTATACGATACTCCGTCTTCGACAATCCTGTAAGCGTCAGCTTCCACTATCACTTCTTTGAGGTCGGTGCCAATGGTGTCGGTAACTTCTTTTTTAGTCGTGTTTTGTGCATAGGCTACTAAAGGATAAATGAATATCAGCGTTAATGTCAGAATTGCGTGTGTCGTTTTCATATAGTTATTTGTTCCTTGAACTTTGATATGGAAGGTATCTCCGCTTTTTTTGTATAATAGATTAAAGAGCGGAGGCTGTGTCGTAATTAAGGT
>DESI01000060.1 GCA_002361235.1 Porphyromonadaceae bacterium UBA3318 | reverse complement strand
ACTTTAGTCCTCTATTGCAGCCTGTGCCGCGGCTACGCGGGCGATGGGCACGCGGAACGGTGAGCAGCTTACGTAGTCCATACCGAGCTTGGCGCAGAACTTGACGGAGCTGGGTTCGCCTCCGTGCTCGCCGCAGATACCCACCTTCAGGTCGGGCTTGGTGCTGCGGCCTTTCTTAACGCCCATCTCTACGAGCTGGCCTACGCCTTCCTGATCCAGTACCTCGAACGGATCTACCTTGATGATGCCCTTCTCCTTGTAGTATTTCAGGAACTTGGGTGCGTCATCACGGCTGTAACCGAAGGTCATCTGCGTCAGGTCGTTCGTGCCGAACGAGAAGAAGTCTGCTACCTCGGCGATCTTGTCTGCGGTCAGGGCTGCGCGGGGCACCTCGATCATGGTTCCTACCTTGTAGGGAATCGATGTGCCGCGCTCGTCGAATACCTTGGCTGCGGTGATGTTGATCACGTCGGCCTGGTGCTGGATTTCCTTTAGAGTACCAACCAGCGGCACCATGATTTCAGGATAAACCTTTATGCCCTGCTCCTTGCAGATCAGCGCGGCCTCGATGATGGCGCGTGCCTGCATCTCGGTGATCTCGGGATATGTGATGCCCAGACGGCAACCACGGTGGCCCAGCATGGGGTTGAACTCGCTGAGTTCGTCCACCTTGGCCTTAACCTCCTGCAGGGTCAGACCCATCTCGTCGGCCAGCTCCTTCTGTGTGGCGGTCTGATGAGGCACGAACTCGTGCAACGGGGGATCGAGCAGACGGATTGTCACTCCGCAGCCATCCATGGCCTTGAAGATGCCTTCGAAGTCCTGACGCTGGATAGGCAGAAGCTTGGCCAGAGCGGCACGGCGTCCTTCCTCGTCACTGCTCAGAATCATTTCGCGAACGGCCTTGATGCGGTCGCCCTCAAAGAACATGTGCTCCGTGCGGCACAGACCGATACCCTTGGCACCGAAACGACGTCCCGTCTCTGCGTCACGCGGTGTGTCGGCGTTGCATCGTACGTATGTCTTGGAGAATTTCTCGGCCAGATTCATGATGGCACCGAAGTCACCGCTCAGCTCAGGCTCGGTGGTGGGAACCTGTCCCTCGTATACGTCGCCTGTCGAGCCGTTCAGAGAAATCCAATCGCCTTCCTTGAAGGTCTTTCCACTCATCTTGACGGTCTTCTCCTTGTAATCAACCTGGATTTCACCGGCGCCTGATACGCAGCACTTGCCCATACCGCGGGCCACAACGGCTGCGTGGCTGGTCATACCGCCGCGCATGGTCAGGATGCCCTGAGCCACCGCCATACCGCGAAGGTCCTCGGGGCTGGTCTCGATACGAACCAGGATTACCTTCTTCTTCTTCTCGGCCCATGCCTCGGCGTCGTCGGCCTGGAATACGATCTGGCCTGTAGCGGCACCAGGAGATGCGGGAAGACCCTTGGCTACAACTACTGCGCGCTTCAGTGCGTCCTTGTCGAATACCGGGTGCAGCAGTTCGTCGAGCTTCTGGGGCTCCATGCGAAGCAGTGCAGTCTTCTCGTCAATCATGTTCTCGCGCAGCAGGTCCATGGCTATCTTGACCATGGCGGCGCCTGTGCGCTTTCCGTTACGGGTCTGGAGCATCCAGAGCTTGCCGTCCTGAATGGTGAACTCCATATCCTGCATATCGCGGAAGTAGTCCTCCAGCTTGTGGGCTATGCTGATCAGCTCTGCGGCACAGTCGGGCATCGATTCCTCAAGTGCGGGATATTTGGTGCGACGCTCCTCCTCGCTGATGCCCTGCAGGGCAGCCCAGCGACGCGAGCCTTCGATGGTGATCTGCTGCGGTGTGCGGACACCGGCCACAACATCCTCACCCTGTGCATTGATCAGGTATTCGCCGTTGAATATGTTCTCGCCTGTAGCGGCGTCGCGGCTGAATGCGACACCGGTAGCGGAATTGTTACCCATATTGCCGTAAACCATGGCCTGTACGTTGACGGCCGTTCCCCACTCCTCGGGAATCTGGTTCATGCGGCGATAGATGATGGCGCGCTCGTTCATCCAGCTGTCGAATACGGCGCAGATACCGCCCCACAGCTGCTCCCATGCAGACTCGGGGAAGTCCTTGCCTGTATAATCCTTTACGGCAGCCTTGAAACGCTTTACAAGTTCCTTCAGGTCCTCTACGTCCAGCTCATTGTCGAACTTGACGCCTTTCTCCTCCTTCACTGCGTCCATGATGGCCTCGAAGGGGTCGATGTCGGTCTTGCTCTTGGGCTTCATGCCGAGCACCACGTCGCCGTACATCTGTACGAAACGGCGGTAGCTGTCCCATGCGAAGCGGGGGTTGCCGCTCTTTTCGGCCATGTTGGCTACTGTGGCGTCGTTCATACCCAGGTTCAGTACCGTATCCATCATACCGGGCATGGATGCGCGGGCTCCGGAACGAACCGATACAAGCAGCGCATTGTCGGGATCGTCAAATTTTTTGCCGGTTAATGCCTCGACGTGTGCTATTGCTTTCTCAACATCAGCCTTGATATCGGCTACGACAGCGTCACGGCCCATCTGCGTATACTCGGTGCATACTTCAGTGGTGATTGTGAAACCGGGAGGCACAGGCATGCCCAGCAGGTTCATTTCTGCCAGATTGGCGCCCTTGCCGCCGAGAAGATTTCTCATGTCCGCTGTTCCTTCGGCCTTGCCGTCGCCGAATGTATATATTTTCTTAGACATAAATGATTATATATTGTATTATATTGATTTCAACAACAATGCCGGCACCATTAGTGATGCTGTCCCGGCACAGTGGGGTTCATATACATAACCTCAAAATTGTAACTTCTGTGTGCAAATTTAATAATTTATAGGCGAAATTTAGTATTTTTACCGCAAAAAATGAACATTAGTGTGATTTTTCTTATCAAAACGGTCAATGACTGACTTTTGCAAGAGGTTTCTTCAAGCATGATCCAAGCATGATTATCGTCAAAAATAAAAAAATCGCAGATAAGCATTGCAAAGTCGGAAAAAAGCATTAACTTTGCAGTCGCAAAACGGAAAGGAGCGATGCTCGAGTGGCTGAAGAGGCACGCCTGGAAAGCGTGT
>DESI01000088.1:28489-33488 GCA_002361235.1 Porphyromonadaceae bacterium UBA3318 | reverse complement strand
CTGGATGGCGGGGATACGTGTGGAACCACCCACCAGAATGACCTCGTCGATTTCAGATGCTGTCATGCCTGCATCCTGCAGAGCCTTCATGCAGGGACCTGCGACAGCGTCGATCAGGTTGGAAGCCAGCTGCTCGAACTTGGCACGTGTCAGAGTCTTTACAAGGTGCTTCGGGCCGGAAGCCGTAGCCGTGATGTAGGGGAGGTTGATCTCGGTCGAAGTGGAGCTGGACAGCTCGATCTTGGCTTTCTCGGCAGCCTCTTTCAGACGCTGCATTGCCATAGGATCCTGACGGAGGTCGACGCCCTCGTCATTCTTGAACTCGTTGGCAAGCCAGTCGATGATCACGTGGTCGAAGTCATCACCGCCGAGGTGTGTGTCACCGTTGGTGGACTTAACCTCAAATACGCCGTCGCCCAGCTCCAGGATGGAGATATCGAACGTACCGCCACCGAGGTCGAATACGGCAATCTTCTGTTCTGTGGTGGCCTTGTCCAGACCGTAAGCCAGAGCTGCTGCGGTAGGCTCGTTGATGATACGCTTAACCTTCAGACCGGCAATCTCGCCGGCATCCTTGGTGGCCTGACGCTGTGAGTCGTCGAAGTAGGCGGGCACCGTGATGATAGCCTCGGTTACGGGCTGTCCCAGGTAGTCCTCGGCGGTTTTCTTCATCTTCTGAAGAATCATGGCCGAAATCTCCTGCGGAGTGTAATCGCGGCCGTCGATGTCGACCTTAGGCATATCGTTCTGGCACACTACCTTGTAGGGTACGCGCTTGATCTCGTCAGTGACCTGGTCGCATTTCTCGCCCATGAAACGTTTGATGGAGTATATCGTACGCGTAGGATTGGTGATGGCCTGACGCTTTGCGGGGTCGCCTACCTTACGTTCGCCGCCGTCGACAAATGCCACTACCGACGGGGTGGTGTTGCGTCCTTCGTTGTTGGGTATGACAACAGGATCCTTGCCCTCGAGCACTGCCACGCATGAATTCGTGGTTCCTAAGTCTATACCAATAATCTTTCCCATGATTTCTATATTTTATTTGATTAATTTTCTATCGTTTTGTCCGGGTTCTTTACCCGTTCGCTACTATATTAACAAATAAGATGCTAAAACGATTGAATTTAACAGAAAATTTTAAAAATTGGCGTAACGGACTGAATGCCAAATTAAAAGAATTCTTAATATTCGGACCGCCAAATGTGACAAAAGTGGCAAAATAGTCAAAAAAGCATCAAAATGCGGCTGAAATAGCGAATATCTGCCTAAAAATTCTTAACTTTGCACTCTGAATATATATGAACACGCGCAGCGGTGACGCAACAGCGGTTAGAAAGACACTTCAAACAGAATGAAACCATTACAGCAGAAGTTATCGTTATATGACGCGCCCCAGAAGGCTAAGGCAGCGGGCGTATATCCTTATTTCCGGGCCATTTCGAGCGAGCAGGACACCGAAGTCATGATAAACGGAATGAAGGTGCTGATGTTCGGATCGAACAGCTATATGGGCCTGACAAACCATCCCAAAGTAATAGAGGCTGCGATAGAAGCAACCAAGAAGTTTGGTACAGGTCTGGCCGGCTCTCCTTTTCTGAACGGAACACTGACCATCCACAAGGATCTGGAGGCACGTCTGGCCGACTATGTGGGCAAGGAGGATGCCATGATATATTCAACGGGTTTCGGTGTAAACTTAGGCGTTGTTTCTACACTGACAGGCCGTGAGGATTACATCATACTTGACGAGCAGGACCATGCGTCGATTATAGAAGGTCGCAGACTGTCATTCTCCAATTACCTGAAGTATAAGCACAACGACATGGAGAGTCTGGAGAACCAGCTGAAACGCTGCGAGCCCGACAAGGTGAAGCTGATTGTGACTGACGGAGTGTTCTCCATGGAAGGCGATGTGGCAAATCTTCCCGAGATTGTCAGACTGTCCAAGAAATATAACGCGTCGGTGATGGTGGACGAGGCTCACGGCCTCGGCGTGTTCGGAGAAGGCGGCCGGGGCACCTGCAACCATTTCGGCGTGACAGACGACGTGGATCTGATTATGGGTACGTTCAGCAAGTCGCTGGCTTCGCTGGGCGGATTCATAGCCACCGACAAGGTCATAACCAACTTCCTGCGCCATCATTCGCGTTCATATATATTCACGGCTTCCATCACTCCGGCATCCACGGCAGCCGTGAACGCAGCTCTGGACATCATCATTTCCGAGCCCGAGCGTCAGGAGCATCTGTGGAAGATCACTAATTACGCCCTGGAGCAGTTCCGCGCTATGGGATGCGAGATAGGCCATACATCCACGCCTATTATTCCGCTGTTTATCCGCGACGACTACAAGACATTCCAGGTCACCAGCGACCTGCTGAAGGAGGGAGTGTTCGTAAATCCCGTAGTGACTCCGGCCGTAGCTCCTCAGGACACGTTGATTCGTTATTCCCTGATGGCCACGCATACCGAGGAACAGGTGCAACGTTCGCTCGAGGCCATAGAGAAGGTGTTCAGGAAATACGATCTGTTGAAAAAATAAGGGTCCATGGATTTCAGAATCGATGGAGTTGCGCCCGACAGCGCGGCACGTGCCGGCATAATCACCACTGCGCATGGTGATGTGCCGACACCTATCTTTATGCCCGTAGGCACCGTGGGCAGCGTCAAGGGCGTTCATATGCATGAACTGAAGAACGACATCGACGCCAAGATAATCCTGGGAAACACATACCACCTTTATCTTCGTCCGGGGCTGGACATACTTCGTCAGGCCGGCGGTCTGCACAAATTCAACAGCTGGGACCGTCCCATATTGACCGACTCGGGAGGTTTTCAGGTGTTTTCTCTAACCGACATCCGCAAGCTGAAGGAGGAGGGAGTGTGGTTCCGCAGCCATATAGACGGCAGCAAGCATCTGTTTACGCCGGAGAATGTGGTGGATACCGAGCGTGTGATAGGCGCCGACATCATGATGGCGCTGGACGAATGCTGTCCCGGCGACGCCGACCGCGACTACGCCGAGAAGTCGTTGCGGCTCACCCAACGGTGGCTGGAACGCGGCTGGAAACGTTACAAGGAAACCGAAGGACTGTATGGATACGACCAGGCATATTTTCCGATAGTGCAGGGATGTACATACAAGGATTTGCGTCAGGACGCCGCCAAACATATAGCCGACCTTGGCGCCGACGGCAATGCTATCGGCGGACTTGCCGTAGGTGAGCCCACCGAGGTGATGTACGACATGATCGAGGTGGTGAACGACATCCTGCCTCAGGCTAAGCCACGCTATCTGATGGGCGTCGGCACCCCCGCCAACATTCTTGAAGCCATTGACCGAGGCGTGGATATGATGGACTGTGTGATGCCTACGCGCAATGGCCGCAACGGTATGATATTCACTCGCAACGGCATAATCAACCTCAAGAACAAGAAGTGGGAGAATGATTTCGGACCGCTTGACCCCGGCGGCCCATCAGTAGTGGACGAGGAATATTCCCGCGCATATCTGCGGCATCTGTTCACGGCTCACGAGCTGTTGGGAATGCAGATTGCGTCGATACACAATCTTGCGTTCTACCTCTGGCTGGTGCGCGAGGCCCGCAAGCACATTCTGGCCGGCGACTTCAAGAGCTGGAAAGAGGAGATGGTCGTTAACGTGACGAGACGGTTATGAAGTGGGTCGAAGGTCTGAAACGCAAGCGTCGTTACCGTAAGCTGATTAAGCTGCGGAAAGGCGGTGTGCGCGAAAAAAAGACCGACGGCAAATCCCGCAATTTCAACGCGAATTATCGCGGAATTCCTGGTCTTAAGATACTTGACGTATATATCTTAAAGAAGTTTTTAGGAACCTATTTCTTCGCCACGATATTGATATTGGCGGTGATAGCCATGTTCGCCATTACCGAAAAGCTCGACGCATTCCTGCGCGCGCCGCTGAAGGAGACGATATTCGATTACTTCATGTCGTTCCTTCCGTACTTCGCATTGCAGTTGGCTCCGCTTATCACCTTTATCGCCGTCATATTCTTCACCACCAAGCTGGCGGATCACTCCGAGATAATAGCTATGCTTTCCAGCGGCATCAGCTTCAACAGGCTGATGCGTCCATATATGTACGGAGCGGCTGTCATCGCAGCCTTGACATTCGTGCTGAGCAACTATCTGATACCTCCTACAAACATACGGCAGATCAATTATTACAACAAGTATGTGAAGAACAAGGAGGTAAAGACGGGCACTGACATACAGCTGATGGCTCAGCCGGGAGTAGTAATGTACATAGGCAGATATGAGAATGCCAATAAAACGGCATATCGCTTCTCGCTCGACAAATTCCGCGACAAGGAATTGGTGTCGCGTATGACAGCGCAGCGTGCCACATACGACACGACGCGGCAATACCACTGGACTCTGTACAGCTACATGATCCGCGACTTTGACGGCATGACCGAAAAGGTGACCCGTGGCTCGCAGAAGGATACGCTGATACCTGTTGAGCCGCGCGACTTCCTGATTCAGGCCAACGACCAGGAGACACTCACTACGCCTCAGCTTACGGAGTTTATCGAGAAACAGAAGAAGCGCGGCGTTGCCAATATAGAGAGTTTTGAGATAGAGAAGGAACGTCGCTATGCGTCGACCGCAGCGGCATTTATACTTACCCTTATCGGATTGTCGCTGTCGGCTAAAAAGGTCAAGGGCGGTATGGGTATCAATATCGGAGTGGGACTTGCCCTGAGTTTCAGCTATATACTTTTCTCATCCCTGACAAGCCAGTTTGCGATTTCGGGTATGACCACACCATTCATAGCAATGGAGATTCCCAACGTGGTTTACCTCCTGATAGGACTGGGACTATATTACCGTGCAAGCAAGTTCTGATGATACACTATTAGGCGTGCTGCATCGTTTTAAATAGTATAGAATTAAGCGTGTGTTTACTTTTAAACCGTTTTAACTAATGAACAGAGTGATTATTTAAACTTCAAAT
>DESI01000088.1:17113-28283 GCA_002361235.1 Porphyromonadaceae bacterium UBA3318 | reverse complement strand
CAAATTAATCTTGAGGTCTTTTTTGGCTGATTTTGCCAAGCTTCGTCGGTCACGGTGCCCGCACCGCTCCCTCCTTGGCTTCAAAATCATCTCAAAAAATCCTCTCAATTTTAATCTGATTTAAAAGTAAACACACTCTAAGACTCGGAGCTATGAATATCAATACCAAGACATTGGGCATAATCATGGTCTTTTGCATGTCGGCGTCAGCGATGTCACAGGCAGAGGGCGCGACCGTTCAGTTCCGGGGCAACAGCAACAAGGTCATAGAGGTCGAGGCTCCGAAAAATACCGGACTTGATCATATATACGTGGCATACGATGCCGCCGAGCTAACCGAGATGCGACTTGAAGGTGCGTCAGGCGACCTGACAGTGAGCCGATACAGTTCTCTCGGAGGGGGATACGCGGAGCCGGTTCAGTTCCGTTGGGATGGAAATACCGCCATCATAGACCGTCCCCAAGGAGAGATGGGATATATCTTTACTGAAAACGGTCGAAACACCTGTATATGGCTTGTGAATTATGCCATACAGAGGTTTTCGGTATCGTCCGTAGGACTTGCGGACACGCAGGACTGCATATACACCAATCTGGCGGTGGACGGAAATGGCTCGGCCATACATTATTTCACCATTGACGGACGCCGAGCCACACTCAGCCGTGACATTGAGGTGAGTTATGATACCTGGACATGGGACGACACCGCGACCGAATATGTCACCGAACATGTCACCAAGAATCTTGAATTCCTGACCAATCCCGTCACACTGACCACTCCTTTGTATTGCTCTACAACAGTTACAGTTAATGGCGACCGTTTCTTAGAGGAATGGGGAATGGCTCAGACCGCCGAGTCGTCAACACTTTATCCCAACGGCATCTCGGCGCAGACTACCGCCGTACAGACCAACATTCCTGAGGAGTCTGAAGACAGCGACCCTTCGAATATAGTCAACGGCAGCACGGCGGATGGAGGTCTCGGAGGTTCCGCACCGGCTGTAATTGTGTTCACGGCATACGTTACGGAAGCCGTGATACACGATGAGTGGCAGATGTCGGCCGATCCGGAATTCCAGACAATAGATTACCGCTGGAACGAACGCGAAGTGGAATATTCGTTTGAGGACGAAGGCACATATTACGTGCGTTACATAGGTAGTAACGCCGACGGATCGTGCGAGGTGTACGGAGATTCGTATACCGTCTCGATAGGAGCATCCGAACTGCGTATCCCCAACGCCTTTACGCCCAATGGCGACGGCGTGAACGACGTATGGAAGGTGGCTTACAGGTCGCTGCTTGATTTCAAGTGCACCATTTTCGACCGGTACGGCAACAGGATATATCATTTCAATGATCCGAACCAGGGTTGGGACGGCAAGTATAAAGGAAAGACCGTGAGTCCGGGCGTTTATTACTATGTGATAGAAGCCAAAGGATCGGATGGAAAAAAATATAAAAAGGGAGGAGACATCAACATCGTGGGTTATAAGAACCGCAATGTCAGCTCCACTCCCGCTAATTGACAGAACATGAAGAAACTGACCATATTAATCTCGATACTGACGCTGGTGACGGCGACAGCCATGTCGTCGACGCTCAGCAAAGTAACCGTGATGGGCAAGCCCTATTACAAATATCAGGTTAAGAAGGGCGACACTATGTATGGCGTTGCCCGCCAGTTCGGATGGGACGAAACGCTGATTCAGCAGTCGAATCCCGGTGACATGAATACACTGCAGAAGGGCTCGATGCTGTATTATCCATGTGATGCAGAGGATGCAGCTCAAAAAAAGGAATCGGGCAGTAATGTCACTACGGCAGGCAACGGCGGAGTGACTCATCGCATAGAGCGCGGCGAGACCCTGAGTTCAATAGCCCGTATGTATGGCATGACTCCGACGGAACTCCGAGTGCTTAACCCCGGAGCAGGCGATTATATCAAGGCCGGCGACACACTGGTAATCAGTAAGCCGGGCACAGCAGGCACCGGCGGCAACAGTGATGTAAGCTATCACAAAATACAGGCCGGCGAGACTCTGTATGGAATCGGCAAGAAATACAATGTGTCGGTCGAGGCCCTGTTAAAGAGTAATCCCGGAGTGTCGGAACGTAATTTCCGCGCCGGTGAGACTATCCGCATACCTGCTTCAGGCACCGGTATCGTGATGACCACGGAAACAGTGCGTGAGGATGTGTTGAAAGGCTTCCGTGATCATAAAGTCAAGAAGGAAGAAACCTGGAATTCGATAGCGCGTAAATATGGAATCTCAGCTGATGTGCTTCGTGAAGCCAACAGCGGCGTTGAACTGAAGAAAAACGTCTATATAGGCATTCCTATTATAGAAAGCGAGGAGGTGTCGCGTGAGGTAGTTGACGAAGATACCCGCGAGATCGAGGAAATATACCAGGATATAAACGGTATCAACGACAGCACGGTATCTAACGAGATACGCTTTGCAGTGGTGTGCGACAGTCCTATGTCTCGCCGTGACCGAGAGATAATGCGCGGTGTGCTGATGGCCGTCGATAACCAGAAAAACAACGGCTCGAAAATAACACTGAAGATGCTGGAGGGGAATAACCCTGAAAGTGCAATGGGCGAGCTTGCCGCATTCAATCCTACAATTGTGATGAGCACTGCCGAGACCGACTTTCCGGAATGGCTTGCCAAATATGGCAACGACAGCCGGGTGCCTGTCATCAACACCCTGGACGTGAAGAATGTGGACTTCCAGTCCAATCCATATATGGTGCAGCTTATCACCACGCCTGACTATTTCAACGAGGAAATAGCCAACTGGATATTCCAGAAATATGGCGCATATTCACTCGTATTCACAGGGGAGAAAGACCCGAATGATGCGTTGGCCGAGTCGCTGCAAAGTATCTGGGATCCTGCCCGCGTACGTTCGCGCTCGGTGGAAGACCTGCGTTCGCTGCCTCTCAACGCAAAGGGGAAGTATCTGCTGTACAGTTTCCCCACCAAGATGGCTGATGTGGTGGAATTTCTTGATGCCGTAAACGATGCCAAGACCAAGACTCCTGAGGCAGAGGTGACAGTCATAGGCCGTCCGAACTGGATTGTGTATGACGAGGCACTGGCCGAAAAATTCCATAATGCCGATGTCGAGATCCCTGCCCGTTTCTATATGAGCAAGAACGACCGTAATAATTCAGAGTTCAGTCTGCATTATCGTCAGCTGTTTGATGCGGCAGTCCCCAATACCTTCCCTGTGTATTCAGGTATCGGTTACGATACGGCACTGTATTTTCTCCAGGGACTTAACGAAAGCAAAGGCGACATAAACGCTATGGGACGTCCTTCCGGAATGGTTCAGAGTGAGTTCGATCTGGAGCGTCCCAGCAACTGGAGCGGTATCGTGAACCGCGCGGTGTTCATGGTAAGATTCACGCCATACGATTCAATAGAAAAAACAGTGGTGAAATGAAGAAGCATGTAATGATGCTGCTGATGGCAGTGCTGACGGCACTGCCGGGATTAGGGCAGACGCATTATGAGGCACAGATGTCGCTTGGCGTGCATGGCGGCGTCAATCTGTCGCAGGTGATGTTTTCGCCGAGCATACGTCAGAAATTCCTGCCCGGTGCCAATGCCGGCATCAATTTCCGGTACACTGAGGAGAAACACTTCGGATTCATAATCGAGGCAAACTTCGAGCAGAGGGGATGGGCCGAAAATTTCGATGATGCTCCATTCACATATTCCCGCACCATCAATTATGTGCAGATTCCTTTCATGTCGCACATCTACTTCGGCCGCCGTCATAAGTTCTTCATTAACTTAGGACCGTCGGTAAGCTTCAAAGTCGGAGATTCCGTGAAGTCCAATTTCGATTACTCGGATGTAAGTTCAGTGCCGGATTTTCCGGTACATACTTCACAGCAATACGGATATCCCACCAAAGGCACCGTTGATTTCGGCATATCCGGCGGACTTGGCGGCGAACTGGGCATAACGAGTAAGCATTCAATCTACCTTGAGGCTCGGTATTACTTCGGCATAGCCAATGTATTGCCGGCCGGACGTACGGATCACTTCAAATCGTCCAATCCGATGGCTCTCTCCATATCACTGGGATATTGGTTCAGAATGAAATGACACGCATTAACTCGTAACAGGATATACCATAACGGACAAAAAAACGTTAATTATACAGCCGTCACTATGACCACTGACAAGGAACACGGTTAGAGAGACGGCATACCAATGAATACAGGAGCGTTGAAAACATTGATACATAGCAAACAACCCCAAGCCACAGTCATCAGCACGCCGGAGAAACTGAGAACCCGGGAGCGACAGGAAGAACCGGCCATCAAGGCACACAGGTCGTGGGTGTCGCGTAGCGTCAAACGTGGTTGTGACATGGTACTGTCGGCTTTGGCTTTGATTGCATTCTCTCCGGTATGCGCTATTTGCGCTTTGGCCGTGAAAATCCAGGACGGCGGTCCGGTCATTTTCAAACAGGAGCGTATAGGTCGTTACGGCAAGCCATTCTACATATATAAATTCCGCACCATGCGTGTCGACGCAGAAGCACTGGGTCCTCAGCTCAGTTGTTCCAACGGCGAGATAGACGCGCGTCTGACCAAGGTGGGACGATTCATACGCAATCACCATCTCGATGAAATCCCTCAGCTCTATAATATTCTGAAGGGTGACATGGCTTTCATAGGATACAGACCCGAGCGAAAATTCTTCATCGACCAGATAATGCGTCATGACAACCGGTACGAGTTGCTGTATCAGATACGTCCGGGAGCAACTTCGTACGCAACTTTATATAACGGTTATACCGATACGATGGAGAAGATGCTGAAGCGTCTGGAGTATGACCTGTACTATCTGGAGCATGGCTCTTTCATGTTTGACGTCAAGATTCTGATAAATACATTCTGCGCCATAGTATTCGGCAAAATATTCTGACCTTATGTCTGACACAGCAAAGGAATTTAGTGAGGCAATATCCGTATGCCGCGATATATTCGGTAAGAAACTTCAGGATTACGGCACTTCATGGCGTGTGATGCGCCCCATGAGCCTGACCGACCAGATATATATCAAGGCACGCCGCATACGCTCGCTTGAGGAGAAAGGCGAGAGCAACGCCGCCGTACACGAAGGTATTGTCCCGGAGTTCATAGGCATTGTGAATTATTGCGCCATTGCGCTGATTCAGATGGAACTCGGCAGCGGCGATCCGATACCTGCCGAGGAGGCTCTGAAACTCTATGACAGGGAAATAGAACGCGCCACATCGCTGATGACGAATAAGAATCATGATTACGACGAGGCCTGGCGCAACATGCGTGTCAGCAGTTTTACCGACATCATCCTGCAGAAACTGATGCGCACCAAGGAGATAGAGGGCCATGACGGCCGTACCATCATCAGCGAGGGTATCGACGCCAACTATATGGATATAATCAACTATGCAATCTTCGCCTTCATCAAGCTCAAAAAATAATACACGCAAACAGACTCTTATCGCGCTGGTGACATGGCTGTGCAGGATTGTCACCGGAGGGGTGTTCGTATTCTCAGGTTTCGTAAAGGGAATAGACCCGTGGGGCACCGTATACAAGATGGACGAGTATCTTGTGGCTTTGGGTATACCCCTGTACGACAGTCTTATACTGGCCGGAGTGTTCGGTCTCTGCGCGCTTGAGTTTCTGATAGGCATATATCTGATATTCGGATGCTATCGAAAGTCGGCGCCGATATTGGCGTTACTGTTCATGGGCGTGATGCTGCCGCTGACGCTGTGGATAGCGATAGCCGATCCCGTGGCGGATTGCGGATGCTTCGGCGATGCGCTGGTGATATCCAATTGGGCCACTTTCTGGAAGAACGTCGCGATTGCGAGCCTCATAGTATGGCTTATTAAGTTCAACCGTCGGGTCCCGTGCATCATAACGCCGGCTTTCCAGTGGATGGCTTTCGTGGCCACGGTGCTGTATATGATCTGTATCTGCTGGTACGGATATAATATACAGCCTATGCTCGATTTCCGTCCTTTCTCCGTCGGAACCGATCTTGGCGCCGAGGTAGAACAGAATGAAGAAAGCGACGACACGACGTTTCTGTTCACGTACACCAAGGATGGAGTCACAAAGGATTTCACGGCCGAGGAGGTGCCCGCCGATGATTCAGGCTGGACTTTCGTAAGCCGCAAGGAGATATTTCCCGACGGCAGAAAAAACAAGGAGACGGACCATGATTTCAGTGTGATGGACCGTGATGGCAACGAGGAAGTCACATCCGAAGCAATAGATAGCGAAGGGAAGGAGTTGCTGCTTCTGATACCGTCTCTGGACCGGATATCAGCATCCACCACCTATAAGATCAATATTCTGCATGACTGGGCCACGGCTAAGGGCATCCGTTTTGTAGCTATCGTCGCATCGCACACAGGCGACATATCAGAGTGGGAGGATATGAGCATGCCGGGTTATGAGATATATACCGCTGACGATACAGCCATAAAGGAACTGGCCCGCGGCAACCCGGCAGTAGTGTATCTCAACGATGGGGTCATCAAGTGGAAAACGAGTCTTTATTCCATCAACGAGGACGACTTTGCGGCCGGCGAAGCAGGAAATAACGTGAATGCAGAGGTGGACCAGCTGTCGTATGACGGCAAGCGTACTTTGATAAACTGGTCGATGATATACCTGGCGGTGATGGTCATGCTGGTATGTATATCGTTCGTGCCGCGTCTTGCGCGCCTGTTCCGTCCGTTGGAGTATAAGGGCGACAGGCGTAAAAAGAAACATGCCGGAAAGGAACCTTCCGACATGTCCGATAAATCCTGACGCCGCCGCATCGGGCGTCGATAGGTCAATCAATAATACTTTTTCAGTTCCTCCTCCAATGTCGCGGCGGGAGTTACGCCTGAAGTGCGCCATTTCAGTTCGCCGTTCTTGAATATCATGAGCGTCGGTACCGAACGCACCTGATATACTCGTGACAGTTCCTCGTTCTTGTCGATATCTATCTTTATGACGCGGGCATTGTCACCAACATTCTTAGCGACATCCTCAAGCACGGGATGCATCATCTTGCAGGGACCGCACCATGTGGCATAGAAATCCACAAGCACAGGTTTGCCGGATGCGATAATCTCATTAAATTTTTCCATATTAATATCTGTCTTTGACTTCTTACAGAAATCCATTATCATCTATCATATATAACAACATTAGCTCGAATATGTTGTGGTAATGCTGATTCATACGGTTTGTGAATCATTTTTTACGAATTGTTAGCGGGATTTACGAATAGTAACACGTGGTTTGCTCCATTTTGATTAACTTTGGCACACAATAACTTATATACCATGAGCATCAGAAGCATCTTTTTCGAGACCTCCAATTCGCCCCGTGCCTGCCTTGGCTGGATCATAGTAATAGCCGTAGCGTCGGTGTGCATATTATTGGACTCAGCATCCTGCAATCTGAAGACGGATGGCCCGAGCATTCAACTGACACAGCAGGCCGTGATGACCCAACGATTCGACAAAGATACTATAAAACAGGTGTTGCCTGCAGGCGACAGTGTGCGTATATTGGCCATAGACCGGTCATCCTTCGGCCAGAAATGGCTGGTGCAGACACCTAAAGGGGAGCGCGGATGGATCGATGCCGCTCAGTTGCCTCAGATCCGTCAGGTCGTGACCAAAGGCAAATTCGAGGGCGATACCGTAGCAATCTGCGGAACCGGTAGCGGTGCGACATCAAAATATGTATTCAAGAATAAGGCAGGCGAAGAGGATGACCGTTCTACAAAAGATTTCGTGCCTGTTCTGAAGAACTGGGACGATTACGCATACAACAGCGACGGTGTGGCCGGGATATGCTCGCAAAAGAAGTTTGAAGCCAAAACCCGGGGTAAGAGCGTTGCTGAGGTAAACAAGACATTCGGCTCTCCGATACTGGTACGCGCCATGCCGCAGGGCCTTATGGCGAGTTATTCGTGGAAAGTATATGATCCGTCTACAGGAATCATGCAGCGACCTACGGTTACGTTCGGGGCGGACTCAATCGTATCTTCCGTCACATTCAGCGAATGGACGTCTCGTGCTGCTTCATGGCTAAAGCACGTTCCGTTGGCGTCAACCATAATCGACTGGCCTTTGACATCGACAGTGGTACGCGGATCCCGATACGATGCGATAACAGATCCTACCATGTCGGGATGGAAACGTATCGGCGTACTCTGCCTGATACCTATATGGCTTATAATCGTATTCCTATGGATGTTCATGACCCCGGCATTACCCGTACTGCTGATGGGCTGTCTGGTGAAGTTTCCGCCGGTGTTCGCTTTCCTGTCTGACAGGTGGCTGAAGCTGCTGATGGCCGCAGTGGAAGGTTTATGCGCATATATCTGGTGCGTGATGATGATGGCGTGGGGTATGTTCCCGTTCTGGTGCGTACTGATATGGTACATGACCTGGTATTGTTTCCTGCTTGCGTCCAGTCCGTTGTGCAGGCCTGCAAAGCTGCGTTGTCCCAAGTGCCACCGACTTTATACTATCGACTTCGATCACAGAGTCTTTGAATATGACGAGATCAAGAAAGGTAAGGATATAGTGTTCAATAGGTTGCTGGGTACACGCACCGATAAATGGAAGGCATGGACGGAGGTGACAACTATCACTACATACCGAGACGGCCACAAGACGGAAAAGATTACAAAGAAAGATGAGCATACTAAAGCCCGCGATTACAACGAGTATGAGTTTATTGATTATGAGGTGACCTACCGGCTGGACCATTATCGCAATTACTTCAAATGCAACCATTGCGACTATGTAGAGGAAAGTACCGATGCGGAATTCACTGAGCTGGACCGCAAGGTGGCGGGCACCCATACGGAAGAAGGGGCCGGGAACGTGTATCGGTTGGACTGATAGATTTCGCTGAAGCTCCATACTGAAACAAAAAAGACTGAAACAAAAAGGCGACAAGCACACATGAATATTGAAACAAAAAAGGCGATATGCACACATGAATCGGTGCATATCGCCTTTTTGATGTATGATAAGTATGATCAGCGGCGGTCGCGCTTGTCAGCCTTCTTGGCATTTTTATCGGCATTGGCTATCTTCCTGCCTTCATTGTTGAACTTTCCGTTCTTCTGGAACTTGTGGTGCTTGAAGTTGCCTCGTGCGGGGTGCTTCGTGCCCTTGTTGATGTAGTTCTGCTCCAGGAACTGGGTGTACTGCTCGGGAGTCAGGATCTTCTTGATGTCGGCGAGCTGCTGACGCTTCAGGTCCTGTGCCTTGTTGCGCATGTCCTTCCTAAGGGAGTCGTTGCGCTGTTTGTTCTGCCTGTTGTCCTGACGCAGAGCCTGACGCTTGTCGCCATAATTCTTGCAGAGAGCCAGAAGCTGCTGCTTCTGGGTGTCCGTGAGGTTCAGTCCGTTGAAGCAGCTGAAGTTGTAGCACTGTACGGGACGGCCGCAATACTGACGGCCGCAGGGAACCTGAGTGCAATTTACCTGCGGGCAGCTGGTCTGTTGACAATTTGCCTGGGTGCAGTTTTCACGCTGGCAGTTTGCGGGTGCGCCACAAGGAGTGGCTGTCTGTGCGTATGCTGTTGCGATGCCGAATCCCAGCATACATGCAATTCCAATCATTGTTTTCTTCATATTTCCCATTTTTTTTCGTTTCGTAATTATAGACTGCGGATTATGCCAAAGGTTTAGGCCGCATTTAGCTAAATTATGTTAAGCGCGTTTTAAGAAGGTTTAATTTCAAAACATGCTCATTATATGGAAGTAGTGCTTATTGCGATTGGAAAGACCAATATAAAGTTTGTGGAGGAAGGCATCAAGGAGTATGAGGGACGGTTGCGACGTTACATGACGTTCCGCACGGAATGGCTCCGCGATATCAAGGGAGCGGGACAATTGGCGGAGCAACGCCAGAAAGAGCTGGAAGGAGAGGCGATACTTGCCAGGCTTCAGCCGTCGGACATGGTAATATTATTGGATGAGCGCGGCAAGGAATTCACCTCGCGCGAATTCGCGTTGTGGATGGAGAAGCAGATGGCTTCAGGCCGCAAGCGCATAGTGTTTGTGATCGGCGGCCCATACGGATTCAGCCAGGCCGTTTATGACAGAGCGGGCGGCAAGGTGTCGATGTCAAGAATGACCTTCAATCACGAGATGACCCGTCTGTTCTTCGTGGAGCAGATGTACAGGGCGATGACTATATTGCGGGGCGAACCGTACCACCATGATTAAGTAATAGGTCTGAGTGATAAGTTACTGTGAGAGTTGAGTTAAACCTGAAGTTTGTTTGTTATTCTAATATGTGATGTGAATAACATGGAATTATGATGAGAAGAATTCTGTTTGTAATAATATCCGTTATAGTGAGCCTGCAATGTCCGGCTGTGACTTTCCACAACGAGACGCTGCATTATGTAATCAGTTATAAGTGGGGACTGATACATAAGGATGCGGGGGACGCGACATTGTCGTTGCGTCAGCGCGGGCAGCATTACGAACTGATGCTGGCGGGCAAGACACGCCCCTGGGCCGACAAGATATATATGACCCGGGATACATTGCTGGGAACCATCAATAGGGCGGATCTTTCGCCTGTGTCATATACCAAGATCACGCATGAAAAGGATCATCATGACCGAACGGAGATATCGTATACCCGGTTTCGTGGCGTCACCAAGGGCGAAACCATCAAGTATAAGACCCGTAACGGCAAGACGACTGTTAAACGGCATAAGATAACTGGCACAGGTCCTGTGTTCGACATGCTTTCGATATTCTATTATCTTCGTACTCTGGATTATGACCGGTTGACCGAAAAGCATTATGTATATAAAGCCACTGTCTTTTCAGGCTCAAGATCGGAAACGGTGACTATCCGTTGCGAAGGACGTAAAAACATAAAGCTCCGCAACAAACAGACGCGCGAAGCTTTCCATATCAAGTTCAAGTTCACTACAGGCGGCGGCACGAAGTCGAGCGATGACATCGACGCCTGGATTTCGACAGACAGCCGGCACATTCCGCTATACCTGGTAGGCAAGCTGCCGGTAGGAGAGGTGAGAGCGTACTATGTTAATTAGATAGTAGATAATAGATCAAGATTATGGAATATAAAAGCGCGGA
>DESI01000088.1:0-16899 GCA_002361235.1 Porphyromonadaceae bacterium UBA3318 | reverse complement strand
TCCGCGCTTTTATATTCCATAATCAGTTATTTTTACCCGGTGAACTTACTCGTAACGCATGGAGACGATGTCCCAGTCGACTATATTCCACAGCTGTTTCAGATAGTCGGCGCGCCGGTTCTGATAGTCAAGATAATATGCGTGCTCCCAGACGTCGAACGTCATGATGGGACGCAGGCCTTCGGTCATGGGGTTGCCGGCGTTCGGTCCCTGAGTGATGTGAAGGTCTCCGTTTTTGTCGGCAGATAACCATACCCATCCGGAACCGAACAGGGTGGCGCCTTTCTCCTCGAACTGACGCTTGAACTCGTCGAACGATCCGAAGGTGGCGTCTATCTTCTCGCGAAGTCTGCCTGTGGGTTCTTTAAGGCCTTCGGGCGAGAACTGGAAGAAATAGAATATGTGGTTCCAGGCCTGCGAGGCATTGTTGAAGATTTTGCCGTCGCTCTTCACGATTATGTCTTCAAGAGACATGTTCTCGAATTCCGTGCCTTCTATCAGAGAGTTGAGAGTGTTGATATAGTTGCTCTCATGTTTGCCGTAGTGATAATCGATCGTATTACGAGATATGTACGGCTGCAGAGCGTCTACCGCGTATGGTAGACGTGGTTGACTGAATTTCATAATATCCTCTTAAGTTTAATCGATAAAAACATATTATTATAGGCCCATAAAACAAGGCGCCTCACTGAGAGAACAAGTGAGGCACCATATAGGTTCAATATTGCCAGGAATCAATCGAAAACGGAGTCCCAGTCCTTCCATACAGGCTGGTATCCGCCGGCGGCGATAGCCTCGATTACCTCGGCAGGGGTGCGTTCGTCCGACACCTCGAACTGCTCCAGTGCCTCGGGTGTGCTGCAATATCCCCCGGGTTCCGTCTTGCTTCCCGCACTGAGCGAAGTCACACCTAACGGGAAGATATGATTACGGTATTCGGGCGCCTCGCGAGTGGAGAATGAGATGTCCACGTCATGGTCAAAGATGCGGAACGCGCAGGTCAGCTTCACCAATTCGCGGTCGGAGATTATGCTCTTGGGCTGATAGCCGCTCTCCGACGGGCGCATACGCGGGAAATTGACCGAATAGCGCGAACGCCAGTACTTCTTCTGCAGATAGCGCAGATGCCGCGCCATCATCACCACGTCGGGCTGCCAGTCCTCAAGACCGAGCAATACGCCGAGACCAATCTTGTGCACTCCTGCGTCGCCCATGCGGTCATAACCGTTCAGACGCCATTCGTAGTGGCTTTTCATACCCCACGGATGATACTTCCTGTAGGATTCCCTGTGGTATGTCTCCTGAAAGCAGACCACGCCGTTCAGACCGGAGTGTGTCAGGCGCTCGTATTGCGACGAACGAAGCGGCATCACCTCGATGGTCATGTTGTGGAAATAGGGACGGCATACCTGAAGCACATTCTCCAGATAATCGACACCGCACTTCGACGGCCATTCGCCGGTGACGATCAGGATGTTCTCGAACGGACCGAGCTTCTTGATGGCCTTGCATTCGGCCTCCACCTGCTCCATGGTCAGGATGGTGCGGGGCATTTTATTGTCGAAGTTGAAACCGCAATACACGCACTTGTTGGTGCACGCATTGGTGACGTACATAGGGATATACAGCGACACTACGTTGCCGAAACGCTCACGGGTGAAATGACGGCTAAGCTGCGCCATTTCCTCCAGGTGCGCGTCGGCGGCGGGGGATATGAGGACAGCGAATTCCTCCGGTGTCAGCTGCTTCACATTACGCGCGGCCTTGGCCAGTACGCGTCGCACGTCGGCGTCCGTTGCCTCGCGAACCATGCGGAACGTATCATCCCAGTCATAGTCGCCGATCACATCGGCGAATCCATGACCGAATATGGCGTCGGGCGTCGGGTCGCTCGGAGCCTTGAATGTATTGATTTCCTTATCTGTCGTTACTGACATTTTCAGTTGTTTATAATCCTTTTATTGTTCGCATTTGTCGGCGATGTCCTGCGAGATACGCATAGCGCAGAAGTTGGGGCCGCACATGGTGCAGAAACGGTCGTTGGCATCGGGAGCCTCACGGCGCGACTGCAGGTAATATTCCTTGGCACGCTCCGGGTCGAGACTCAGGTTGAACTGGTCCTTCCAGCGGAAGTCGTAGCGGGCTTTGGAGAGGGCGTCGTCGCGAACGGTGGCGCCGGGGAAACCCTTTGCGATGTCGGCGGCATGGGCGGCTATCTTGTAAGTCACCACGCCTTCGCGCACGTCAGACAGCGTGGGCAGCGACAGGTGCTCCTTGGGCGTCACATAGCATATCATGGCCGTTCCGAGTGCCGATATGATGGCGGCGCCAATCGCCGAGGTGATATGGTCGTATGCGGGAGCGATGTCGGTGGTAAGCGGGCCGAGAGTGTAGAAGGGGGCCTCGTGGCAGGACTTGATCTCGCGGTCCATGTTCTCGGGTATCTTCTGCATGGGCACGTGTCCGGGACCTTCTATCAGCACCTGAACATCGTGTTCCCAAGCCTTGGCACAAAGCTCGCCGAGCACATCCAGTTCCAGGAACTGAGCGCGGTCGTTGGCGTCGTGTATGGAACCCGGACGCATGCCGTCGCCGAGTGATACGGCTACATCGTACTTGTTCAGAATCTCGCAGATTTCGTCGAAGTGCTCGTACAGGAAGCTTTCCTGATTGTGCAGCACGCACCACTGGGTCATGATGGAACCGCCTCGGGATACGCAGCCGGTAAGACGCTCGCCCACCAGAGCGGCATGTTCCTTAAGTACTCCGGCATGGATGGTGAAGTAGTCCACGCCCTGCTCGGCCTGTTCGATGAGGGTGTCGCGGTATATCTCCCATGTCAGTTTGCTGACGTCGCCATTCACCTTCTCAAGAGCCTGATAGATAGGCACGGTGCCCATCGGCACGGGACAGTTGCGGATAATCCATTCGCGCGTCTCGTGGATGTTGTCGCCGGTGCTGAGATCCATCAGCGTGTCGCCGCCCCAGTAGCAGCTCCACACGGCTTTGGCCACTTCTTCCTCGATGCCGGACGAAAGGGCCGAATTTCCGATGTTTGTGTTGAGCTTGCAGCTGAACTTGCGACCGATTATCATAGGCTCGGCCTCGGGGTGGTTGATGTTGGAGGAGATTACGGCGCGGCCTGCGGCCACTTCCTGACGCACGAATTCAGGCGTGATGTAGCTCCTGATGCCACGGGCCTCGTTGTCAAGGTTCTCGCGGATAGCCACATACTCCATTTCGGGAGTGATGATGCCTTTGCGGGCATAGTGCATCTGTGTGACGCGATGTCCTTCCTTGGCACAACGCGGCTTGTGGCTGACGGGGAAACGTATGGCGTCCAGGCTCCTGTCGTCACGGCGCATACGGCCGTACTGGCTGGTGATGTCATCAAGTTCCTCTGTGTCGTTACGGTCGAGCACCCAATTTATGCGCTCGCGGGGAAGGCCCTTGTTGATGTCGGTCTTGATGTCCGGATCGGTGTAGGGACCCGACGTGTCGTAGACAGTGATATCTTCGTTGGGATATTCCACACGCTTGCCGTTCTCTATCTTTACTGTGGGGTACTGATGGATCTTGCGCATGCCCACGCGGATGTCGGGGCGTGATCCCTGTACATATATTTTCTCCGACTTAGGATAGGAGGAGACGTCGATGTTTTCGATTTTCATAGAATGAAATAAGGTATTAATCGTTGAAGAATGCGGTTAATGAGCTTGTGGCCTGAGCGCTGGATGATACTGCGCCGAGTCCGGCCAGGAATGCCTGACGTCCGGCGTGTACGGCCTCGGCGAATGCCTGAGCCATCATGACGGGGTCGCCGGAAACGGCAATCGCGGTGTTCACCAGCACGGCATCAGCACCCATTTCCATAGCCTCGGCAGCATGTGAGGGAGCGCCGAGACCGGCGTCTACCACAACGGGAAGCTGCGACTGTTCGATGATGATTTCAAGCAAATCGCGTGTCACCAGGCCCTTGTTGGTGCCGATGGGAGCAGCAAGAGGCATCACGGCCGAAGCTCCGGCCTCCTCAAGAAGTTTGCACAGCACCGGATCTGCCTGAATGTAGGGGAGCACCACGAAGCCCTCCTTGGCCAGCTCGCGGGTGGCTTTCAGGGTCTCTATGGGATCCGGCATCAGATAACGGGGATCGGGGTGTATCTCAAGCTTGATGAAGTTGGTCTGGAATATCTCGCGGCTCATCTGTGCGGCCAGTATGGCCTCGTCGGCGGTGCGTACGCCCGAAGTGTTGGGCAGCAGCTGAACGTACTCGCGGTTGATATGGGTCATCATCTCGTCCGTGGCCTCGTTCATCATGTTGACGCGCTTCATGGCCACTGTAATCATCTGAGAGCCTGAAGCCTTGACGGCCTCAAGCATAACGTCCGGCGACGAAAACTTGCCGGTTCCCACAAACAGACGCGACGTGAACTCGCGTCCCCCTATGGTCAATATATCATTATTCATTTCCAAATAATATCTTTCAATAATCATTTATTCAGTCGTAGATTGCAAAGATACTAAAATATCGGTAAATGACGAAATAAATATTGACAGCGCATGTCGGGGAATCGTCATGGTTACGCATGGTTACGCATATTCTGACTCCACCTATGTCAGAATAACAAAGCTATGCGATACACTAAAAATGCCATGCACCATGCCAGAACGGTATTGTACACCAATGAGAACAGACCGTATTTCCAACTGCCGGATTCTCGGATTATCGCGCTCATGGCGGCAATGCAGGGGAAATACAGCAGTACGAACACCATGAATGCCAATGCCGAAGCAGGTGTGAACGGCGTCTGACCGGTAATCGGCGACGGCGTGCAGAGCCGTTGACTCAAAGCCTCGGCATCATCATCGCCTACATACAGCACACCAAGCGTGGATACCACAACTTCCTTGGCGGCGATACCGGCTAACAGCGAGACGCACGATTTCCAACCCTGGTCCATCGGGCGCATCACCGGTTCGATAAACTTGCCGACATGACCCAGAATGGAGTGGCTTTGCTGATATTCGTTCAGTACGATGGCGTCTATCTGCTCCTGATTCATGGATTGAAGCGAAGCCGCCGGCATCTCGGTTTTGACCTGTGCTGTGAATTCCGCAGGGACATCCTCAGCCTTATATCGCGGGAAGTAGGAGAGCGCCCAGATTATGATGGACGCCACAAGAATAAGGCCTCCCATCTTCTTCAGATACTGCTCGGCCTTGGCCCACATATTGCGCATGGTGGCTTTGGCGGTAGGCATTCGGTAAGGGGGAAGCTCCATTACGAACGGAGTCTCGTCGGCCTTGAACCAGAACTTGCGCAATAGTTTGGCCGTGATTACAGCCACCGCAATGCCGAGCAGGTAAAGCCCGAAGAACACCCATGCCCCGTGATGCGGGAAGAAAGCACCGACCAGCAGCACATATATCGGGATACGGGCCGAACAGCTCATGAAAGGATTGATGAGTATGGTGATAAGCCGGCTCGATTTGCTTTCGATGATGCGGGTGGACATGATGGCAGGTACGTTGCATCCGAAGCCCATCACCAATGGAATGAACGACTTGCCGTGCAATCCCATGCGGTGCATCAGCTTGTCCATGATGAACGCAACCCGCGCCATATATCCCGAATCCTCCATAAACGAGATGAAGGCATAGAGTATCAATATGTTGGGCAGGAACACTATGACTCCGCCGACACCCCCTATGACACCGTCGAGCAGCAAATCTTTAAGTGGGCCTTCCTGCATGTATTTACCTACGAGCGCCGATATCCACGACACCAGACTCTCGATCCATTCCATGGGATATGAGCCCAGCTCGAACGTGCACCAGAACATCAGCCACATGACCAGCAGGAAGATCGGGAAACCGAACAGCCTGTTGGTGACGAACGCGTCGATGATCTTGGTGGCTTTCTCCTCGTGTGCCATATTGCCCTCCAGTGTTTCCTGCAAGGCTCCCTGCACGAAGCCGTATTTCTCTGCCGAAACGGCTTCGGTTATGTCCTCGTTCGCATCTTTGTGAAGGGTGTCGTTGAGCTGTTCGCGCACCTTGACCCATTTGGGATAATCGGGGTTGGATTTCAGCGTGTTCTCGATTTCCGGGTCTCCCTCCAGAAACTTGATGGCTATGAAGCGGGGCGAGAAATGCTCGGTGACAGTATGGTCCTGTTTGAAATCGTGATTAAGTGTCTTGACCGCCGCTTCAATAGATGGTCCGAGAGGCACGTGAATGTGCCGCACGTCGGAATTTTTCATCTCATAGACGTCGATGACGGTGTCAAGCAGCTTTTCGACACCCCAGCCGGAGGACGCGATGGTAGGCACGATTGGCACGCCGAGCATCTTGCCGAGGGCCTCATAGTCCAGCCGGGCGTCCGAACGCTTCAGCTCGTCGTACATGTTCAGGTCAATCACCATCGAGCGGTTCATGTCTATCAGCTCTGTGGTGAGATACATGTTACGCTCCAGGTTGGAGGCCACCACCACGTTGACTATGACATCGGGCGTCTCCTCGCGCAGATAGCGCATCACATACAATTCCTCGGGTGAATATGCCGACAACGAATAGGTGCCCGGAAGGTCAACCACATTGAACACATATCCCTTGTAACGCATGGTGCTTTCCTTGGCACCGACCGTGACGCCTGCGTAGTTGCCAACATGTTCGTGGGCGCCGCTTACAAGATTGAACAGCGACGTCTTGCCGCAGTTGGGGTTACCGATCAGGGCTATGTTGATTATCTTGTCCTTGCGGGGAGTGGAGGTGATGTCAGTGCCTTCATGTTCGGGCTTGTCTTTAGGCTGTTCCGTATTGTCGACGTTGTCCCATTCGTCGACATCGCACACCTCAATCAGATTTGCCTCGGCCCTACGCAACGACACCTCATAGTCCATCAGTGAAAACTTGATGGGATCCTGCAGCGGTGCGTTCAACACCATCGTGACCTTGCGGCCCTTGACAAAACCCATCTCCATGACGCGCTTGCGGAAGGCGCCATGTCCCAATATCTTGATTATTATTCCTGACTGGCCCGCACGAAGATCGGAAAGTTTCATCGCTTTCCTGCACGTCGGTGCCTCCTGTAACCTTGACTGTGAATCCATTGTAACCGCGTTCTTATGCAACCATAATGCGCATACAGCGCCTCAGGGCATTTTATCATGCAAAAATACCCAAAATTTCAACATTTGTCAAGACAGTATTGTTTGTTTACTCACTTTTGAGTATATGAACTCTTGTCAGATTTTGCCGAAAATTGCTTTCAGACGCAAGGTGATGACGCCGAAGATGGCCTCTCCGAAGATGGATGAATTCATCTTGCTGGTGCCGAGACGGCGATTTACGAAAATGATAGGCACCTCCACGATCCTGAACTTGCGGCGGTATGCGCGGAATTTCATCTCTATCTGGAAAGCGTAACCCTTGAACTGGATCTTGTCGAGGTCAAGCGCCTCAAGGACAGAGCGGCGGTAGCATACGAATCCTGCCGTGGCGTCACGCAGTTTCATGCGGGTTATGGTACGCACGTACATAGAAGCGAAATAGGACATCAGTACGCGCCCCATGGGCCAGTTCACCACATTTACGCCCGATACATAACGAGAGCCGATAGCCATGTCGGCGCCACGGTCCTTGCATTCGTGATACAGCCGGGTAAGGTCGTCGGGGTTATGCGAGAAGTCGGCATCCATTTCGATGACATACTCATAGCCGCGTTTCAACGCCCACTTGAATCCGTGGATGTACGCTGTGCCGAGTCCCAGCTTCCCTTCGCGGGTCTCCATGAACACCCTGCCGGGATACTGCTGCATCTTGCTGCGCACGGCATCCTGCGTGCCGTCGGGCGACGCGTCGTCAATCACCAACACATTGAAGCCGTCAGGCTTATCCATGACAGCGTCGATGATGTTCGAGATATTCTCTATTTCGTTATACGTGGGTATAATTACAAGTACGTCACTCATTGCAGCAAATATTTGCGGATATTTGTTGCAAATTTAGAAAAAATTACGAAACAATCTGCTTCCGGTCGGCGTTTTTTTCCAAAATTGTAATAAAAATAGACTTTTGTGTAATATTACAGGGGAAGAAGGAACTTGCGGACCATCATCACAGGATGGTAAGACTCCTTGCTGCGCCGCAGAGACTCATCGCCGGCGTCGTCCTCGCGGTTGACATATCCGGCGCCACGTCGCTCGGCTTCCCGGGCCATAGCTGACGCCAAGGCCTGATATATTCCGCGATATGCGATGTTGCCCTTCTCGACATGTGCGAAAAACATATCGCCTATCACCTCGCCGTATGCGAAGCCGATCAGTTCTCCTCCTATTCGCACTGTAATTCCGAACAGGTTGTTCCGACCTAAGGCCGGCAGCATGTCGGTGCAGTGCGAGTTTTCGTAGCTGAACTGCGTGCTGTCCTCGTGCATCCTGCCGAACGACTGGGCGAATATGCATATATCGGGGAAATCTTCAGTTGTTATGGGACTTATCTTTGCGTCCGGATAATGATTGCGGAAGAAGTTGAGGTGATTGCGCTTCTTCTCCATCTTCCGCCCCTCGAAGTGCGTGAACCGGCGTATGTCGTAGCAATAATCGTCCCATTGCGGCATCCGGATGGCGCAGGACGGAATATCGACAGATTGCGGAATGTCGAGCCATTCAGGACTGTATCCCACTATGGCGGCGTTACGTTGGCCCGCATCGTCGCGTACGGTATCCATAATGAGATCGGGATCCATCGGCCCGGTCGGCATGTAATATATCAACAGGCCGGTAACAGGATCAAGACCTCGGATAAACAGCGTGTCATCAAATATGGCGATATGATAATCATAGTAATAACGCCACATCATCAATCCGGTCAGTGAATAATCACAGCTGGGAGACGGGTAACGGGAAAACAATGAGCATATCTCGTCGATATCCTCGAATTCGACAGGTCGGAACTCAGTTTCCACCCGGGGTATGCCAAATAACAGAGTGTTCATAGTAAAATCGTAATAACACTACAACACGCCGGGGTATTGCAAGGTTTAGGAGGTAGCCAATATCATTATTCGCGAGCCGTCGCGGGTGGTTGTGGCATAAAGCGTCATGTCTTCGCCCTCCTTAAGCCTGAATTTCTTGCGGAGATCGGCGGCGCTCATGGGATAGCATGACGACACGACACGGCAGTGATTGTCTTTCAGAGCTTTAAGCTGTTTTGCCGAAAGGATGGCCTTAACAGTACAAATTCGGCCGGGAAAGTCTGCATGAAGTGTTTCCGAAACGAACAAGCCGGAATCCTTGGCCAGCGATTTGATGTCGGTATACCGGGCGCATATCTGAGAGGCGCACTGCAGCTTCCGCATTGCGGCGCCGGCCTCGTATAAGTATATGCCCGGGGCGATGGCTTCAGAGGTGGCGTAACTGATCGCCGCCTGGGTTGCGCCGCCGGCTATGAACCGGAAGCGGACTGCCGGAGCGCCGTCCGGGAAAGCCGGGGCGCCGTCAGCCAGGTCAATGGCCTGGATAAGAGGGGAGGACGGCAACTTCACTTCGCCTTCCGGCTCAGCGCTGAAAGAGAGAGGAGAAGACGACACGAGGGAAGCAGGGCCGGGGGACAGATGGATCAGCACTTCCTTCACTTCATTTTTGTAGGAGAGGATGATTATGGAGCGGACATTGCTGAAATCGCGGAGGGTCTGGGTAATGTCGAGCAGAGGGGAGGCCTTGATCAGTACATTGTCGGCGTGCGCCAGGAGCAGATCCTGATGCGACACGACATCGGGCAGGGAATCATGCAAAAGGAAGCAGCGGTTGTTGCCGCTGTCGCGACGTGCCGGGTCAACGAATATCCAGTCGTAATGTTCCTCGCTTTGCTGCAGATGCAGGACCGAATCGCCTTTCACAACAGTCAGGTCATCGATGCCCAGAATGTCGGCGTTGTGTCTCAATGCTTCCACGCGCTCGGTCTCAAGTTCAAAGGCAGTAACACGATTACCGCGCATGGCTATGGTCATGGCATCGATGCCGAGTCCGGCTGTCATGTCAAGCACGCTCCGATTATGGCCTATGAGAAACGCATGGAAAAGGGCGACATTTTGGTTTGAGGCCTGTTCGGCCGACTGAGCCGTGCCGAAGCGGAATCCGGGATGATGCAGGAACCAAGGCAGCTTGCCGGCCGTCTTACGGCGCATCTCTATCTGCATACATGCGTCGTCCACGCTGAAGGGCATGGACTTGCCGTGATATTGAAGTCGCAACGCATTCACGTCGGAATGCGCGTGATCCATTATGAATTTCAGATACTCTTCCATAAGTCGGGATGCCATCAAATATGCAAAATTACATAAAAACCATAAAACCGCAAAAGAGTGTCGTGGCGACACTCTTTAGAGGTTCCCGTCCGGAGACAGGTATGGTAAACATTTAAAACTCGACTTACAGGTGGTTGAGTGGGGAAGGAGGATGTTTATCTGTAATCTTTCAGTTCCTCGCGCAATTTCTTGCGTGCTGCGAAGATACGGCTTTTGACCGTGCCGAGAGGCAGATTCATCTTTGCTGCGATTTCGTTATACTTGTATCCGGCCACGTACATATTGAACGGGATACGGTAATCGTCGGGGAAAGAGTTGAGAGCTACTGAAATTTCCTTCACTGCATAACTTCCTTCCGGAGTATTGATGCCCGAATCCTGGCTTATGTTGAGGTGGTATAAATCTTCAGTCTGATCAATCACCGTAGCCTTGCGAACGGTCTGGCGGTAATTGTTGATGAAGATGTTGCGCATTATGGTGAAGATCCAACCCTTGAAGTTGACGTTGTCGACATATTTGTCCTGGTTGTCAAGGGCTTTGAGGGTAGTATCCTGAAGCAGATCCTCAGCCTGCTGGCGGTTAGTGGTGAGCTGATATGCGAAATTCAGCAGATTGCTCTGGAGTCCTACTAATCTGTCTTGGAATGATAATTGGGTTTTCATTGCTTTGTCGTTTTAAATGTTTAACTATAAAACAACGCCGGAGTGCAAAAAGTTTCAGATTTATTTATATTTTTTGAAAGTAATTAGCAACGCATTGATATAATGGTATATAAATACCATATTTTTTTAATTGGCACTTTGCAGTCATAAACTGCCGGGTGCAGTATGGTGCCTGCGCTTTGTAATCCGCCCGTTTTTTGTTAATTTTGCGAATAAGATACGAGACCGTGAAGGTTTCGCAGCGGTATTATCAGATACTTTGAATATGAGATTTGACGAATTATTGACAAACGATTCCGTACTTGACGGTCTGTGGGACATGCATTTCGATGAATGTACGCCGATTCAGGAACATACCATACCCGCCGTGCTGGAGGGGCGCGACGTATTGGCCTGCGCCCAGACGGGCACGGGCAAGACGGCCGCCTATCTGCTGCCTGTGATCAACGAGCTGGCTGAAGGCGGTTTCCCGGAAAATGCCGTGAACTGCGTTGTGATGGCCCCCACGCGCGAACTGGCGCAACAGATTGACCGTCAGCTGCAAGGCTTCGCATACTTCATGCCGGTCAGCGGCATAGCCGTATACGGCGGAACCGACGGCGTGACTTACGACCAGCAGCGCAAGTCGCTTAAGGCCGGCGCCGACGTGGTTATTGCCACGCCTGGAAGATTGCTGGCACACCTCAGCATGGGGTATGTGGACCTGTCCAGGGTATCCTACTTCATCCTTGACGAGGCTGACCGGATGCTCGACATGGGTTTCTACGACGACATTATGCAGATTTACTCACATCTGCCCAAGGAGACGCAGGTGCTGATGTTTTCGGCTACCATGCCGCCGAAGATACAGCAGATGGCCAAGAAGATACTCAAGAATCCCGTCGAGATAAAATTGGCCGTCTCAAAGCCGGCAGAAAAGATACAGCAGTCTTCATATATCTGTTACGAGGCTCAGAAGATGCCTATCCTGAAAAAACTGTTCAAGGAGAATCCGCCCCAGCGGGTCATAATATTCTCCGGCTCGAAGCTGAAGGTCAAGACACTTGCGCGCGAGTTCCGCCGTATGCCGTTCAAGGTGGCCGAGATGCACTCCGATCTGGACCAGACCGCGCGCGACAACGTTATGCTGGACTTCAAGGCCGGGAAAACTCAGGTGATAATAGCCACCGATATCCTGTCGCGAGGCATAGACATCGATGACATCGAGATGGTGATAAACTACGACGTGCCGCGTGATCCTGAAGACTATATCCATCGTATAGGGCGCACGGCACGGGCCGACCGCGACGGCCGGGCAGTGACGTTCGTATCGCCTGAGGAAGCCTTCAGACTCAAGCGAATAGAGAAACTGCTGGAGAAGGAAGTGCCGCGCGAGGAAGTTCCCGCCGAGTTCGGCGATGCGCCGGTGCTGCAGTCCAAGGATACTGCCAAAGGGGGAGGTCGCAATCACGGCCGCAAGGACCGTGGCAATTCCGGCAAACGCCGTCGTTCCGGCCGATCGCGCCGCCGCGGACCTAAGGCCGATGAGAGTTTAAAAAGTTGAAAGAGTGAAGAAAGTTAAGATAATGCTGTAGACTTTTGTAAAGCCAGGCATTACCTTAACTTTTTAAACTTTATAACCTTGCTAAACTTTAGCAGGTTGCCAACTCATCAAGCAGTGCGAAATCAAGCACTTCGGCAGCTGAGTCGACGTAATGGAATGTCATCCCCTCCAGATACTGAGAGGGGATTTCTTCTATATCCTTCTGATTCTGGCTGCACAGCATCACGTCTGTGATTCCGGCACGCTTGGCCGCCAGCATCTTCTCCTTGATGCCGCCTACCGGCAGTACCTTGCCTCGCAGGGTCAGCTCGCCCGTCATGGCAAGTTTCTGACGCACCTTGCGGTTGGTATAGGCCGAGGCGATGGATGTCAGCATCGTGATACCTGCCGACGGGCCGTCCTTGGGTATCGCTCCCTCGGGGACGTGTATGTGCAGCGCCTTGTTATCGAACACCTGCGGATCTATTCCGAAGCGGGTGCTGTTGGCCTTGAGATACTGCGTTGCCAAAATGGCTGATTCCTTCATCACGTCGCCGAGGTTGCCGGTAAGCGTCAGCTTCGCTTCCTTGGAAGGGGACACTGACGATTCGATGAAAAGTATGTCACCTCCGGACTGAGTCCAAGCCAGGCCGGTCACGACGCCTGCGATGTCGTTGTTCTCGTATTTGTCGGGGAAGATGGTGCGCTTGCCCAGCAGTTCGCGAACCTCTGTGTCGCTGATGACGCGTGGATAGTCCTCGCCCATAACCTTGCGCCGGGCCAGTTTGCGCAACACCTCGGCAATCTTCTTTTCCAGCTGACGCACGCCGCTTTCGCGAGTATAGCATTCTATGATTTCGTGCAGGCCCTCGCGTGTGAATCTTATCTCCTTCCTGCCGAAGCCATGACGCTCCAGCGTGAGAGGCACTAAGTGGCGTGTGGCAATCTCGATCTTCTCGTCCTCCACGTAGCCGCCTATCTCAATCACCTCCATACGGTCAAGCAACGGCGCCGAGATGGTTTCAAGCGAGTTGGCCGTGGCTATGAACAGTATCTTCGACAGGTCGTAGTCGTGGTCGATGTAATTGTCGTGGAAATGGCTGTTCTGCTCCGGGTCGAGCACTTCGAGCAAAGCCGTCTGGGGATCGCCCTTGTAGTCGGCACCGAGCTTGTCTATCTCGTCCAGCACCATCACCGGGTCGGATGTGCCGCATTTTTCCAAAGCCGATATGATACGGCCGCACATGGCACCCAGATAGGTACGACGGTGGCCACGTATCTCGGCCTCGTCATGCACGCCGCCGAGCGCGACGCGCACATATTTGCGACCCAATGCCTCGGCCACGGACTTGCCCAGCGAAGTCTTGCCGACACCGGGAGGGCCTACAAGACACAGGATGGGCGCCTTGGTGTCCTGGCGCAGCTTAAGCACCGCCATCTGCTCGATGATGCGGTCTTTTACCTTATCAAGCGCGTAATGGTCGCGGTTCAGTATACGTTCCACGTCCTTGAGGTCGAAATCGCTGCTGTCACAGTCAAGCCAGGGCAGGTTCAGGAACGTATCGAGGTATGAATACTGCATGGCGTATTCCGGCGAGTTGGAGGCATAGCGCAACAACTTGCGCATCTCCTTGTCGAAGGCATCGCGTGTCTCCTCGGTCCAGTTCTTGGCGTCGGCGCGCTGGCGAAGTTCCTCATCGTCATTTTCGTCAACCTCTATGTTCAGTTCGCGCTGTATGGTCTTGATCTGTGTGCGCAGGTAATCGGTCTTCTGGCGCTCGTTGAACTGTTCCATGGTGCGCATATTGATTTCCTCGCGAATCTTCAGCTTCTGGATATGCTCGGAGAACAAATGGAGAATCAGTTCCATACGCTTAGGCATATCCAATTCGGCCAATATACTAAGCTTTTCCTTGTAATCAAGCGGAGAATGGAACATCATGAACGAAATGCTGGCGAGCGAGCGGGAAGGCAGCGCGTCCAGACCGTTATGTATCTCGGTTCGTACGTGCTCAGGCAGGAATGACATAAGCTTTTCGAACGAAATGTCAAGCAGGTCGAGATACTGCTCGGCCAGAACTGGATTCGGGATGGGACGGTAATCGCATTCATGTACGGATACTCCCACGAAATCGGATATCCACGAGGTGGCGAACACCTCGCCCTGAAATCCACCCTTCAGAAGCGTGCGGCCATATTCCATGCCGTTGGCCTCCTTGGGAGCCTCAAAGTTGACAGGATAGGCTATAACACCCTTAGTGCCCTTGAATCGGCTTGCTATCAAATGGTCGTCCGGCATGTCGGCGCCGAATTCAGCCTCGGGTACCAGGAAAACGGGTTCGCCCTGTCGCATGGCCATCTGAATGGCCTCACGCTGATATTCCGACTGCAGCTCAAGCGGCATGTCGAAATAAGGTAGGCCCATCTGCTCGTCAAGCAACGGAATGACCAGAATGCTGGTGCATTTCATAGGCTCTTTGTTGGTAAAGGCTTCTGGTGAAAGGGGATGGCCCGACGCCATATCTTGTGCTATGATTGTCTCTTGCTTCTTGTTCATGATTGAAGAATCCGATTTGGGAATGCAAAATTACAAAAAATAATCGTTATTAAAGAGTATGGCCGGAATTATTCGGCTCTATACAATGGAATGAGAGGAGAAAAGAAAGGAATATTTCAGTTCAAACAATTTTCGTGCCACCATTACCGCAGCGCAATGCGCATCGGCGTAGACGGCGTACTGACGGGAGCCTGGTGCGACGTGACGGGGCATCGAATACTCGATGTCGGCACCGGTTGCGGACTGATCGCCCTGATGTGCGCCCAGCGTAATCACGACGCATTGATAGACGCTGTGGAGATTGATGAAGCCTCGGTAGCTGAGGCGAGGGGAAATTTCCGGGAAACTCCCTGGAGCGACCGACTGAACGTGATGCAGTGCAGCTTTATGGATTATAATCCAGATGTGCGTTACGACCTGATAGTATCCAACCCGCCATACTTCAATTCGGGCGTAGATGCCGACGAATCGTCGCGTATGCGTGCACGCCATGAGGGAGAACTGTCGCCGGCACTAATTTTGCAGCACGGACGTGACTTGCTGACGCCAACGGGCCGCATAGCCATGATAGTGCCGTATCTACGGGCAGGGGAGATTATTGATGAGGCAGGCAATGTACCGATGGCTCTGAGACGCCGCACCGACGTGAAGGGCAATCCGACAGCGCCTCACAAGCGTACGTTGCTGGAATTCTCGGTTGCGGACGCGTCGGCGGGGCCACAATGTGATAGACTGATTCTTGAGGAATCCATCGGAGTGCCGACAGCTGCCCATCGCGCCCTTTGCCATGATTTTTACCTGAAATTCTAATTTTTTTCTAATATTTTGCAGAAATATTTGGAAATTGGCAGATAAATGATTAATTTTGTAGGCTAATCGCAAAATACACAAGGGGCTGACTGGCTTTGACAGCGTGTAGAAGCGGTAGGTAAGCATGCAGAGCTTTGATGACCAAGCTCTATAATAACAAGATCATCGACCTATAATTGGCGAAAATAACAACTACGCTCTCGCTGCGTAATCTGAAGAACAGTAGGATACCTTAATTCTCCTACCAGGTAGGAGAACGAGACATCACTCCATTGCCCCGTTCCGAGACGTTTGGATAAAGTGATGCTAAGAAATTCGGAAATAGGAAGAGCGGAGTCCCGACGCGCTTCCGAGATTCAGGGACTAAGGTCCGGATTGGCCGTCGTGAGCCTGTCCGAACACGAAAACCAATTCACAGACTAAGCATGTAGAAAGCTTATTGATTCCACGTTTGGACGAGGGTTCAATCCCCTCCAGCTCCACAACCCGCACTGAAAATCAACCACTTGTAAACGAGTGGGGCAAAATCAATGGAAACGCTCAATTTGGGGCGTTTCTTTTTTGTTTTGTGGAAAAGAAAACAGGTGCGTTTCACAACGCACCTGCAAACCTAATAAACCAAATGAGAAAAGAATCAATCCAAGGCTACTGCTGGTGTTTTATCTTTCGTATAAGCCAGACTACGGCGATTGATAGAATGTATTCCGATGGCGATACCTCCGACTTCTTGCTTGAGATGCTCCCATTTCGATAAGGGCTTTTCCACCGGCATAGGTATCAGCTGAATCTGGTCAAGCACGGCGTTGAACTCTTCGTGCTGCGCCTTGAAGATACTGTCGTATTTCGCCTGCATCTGGGTTATGGCTAATTTTGCACTTGCCAGTTGACCGTAGACTCTACATGATTTATTACGTCAATTTGTGTCTCTCGCCAATTTTTGTTATCTTTGTAAATTAATGCGCCAATGGGTTAGCCTGCAAGATGAAATCAATGCTATACAAACATAAATCCACAGGGAGGAGGCTGTGTCAAAATAGGC
>DESI01000065.1 GCA_002361235.1 Porphyromonadaceae bacterium UBA3318 | reverse complement strand
TACTTATCCGTTTAACTCGTTGATATTCAATCGTATTAATAAATGTTAATATTTATATATTTATATTAATTTCAAGCAACAATTATCCGCACCATATTGTTCATAACACACAGGCAGGACATATAACCCTGCCTTTTACTCAGAAACCGTGCCTAAAATCTCCGCGTTATCAATCGGAGTTCACATTTCTTTCCACTATATTTCATTCTCATCATACCATTCTTATATTATATCCACCATTATTATATATAAAGGACGAAAGATGTAGAATAATACAAAGGACGAAAGATGCAGAATAATATAAAGGACGATAGATGGATACAAGGCTCTTGCATTTAATCTTACATGGACTTAATAAGAAACGCTGCTCCTCTAAGGACGGGCTGCTCTGTCATTACATCGTACTTGTTGCCTCGGAGAGGCTGTTTCTCACTGACCCCACGATGGACGGGGTCGACGACAGCCGGGACTGCCTTCGTGGGGATAGACCTGTGCGATACTGCTTGGTCGGAGACCATGTCTCTCGCCTCTTACCACGATAGCATGACGGGGGTGCGTGGGTGCGGAAGTACAGCGGCATGGTCTCCGACCAAGCTGTGTTGCATCCGTCTCTCCCCCACGAAGGCTTCCGGTCGCTTCGCGCCCGTCAACCATCGTGGGGTTAATGAGAAACAGCCCCTCCGGGGCAATACGTTCGTTGTAATGATAACCGGATCTGTTCGGAAAGACGGATCTATTCGGAAAAGCGGATCTGTTCGGGAAAGCGAATCTGTTCGGAGAAACAATGCAGGACAGAGTTTCAGGACAGGCTTTCAAAACAGTCTTTCAAGACAGACTTTCAGGACAGGCTTTCAAAACAGACTTTAAATGAAAGATTCGGTGCAGATGTCGATAAAAAATAGCGGGTGGTATTGCAAATATAAACCAAGTGTATTAACTTTGCGTTGTAATGGAAAACGAGGGGGCAAGAGAGCCTCCGGAGAATGAGAATATCAGAAGCGGGAGTCACGCCCAGGTGCATCGAGATTCAAAAGGATCTGGCGGATGCTAAAGTGCGGACACCGAATCAAGATATCCCACATCAAAGCAAATTGGGAAACTCATCAAATTTATCAGAAATGCCGAGACAAGCTTATCAATTAATGGCGGGCCCCGCGCCGCAAGGCGTTGACTCCCCGAGTCACAAGGCGGATTACAAAGATTGAGGGCACTCAAATCCTGTCGTTCGGAGTTTCGTCACATTCCTTTGGTGTGGATCTTTTAAGCCGGCAGACTTTCAAACGTCTGCCGGTTTTTTACTTAATACTGCGAATATGAAAAGTGTAAAAGAATCATTGCTGGACCGCACCAGCATCCGGCGCTACGAGCGCGAACAGATACCGGCGGAGACCATGGAATTCATCCGCGCCGCCGTGCGCAACACCCCTACCAGCTACAACGGCCAGCAATTCTCCGTAATAGAGATAGACGACCAACCGCTGAAGGAGGAACTGTACGCCATCACCAATCAGAAACAGCTGAAGACATGCAACCGTCTGCTGATATTCCTATCAGATTATAACAAGATCCGGATGCTGGCACAGCGCAAGGGCGTGGAGATGCCCGCGTTCTACGACACAATGGACGGCGTGACAATCGGCATCATCGACGCCTCGCTGGCCATGATGAGCGCCGTAGTTGCCGCCGAGGCCTGCGGACTGGGATGCAACTGCATCGGCTACCTCCGCACCGCCGACCCCAAACGCATCGCCGAGCTGCTGCAGCTGCCCAAGGGCGTGTTCGTGGTATGCGGTCTGGCACTCGGAATCCCACGCGAGCAGCCCGACCTTAAGCCCAAACAGCCCGAGAGCCTGGTGTTCCACCACAACCATTACCGTCACGACGACGAGCATCTTACCGACGAGCTTGCGGCATACGACAAGACCGTGACGGAATACAACCGGACCCGCGCCGGAGGCACCACAACCAACGACTGGTGCAAGCACATCATAGAATATTACGACCACGCCATGAATTACCGAATCTTGCAATACCTTAAGGATCAGGGATATGACGTGAAATATTGATGGCAAGAAAAATTTTAACGCAAAAAAGTAAAAAAAATTTTGCGTCCCATTAAACTAAACGCACAATTTTTACGTCTATATAATAGGTGATTGTCGCAGACATTGCCTAAAATAGTAGAACAATGCTAAAGCGACAAAACGGGATGGAGGCCGAGGCCTTGCATCCCGTTTTATTTTTATCCCTGAAATGTTGCAGAATTCGGATTCCAATGAAATGTTCCAGAATTCGAATTCTAAATTTCCGACCGTTATTCTGGATTCTCGCCCAACAGGTCAGGCCTGAGACGGCGGGTCCGTTCCAACGCCATGTCATAACGCCATTGCGCAATCTTGGCCTCATGTCCCGACAGCAGAATCTCAGGCACTTCCCATCCCTTATAAACCGCGGGCCTCGAATACACGGGAGGCGCCAGCAGATTGTCCTGGAATGAATCTGACAGGGCCGACTGCTCGTCGCCGATCACGCCCGGAATGATGCGCACCACCGCGTCGGCAATCACGGCCGCCGGCAGCTCGCCCCCCGTCAGCACATAGTCGCCGATGGATATTTCCTTAGTAATCAGATGTTCGCGCACCCGCCAGTCCACACCCTTGTAATGGCCGCAGAGTATGATGATGTTCTGTAGCAGCGACAGTTGGTTGGCCATTGGCTGGTCAAACTGCTCGCCGTCGGGCGAGGTGAATATCACCTCGTCGTAGTCGCGCTGTGCCTTAAGTTCGGAGATACAGGCGTCTATCGGCTGTATCTGCATCACCATGCCGGCCTCGCCGCCGAACGGATAATCGTCCACCTTGCGGTGTTTGTTGGTGGTGTAGTCGCGGAGATTGTGCACCACGATCTCCGCGAGTCCTTTATCTTGCGCCCGCTTCAGGATCGAACAGCCGATGAAAGGCTCGATCATTTCGGGCATTACGGTCAGAATGTCTATTCTCATTATTATAATTAATACCTTGACCGGTTGAGACTGTGAGCCTCAATCGATTTCTTCGTCAGCCTCGTAACCGCCCATTTCGCGGATGGCGTTCTTCAGCATGGTATACTGCTGGAACAGGTGGTTCACAGGCACCTCTCCCTTGGTATAGTCGTGCATCGGGCTCTTGAGGAAGAAGCTGAGGAATCGCTGCGTTCCCTTGCGTCCGGCGCGTGCGGCCAGGTCGCTCAGCAACACCAGGTCAAGACACAGCGGCGCGGCCAGAATCGAGTCGCGGCACAGGAAGTTGATCTTGATCTGCATGGGGTATCCCATCCATCCGAAGATGTCGATATTGTCCCAGCCCTCCTTGTTGTCGTTGCGAGGGGGATAATAATTAATACGTACTTTATGATAATACTGCGTGTCCTCGTCGTTGCCGTGGCCGTAGAGGTCTGGCTGCTCCTCGGGCACGAGAATGCTTTCCAGCGTGGAGAGTTTCGACACCTCCTTTGTGCGGAAGTTGGCTGGTTCGTCCAGCACCAGGCCGTCGCGGTTGCCCAGGATGTTGGTCGAGAACCAGCCGCTCAGTCCCAGGCAGCGTGTGCCGATGATGGGCGCGAAACCGGACTTGACCAGCGTCTGACCCGTCTTGAAGTCCTTGCCGGCGATGGGCATTCCGGTCTTGTCGGCCAGTTCCCACATTGCGGGGATGTCCACTGTGGTGTTGGGAGCGCCCATTATGAAGGGAGCGCCCTCCGACAATGCGGCGTATGCGTAGCACATCGAGGGGGCGATATGCTCCTTGTCGTCAGCCTTCATGGCAACCTCCAGGGCGGCCAACGAGCCGTGCACCTTCTCGTCGACCGGCACATATACCTCGGTCGATGCGGCCCAAAGCACCACTACGCGCTCCACGCCCGATTCCTTCTTAAACCGGCGGATATCCTCGCGTATCTGCTCCGTCATGTCCCAGCGGTCCCGGCACAGCTTCACGTTGTCGCCGTCCAGACGCCTGGCGTAGTTCCTGTCGAATGCGGCGGGCATCGGCTTGATCTTCTCAAGCTCGTCCCTGACGGGATTGATGTCCTTCTCCTTCAGCACCTCGGCGTTGATGGCGCTTTCGTATGCATTGGCCGGATATACGTCCCAGGCCGCAAACTCTATATCGTTCAGGTCTGCCAAAGGCACGATGTCCTTATAGTGCAGATATTTCTTGTTTTCTCCTTTGCCTACGCGGATCTTGTCGTACTGGGTCATCGAGCCCACCGGCTTGGCAAGTCCCTTGCGGGTCATCAGCACGCCGGTAATGAACGTGGAGCTTACCGCACCCAGTCCCACTACCATTACTCCGAGTTTACCATTGGGAGCCTTAGCTTTTGTTGACATAGTCTGTGTGTTGTGTGTGTTATTGATAATTGTCTTTTGATTCTCTGCGAAACATCCGTTGCCAAAGGGTCCAGGACCGGCCCTGCGGCACTCTTACGCCGACATTTCGCATTCCGGGCGTAAAATTATACCCAATAGTCGAGACGGCAAAGGGAATAGCCGTCTATTTACGCTCCTCAAATCTTAAAGTTTCTTATCAATACCCGCATTTGGCCAATATTAGTTAATTTTATATCAATATCAGCTTGTTTTGTTAACTTAAGTTAATCAGGTTGTCAAAGCAGTATCGCTTTCGCTTCCTCCAATGCATAGATGGTGTTGGGGTGTGTCTGCTCGTCCTCCTCTTTGGTCCAGCCCTCGCCCTTGATCCACAGCACCTGGCAGCCCAGGCTTTCGGCCGGCTCGATGTCCTTGCGCAGCGAGTCGCCTATCACCAGAGTCTGTTCGGGCAGGATGCCCAACGACTTGACGCCATGTTCGAAGATGCGCGGATCCGGCTTGCGGATACCCAATACAGCACTCTCCGTGATGTCCTTGAAATATTTCCTGATGCCGAAATCCTCCAACACCGTCTCGATGTTGCCGTAGAAATTGGACACCAGCACCAGCGGATATTTCTCCGACAGCGCCTGAAGCACCGGTTCGGAGGCATGCACGGTCTTCCGGGCGAAGTCGTAGCATATCTGCGCTATATCCTTCCCTTTCGCCTCCACCTCGTCGGGCGAGAACAGCCCCTGCTGCACCAGCCACTCGAGTTCGATGCGCACCTTGATGTCAAGCATATCGTGGAAGTCGTGCGCCGGCAGTATGTGGAGCGTCCTGGCCAGCTCGCGCTCGGCATATACGTATGCCTCGCGGAATTCAGCCCTGTCCACCTCGACGCCGGCCTGCCGGTAGCCGTCCCACAGCACCTCGCTCCAATGGCGTCCGCCGGTGTCGAGCGTACCCCCGTAATCGAAGATGATTCCCTTTATCTTACTCTTGTCTATATTCATGGCTTCTGATTTTCAAGTTCCTTGATGAACGCATGGCATATATTCTCATGTTTTACAACCATATACACCATCAGTATGTTCAGCACCGTCAGCTCGAAGGCGAAGTACAGCCACGGCATACGGAATATCAGTATGGACACGAACAGCGCCAGCGAACGGGTGTTGAACGACAGTATGTTGGTATATTTCATCAGCGGCAGCGAAGCCTTGCGGAACCGCTCGCGGAACTCCACCGGTATGTTGTTGCCATAGCGTGCGTGCAGCACCCGGCGCAGCTTCTGCATCTTGGGCGTGCGCGATTCCTGGCCCACTGTATAGTTGATATAGAACAGCAGCACAAGTTTGGCCCAGGGCTGACGCCGCCACGACATAGTGCGGTATTTCTGCATGAGCGAGTCGGCGTTCTCAAGTTCTGAACCCTCCGGGCCCTTGACGAAATACAGATGGAACTGGCGGTAATAGTCGGCCATTGCGGCCTGTACGCCGTGGCATATTCCGGTCACTACGGCCATGACCCATATCACCCAGTGATGGGCCATGAAGAAATCGGAGGTGACGTTCTCGCGCAGACAGATGGCTATGTAAATGGCCGCGAACCATAGGTCGCCGCTCACGCCGTCCAGTATGCGCCCTATGCGCGAGTACCGGCCGGTCATGCGCGCCAGCTGACCGTCGGCCGAGTCGTAGGAGTCGGCCCATACCAGCAGCAGCACACCCAACAGGTTCCACCATATATTGTCGAAATAGAAGCACACGCCCGATCCGATGCCCAGGAATATGGAGGCGATGGTGATGGCGTTGGGCCGGATGCCGGCCTTGCGCGCCATTTTGGCCCACCAGTATCCGATGGGACGGTAAAAGTGCAGGTCCCACCATTCCTCCGTATCCATCGACTTCAGCGACAACTGATACTCCTCGTTTTTATCTTTATTGCTCATTACAGAGTCGTTACTGTTGTTGTTTGATATGTTTCCTTATGGCCTTGAGCACGCTCTTGGCTATGGCCGGTGCGGCCTCGGCGCGACAGGGGGCGAAGCTGGGCCAGTCGTTGAAGTCGATGATGCTGATATGCCCCTGCTCGTCGACGATGCAGTCGCCGCCGTAAATACGCACGTCCATCAGTTTCGACGCGCGCTGGCAGATGTCGCGCAGCTCCTCCAAGTCGAAGTTGAAGCCCTGGCTCTTGCCGTTCACCACTTCCCAGCCATACTTGCTGTGACCCTCGTCAAAGGGATAGAACCAGAAGAAAAAGGGCTCGTCACGCACGCCGTAGAATTTCACCAGGTCGCCTACCAGATGGCGGTTTATGACGGCGCGCTTTATGCCACGGTAATAATACTCGTGCAGCATCTCCTGGGCCTCCTCCGCATGGCGGCAATAGGATATGTCCTCCTTGTGCATGGCATGGAAATCGCCGCGTTTGATCCATACGCTTCCGAATCCGGCGCGTTCCAGTTCGGTGCGCACATCCTCGTTAGTGTTCACTATCAGCGAATCCGGGTACGGAATGCCGTTGCCCAACAGCATACGCGTCATCTGCTCGCGCGTGCAGTTCTCGATGCCGAAGCCCGAGTTTATCACTAACTTCCCCTGCTCCTCCAGGCTCTGCAGCTTGGCCACGGACTCGCGTTCGCGGCACATGTTCAGCACCGTATCCTCGGTGATTTCCGCGCGTTGAAATTCATCTTCGCTGTACACGTTCACCTCGCAGCCGCGCTTGCGCAGATGGTCGGCCACCGCATTGAAGATGGCCGCATCGTTCCCGATATGGTTAGGCGAATATGCGCCGGCCCTCATCACGCCGGCTATCTTGATAGCTGACATTACTATATCTCCTCTTTCTCCTCTTTAGTGATTTTTCTGGCCAGCTCCAGGTCCGAGGCGTGGTCCACGTCGATGGCGCGTCCTATGTCCGACGCCTTGAGGCGCAGCCCGTTCTCCACCAAGGCGCGCTGGAAATTGCGCATACGGCTCACGCCGGATTCCAGACACCCGTCCAGCACGTCAAGGGCCTTGTCGTCAAGACCGTACACGCCGGCGGAGATATATTTCGGCTCCGGGTCTTTGTCCAGGAATGCGGTTATGTCCATCCTGTCGTCCACGCGCACATACAGCGGCTTCTCGTCGTCTATGTATGTGGTCACGGCCATCATGCCGTCCACGTCGGCCGGGGCGTTCTGAAACGCCTGCACGTACTTGCCGAACTCCGTGGCGCTGAATATAGTGTCGACGGTGGTGGTGATGAACCGCCCCTTCCCTTTAAGCATCCCACCCAACAGGGCGAAGGTATGCATCGAGCTTGGGGTGACGGCTTCCTTCACATGGAGGCGGAACGGCAATGTCGACGCTATTTCGTTTAAATATTGTGCCGTCTCATGCCGCGTGGCGTTGGTCACTACGGCCACATCCTCGGCGCCGAGTTCGCCGAATATCCGCATCAGGCGCCCTATCATCGGCTCGCCGTTCAGGTCCACCAGCGGTTTGGGCACCGAGATACCCTCCTCCGACAGTCGGCTTCCCTCGCCGGCAGCTATTACTCCGAAATTCATTCCGCCGCTTTGTTTTTGTCCTGTTTATTGCCTCGTTCCTGCGGAGCGCCGCGACGCTCGCCCCGGTCGGGACGTTCCGGCATCCTGGGCAGCGGATTTGCAGCGGCCTCTATGTTGCGGCGGCGGTTGCGCGTCAGGTCTATGGCCGAATAGATGGCCTGGCGCATCGACTGCGGGTCGGCCACGCCCTGCCAGGCGATGTCGTTGCCCGTGCCGTGGTCGGGGCTGGTGCGCACGAACGGCAGGCCGGCCGTAAAGTTCACGCCTTCGGGTCCTGCCAGGGCCTTGAAGGGTGCCAGTCCCTGATCGTGGTACATGGCTATCACGCCGTCGTACTTGCGCCAAGAGTTTGAGGCGAAGAATCCGTCGGCGGCAAAAGGTCCGAACACTAAGAATTTGTCGCCGAGTTCCTCGATGGCGGGCCTGATGTCGCGTATCTCCTCGGTGCCGAGCAGTCCCCCGTCGCCGTTGTGGGGGTTCAGCGACAGCACGGCGATCTTGGGCGCCTGGATGTCGAAGTCCTGCTTCAACGTGGCGTCAAGTTCCCTGACTGTCTCCATCACCCTCTCCTTGGTCACCGCACCGGGGATGTCGGCTATGGCCTTGTGAGTGGTGAGCAGCGCCATGCGCAGTCCCTCGTAATATAGTATCATCAGCGGCTTGCTGTTGGAGCGGGCGCCAAGGAACTCGGTGTGGCCGGGAAACTGGAATTCCTCGGTCTGCACGGCCTCCTTGCTGATCGGGGCGGTGACAAGCGTGTCGATGGTGCCGGCCAGCACATCGGCCACTCCCTTCTCCAGAGCGGCCACGGCTGCGGCGCCCGACTGACGGTCGGGATGTCCGGGCGTCAGCTTCACCTCCTTTATGCCTAAGTCCACGATATTCAGGTATCCCTCCTCGGCTTCGGAGGCATCGTTTATTATCCTGAGTTCGGGCAGTTCCAGTTCGAAATCGGCCGCGGTCTTCTCCACCAGTGCCGGAATGCCGTAGAAAACCGGAGTGTAGAGTTCGGTCACGGTTTCGTCGGCCATGGCTTTCAGTGCCACTTCGTAGCCCACTCCGTTATAATCGCCGTGGGTTATCCCCACTTTCAGAAGTTCAGACATTGTTTTCAGGTCTTGTTAGAGCGTGTCAATATATATATTAACGCACTTTAGGTTCTGTTCATTACAAATGTGCGGCCGGTCACACCGATTCGGTGCGGCTCAGCTGCCCGCAGGCGGCGGCTATGTCCTCGCCGCGGCTGGCGCGGATGGTGGCCGTGATTCCTTTGGAATTCAGATAATTCCGGAACATCAGCATACGTTCCTCGCTGGCGGGTTTCAGGTCCACGCCCGGCACCTGATGGAAACGTATCAGGTTGACGCGGCATTCTATCTTGCCTATCAGCTTGACGAGCATGTCGGCATGCGCTATGTCGTCGTTCACGCCGCGCCACATTATGTACTCCAGGCTGAGCCGGCGCTGATGGCTGAAATCGTAACCGCTGAGCAGGTGCATCACCGACGCGATGGGGAACGCCTTCTGCGCGGGCATCATCGACTCGCGCTGGGCGGTGTCGGCGGTATGCACGCTGATGGCCACATGCACCTGGGTGCGGTCCAGCAGGTCTTTCAGCTCAGGCAGCTTGCCCACTGTCGACACCGTGATGCGCTTCGGGCTCCATCCCAGGCCCCATGGCTCGGTCAGGATACGTATCACCTTCTCCACCTCCCTGAAATTGTCCAGCGGCTCGCCCATACCCATGAACACCACGTTGGTCAGCGGCTGCATGTTCGACCCTTCGGGCGGAATGCTCAGTATCTGGTTTATGATCTGGGCTGCGGTGAGCTGCTTGCGGAAACCCATCTTGCCGGTGGCGCAGAAGTAGCAGTTCATCTTGCAGCCCGACTGGCTCGACACGCACAGTGTGGCGCGCTCCTTGTCGGGGATATACACCGACTCCACGCTGCGCCCCTCGCCCACGGCAAACAGATACTTCACCGTGCCGTCCTGCGACTTGGCGTGTTTGGCGGGCGCCGTGCGCCCTATCTCATAGTTATCGGCGAGCCGCGCCTGGTTTTTCTTCGAGATGTTCACCATCTGGTCGAAGCGCGTCGCCTTCTTGACATACAGCCATTCGCAAAGCTGTTTGCCCACGAATTTAGGCATACCGCCACGATAGGCCACATCCTGCAGTTCCTCAAGTGTCTTGCCGATCAACGGCTGTTTCTCGTTTTCCATCGCTTTAAGTACACACCTTTGGGGGTGCACCTGCTCCTGTCGGCGGCACACCCCCAATATGTTTGATTTTCAATCTTTATTTATACAGATACTGTACGGCACCCTTGTAGTTCAGAATTTCGTTTATCTGCTTTATCGCGTCCTTGGCTTCGGGCGTACCGGCCTTCTTGAACATCGTCAGGGCCTTGTCGTAATTCTCCTGCTTTGCGGCGAGCACGCCACGGGCGTAGTTGGCCTCAGGGCTGTCGCCTACCTGGTTCAGGAAGTTCTGCGCGCTGGTCAGGTCGCCCCGGCTTATGGATGCCATGGCGGCGTTGATGTTGGCCACCGGATCCTTCGGGTACATGCGTACGGCCACATCAAACACCCGGTCGAATTCGGGCGAGCCGGGCTTGTAGCTCTGGGCCGCTAAGAAGAATTCGTTGAGGCTTAGGTTCTGCGGATGCGTCTTCAGCACTTCGCGTATCTCGTTGATGTCCGTGTACTTGCGCACCTCGTAGTTGACCACGTAGTCCGTGTGACGCAGTCCGGGATATATCTCTTTCAGCAGATAGGGATAAGTCTCCGGGAAAAGTTTGCGCAGCTGGTCGTTACGCTTCTCGATGGGATAGTCTGAGTCGATGAAGCTGATGAGTTCGGCCTTGTCCGACAGCGAGCTCTTTTCGATGGCGGCTTTCAGGCCGGCCCAGTCCTCGGGCACCGATTTGGTGACGAACAGATTCTCTGGAAATGCGTACTGCTTGCGGATATATTCGCGCAGCGCGTCGGTACGTCCCTGTGCCAAACGGGCGTTGCCGGCATACGAACCCTCGGGCGACGCATAACCGGTCAGCGTGATGCGCTTCACCTTGGCATCCTTGTTGTCGCGCACGGCGTCGATGGTGTCCAGGATCTTCTTCAGCTCCACGGGGTTGGTCATATAGTCAGGCTCGATGTTGGTCTTGTTCACCTTGAAGTTGATGAATGCCTGACCCTCCAGATTGAACAGCTTGGAGTCTACTGCCGCCGGGCGGATGTAGGTGAACTGGGGCTTATACTGCGGAGCGGCATAGTCCATGGTGGCCATAGGCACGTTCTCAGTCTTCTCGTTTCCGCAGCATCCGGTCACGCACTCGAAGTCCAGCTTGGAATGCTCCATCCAGGGCTCGTAGGCGAAGTCCTCCTGATATTTCACCGGCGTCTTGCTGCTGCGCTTGTACAGGTTGGGGGTCTCGCCGGCGCGCAGATTGTAGTAGTATGCGTTGCGGCCGGCGAACGTGAGCGACGGCAGACGCTTCTCGAGCGAGCCGTTCAACTGCTTCAGCACCGGGGTGATGGTCACATCCTGGTTGTATTTTACGTTGAAATTATCGGGCACCAGCGTCATCTGCACACGCATGGTCTGGTCCGTGGGTCTGAGCACCTGAAGGTCAGATGCTCCGAAGTCCGACGACGTCATGGCTCCGGCACCCAACGCGGTGACCGCCGCCAAGCCCAATGTCATTATTATCTTGTTCATCTTCTTTCTTCTTTTGTGTTAATAATTCAGGCACCTCTCCTTAGAACAGGTATTCGACGCTCACGGCCAACTTGGTCGGGCCCACATAGTTGTGGTGTCCTGTCTTCTCGCGTGTGCCGCATTCGGTGCACGGGTATTTCTCGTAGCGGGTCCACAACCAGCCGATGCCTATCTCGGCCTCGATGTTCCAGTGTTTGGCCACAGGCCATGCGTAACCGTAGTTGAAGCCCGCTCCCACGGCGTAGCCCTGATAGCGGCTCGTGTTCAGGTCGTTGAAATTACTACCTAAGAAATTTCCCTTCAGTCCGATGTGACCGAAGTTGTATTCGCCGCCTATCGCGTTGATCGAGATGAAGTGGCCGGCGAAACGCTGGCAGAACCAGTATCGCGGCTCGATGCTGGCGAACCAGTGCTTCCACTGGTGGTGATAGCCGGAATTCGAGTTGTTGTCCTTGATTTTCCAGCCATTGTATTCTCCTTCAAGCTGTAATGTCCATTTGGGCGCAAGTCCTATCTCCAGTCCGAGGTTAGGGCTAAGCAACGCATCGTTCACCAGGTTCGTCTTGATTCCCACTGACTGTGAAAATGCCGTCGGAACCGCCATTGACATCATTGCCGCGCCAATCAGATAACGTGCTGTTTTTCTCATATCCATTAGTAATTTATAATTCATATTGCCTGTGCGGCAACCTCTCTGTACTATAAAAACAAATTTCGGGGAGGATTTTATTATCTCCTCCCCGAATTTTTTTCGTCTATCCAGGGCCGATGCTTGGTCGTCACCCCGAATCTATCCGTCTATTCAGGGCCGATGATCAGTCGCCGGCCTCGAATTTGTAGATGTTGTTCTTCAATTTCCTGTCACCCTTGATCAGCTCGAACATGTTGGGATTCACCAACTGATAGTACTGCTGCTGGTACTGCTGCTCGTTGAAGGGGAACTTCTCGGTGTTCTGTCCCATCACCTGGTAAACGTACACGCCGTCCTGACCTGCTGTGATCACCACCTTCTTGTTGGCGGGAGTGCCGTAGATCTTGCCCGTAACCTCGGGATCGCCTACGCCCATATTACGTCCGAAACGGAACTGTGCGTTGCTCTGCACCTGCACGCCCATTGCCTGGGCCGCGCTCTGCAGGCTCTGCGTGTTCTTCGAGAACTTGTCCATCAGCTTCTTGCCGGCCTTCTCCGAGCGTACCAGGTCGGTCACATAGTCCTTGATGTCCTTGTTCGACAGCGGTGCGTAGTCGTCGTATTCGCTTATCACGGCTGCGGCATACAGCAGCGGAGCCGTCGGGTTCTTCGATTCGTAGATGTGGCTTACGGCATCTGTCTCGCCGTCTATCATCACCCAGCGCATCACCTGACGCGAGTCGGGATAGTAGGAGTTCATGCCGGCGAAACGGGGCACTGCGGGCAGCGAAGCCGTAACGGTGAAGTTCTGCACGTTGAAGCCGGCCTTCGATGCGTTGGCCATGAATTTCTTGGCGTCGTTGTTCTGGGCCAGGAATTTCTCGAGCTTGCCGCGCTCGTCGTTCAGCGTCGCGTTGCTGGGACCGAGCACGTACGATGCCTCGTCATATTCATACACGGTCTTGGGGGCGTTCTGCTTCACCAGCTTGGCGATTACCATGCCCTGGGGACCGCTTACTATCGATACATATCTGCCGGCTGCTTGACGCAGTGTGTCCAGCTGCTCGGCGGGGATTGCGTTCGTGGCGCCGTCGGCGTCATAGAGGGCGATCCACTGGTCGGGCTGTGCCATCACGCTGTCGGGGCTGAACTTGGTGCCGATGGAGTCGGCGGGAAGTCCGGCGTTAAGCGCGCTCAGCACGCGGCGGCCGCAGTCCTCGGTGGCGGCCTGTACCAGAGTGATCTGCACGGAGTCTACCTCCTGCTTGGTGCTCAGCACGCGTACCACGCCGAAGCCCAGGCTGTTGTTGTAGGCCAGACGGGCGGAATCGCCGCCGGCTGTCACGGCATTGCGCACGTTGCCGGGAATGTCGGCGGCCAGCACAGTGTGGCGCGACATCGATACACCATCCTTCTTCAGCTCCTTGCTCAGCGGGCCGGCGTTCTTGTTCATGAATGCTACGGTCTGGTCGGCCAGAGCCTTGGCGGCTGCGATATCCTTGTCGCTCGGGGTCACGGTCACGGAGATGAAGCCTATTTCCTTGGTCGCCTCGTCGACGGCGAAGCGGCCCTTGATCTCGTCATACTTAGCCTTCAGCTCTGCGTCGGTGACGGGATATTCCTTCTCGTTCAGGTTGCCGAAGGGCAGGAACGCGTAGTCCACGCTCTTGGTGTTGACATAATCGTCGTAGAGAGCCTTCATATCCAGGTCGTTCGCCTTGACCGTACCGGCCAGCAGGCGCTGGTATATCTGCTCTGCAATCTGCTGGTCCGTCTCCTTCTCGGCGGCGAGCCATGCGCGCTGCATCGGCTCTACCTGAGCCTCGGTCAGACCGTTGCGCTTCGGATTGAAGATAATGTCGTATGCCTGTGCGGGCGTCTGGGCTGCCAGGCCCGACTGCTGCAGGCTCTGCATCAGCTCCTGAACCTTCGGATTGCCCATGTTTTCCAGCATGTAGTAACGCAGCAGGTTGGCGCTCGACTTCACGCCGGCCTTCTTGGCCGCGTTGTCTATCACAGTCTGCTGTATCAGCTGCTCAAGAGCCATCTCGCCTAACTGCTGGGTGTCGAAGTTGGCGAACTGCTGCGGATTGCGGCGGCGCGCTTCCTCGTACTGGTTGTTCAGTTCTTCACGCTTACGCTGATATTCCGTATAGTCGATCTTGGTCGACCCTACCTTGGCAACCGTGGTCTGGTCGCCGAATATATTACGACTGTTTGTGAGGGCGTCCCCCACGATGAAGGCAAGCAATGCCAAGCCTATCACCACGATCAGAAATACCGATTTGGATCTGATTTTCTCTAATGTTGCCATTTATGTAGCTCTGTATTTTGTTACTAAGTTGTTATGCAAAATGAACCGTTTTGCAAGAGGCCGGTCCGGGCCGGTCAGTGTGTGCGGTTGCGGAAAACATACGCGTCTAACAGCCCCGTGGGGCCATTAAACGCGCAAAGGTAATACTTTTTGGCGTATTTAGCAAATTCGCATCGTAATTACGCCGTTTTTCGCCACTTTTTGTCAGTCTTTTATGCCGAATGCCTCGCGGAGGACAGGAACCATATCCAGTTCCTCCCAGGCAAACTGCCGCACGTCGCGCTCCACCTTGTCACGCTGTATGGCCGACACGAAGGTGGTGTCCGCGGGCTTGCGTCCCACATGGCCGTAGGCCGCCGTGGCGCGGTATATCGGGTTGCGCAGTCCGAAACGCTTCTCGATGCTGCGCGGACGCATGTCGAACAGCCCGCTCACCTTCAGGGCTATCTCCGGGTCGCTCATGTCCACCTTCGCGGTACCGTGGGTGTTGATGTACAGGTTGATGGGATGCGCGCGGCCGATGGCGTACGACACCTGTACCGTCACCTCTCCTGCCACTCCCGCAGCCACTAAGTTCTTGGCGATGTGACGCGCGGCGTATGCAGCCGAGCGGTCAACCTTCGAGGGGTCTTTGCCCGAGAAGGCGCCGCCGCCGTGATAGCCGCGGCCGCCGTAGGTGTCCACGATGATCTTGCGGCCAGTCACGCCGGTGTCGCCGTGAGGCCCTCCGATCACGAACTTGCCCGTCGGATTCACATACACCTTGGTGCGGCTGTCGTACATATTCCGCACCTCTTCGGGATACTGCTCAAGCACACGCGGTATCAGCACCTTGCGCACGTCGTCGGCAATGGTGTCCAGGATGGCGCGGTCGGCCTTGTTGCGGGCCTCGGCGGTATCCTCCAGCGCCTCGACGAACTCATCGTGCTGGGTCGACACCACGATGGTGTCTATATGCACCGGCTTGCGGTTGCTGTCATATTCTATCGTCACCTGACTCTTGGAGTCGGGACGCAGATAGCTCACCTGCTTCCCCTTGCGGTAATAGGTCATATCCTTCCCCTCGCGGCGTATCTCGGCCAGTTCCTTCACTAATTTGTGCGACATGTCGAGCGTAAGGGGTATCAGCTCGTCGGTCTCGTCCACGGCGTAACCGAACATCATGCCCTGGTCGCCCGCACCCTGCAATTCGGCCTCGTCGTTGTCCGACAGCGCGTTCAGCTCGGCCACCTTGCCGGCGTCCACGCCGCGGTCTATATCCTCGCTCTGGCCGTGGATGGCGGTGAAGATGCCGCAGCTGTCGCAGTCAAAACGGTAGGCGCCACGGTTGTAGCCAATCTTGCGTATCACGTCGCGCACCACAACCGGCACGTCGATGTATGCCTGCGATTCCACCTCGCCCGACACCACCACCTGCCCCGTGGTCACGAGGGTTTCCAGGGCCACATGGCTCTCCGGGTCGCGAGCCAGGAATTCGTCCAGCAGCGCGTCGCTGATCTGGTCAGCCACCTTGTCGGGATGTCCCTCCGACACTGATTCCGACGTAAATAGATAGTTCCCGTTAGTCAGTACGGGAGAATTTTCAGTCTGCTTCATATAATAAAAATTTAGGCGGCTGTCAGATGCAGTCGCCGTGCAGATGTCTTACTGTCATGCCCCGGGGGCGCGCGGTCGTGGCGGTTGCCCAGAGGTTTTGCAGTTTTAGCATTTTTTACACGGTGGTTGCAAGCAGCCAAATTTGTCCACCGGATCCGTCCCGACCTACGCCCGGCGTTACGTTACTGCTAATGCTTCACATCGCCGCCATCGCCCCGGTCCTTCCGGATCCAGCCGCAAAGTTACAACATTTCCCCTTAATATGCAACTTCCGTTCCAAAAACCGCACATTTATATTTTTAACCAAGGAGAAAAAAATAGGCCCCTAATGCAGTGATACATTGTATGAATATACTTTCCAGCCGTTTACGGTCACGGCCACCACGAAGGCGCCCGGAGGGCCCAGCTCCACCTGGAAGTCGAGGTGCCATTCATCGTCAAGGTCCAGGTCGGCGTAAGGTATCCGCGCCAGCATCGGCGACAGCGGCCCGTCGTATATCACCACCTTCTCAGCGTCATTACCCGCATTCCTCCCATTCCTCCCACTACTCCCATAATTCCCACCATTCCCATAGTTCACAGTGAGCTGCGAATCGTCTCCCTTGTGCAGCCGCATCACGGAGAACAGGTGGCTGTGCCTCAACGGGTCGCTCACAGTATCCGATTCAGACCCTCGACGCCTTCCTGCACACACTCGCCTCCTCCCTCCCCGACTGACCGGCTCGGCCACGCATGGCCGCCTGCTGATGCCCGCGCTCCGCGACACGACAAAGGAGATCGAGCGAAAAGGAAGGAGAAGAGGGAAAAGGGGAAGAAAAAGAGGAAAAGTCTCCGTTTTTTTGCTTTAATGCCGGGCTTTTTGTAACTTCGTCACAATAACAACCAGCTGAATAAGAGAGCACCTGATGATAGCCGGTCAGCACCAGCGCTTCGCGCCGGAACAGTAGGCATAAGCCAGCGCAGCGCTTCGCGCCGGAACGAAACGGCTCCGCGACTCGGCGAGGCTCCTGCCCAAGTATGTGCAGCCCTAAGGTGCGGGCCGATGGCCGGAGCGTGGTAGCCGGCCTAAGCGCGGAGCCGTTCTGTTCAAAGGCAAAGCCTTTGCCGGCCTGAGCGCGGAGCCGTTCTGTTCAAAGGCAAAGCTTTTGCCTGCCGGCCCCCGCACGCACAAGCCGGCCCCGGCCCCTCTCTCCCCTCAGCCTAAACCCGCCTGCCCATGCCCCTCCCGCCCAAGCAAGAGCCGCCCGCCTACTACCGGCCTCTGGTCCCCAACGGCTGCCGCCGCGCCCCTTGGCACGACTACCGCTCCCGCTGCATCTACATGATAACCATCAACCGGGCGCCCGGTATCCTCCCGTTCTCATCACTCGCCGGCATACCGGGCAGCCACGACTGGAAGCCTCGCACCATCCTTACACCCACAGGCGAAATAATAGCCTCATGCATCTCGGAGCTGAAAGCCGCCTTCCCATTCATCCGGATCCTACGGCGCGTCATCATGCCCGAGCACGTCCATTTCGTCCTCTTCGTCACCGAAGCCACCGATACCCACCTCGGCGACATCATCCTTGAACTCAAAGGCGAATGCACCCGCCGTTACCACGGCACTACAAAACAAGCTGGGCGGAACGCAGCCCTACAGTCTGTCTTCGAGGAAGGCTACCACGACCGCATTCTGCTGAAGGAGGGGCAGCTGCAGCGGATGCTCGCCTATGTCAGCGACAACCCGCGACGCCGTCTGGAACGCATCAGTCATCCCGACTTCTTCCACCGCACCCTCTTAGCCGGACCCGACGGCACCCGCTACGAAGCCTACGGCAACATCCATCTCCTTGAGGACCCCGACATCGAAGCCGTGAAGGTCAGCCGCAAATACAGCCCCGACGAACTGATCCGCCGCAAGCGCATCTGGATGCGCACCGTCCAGAACGGCGGCGTCCTCGTCTCGCCGTTCATTTCTCCGGCCGAAAAGAAAGTAGAGAACTGGGCCTGCGACGTAGGCGGCCGCATCATCCTCATAACCGACAACGGCTTCGGCACCAACTATACCCCGAAGGGGATGCTCCATACCCTCTGCTCGGAAGGGCGCCTGCTGATCATAGCCCCTGCCGAGCACCGCACTGCCGACTCGCCGCTGGACCGCGCCACTTGCATGAAGATGAACGCCCTGGCCGAAACCGTAGCAGCCTATTCCCTCCACCGGCTGTGATTAGATAATTTTCGGAGGAAATTCGTGTTTATATAAATGGACTAAGACAAAGGAAAGAAGATGGGCGTATGTTATCTGCAGGTAGAGGGGCTGACCAAGAGTTACGGCGACAGGGTGCTGTTCGGCGACATCAGCTTCGGCATAGACCAGGGCGAGAAAGTGGGGCTTGTGGCACGTAACGGCACGGGCAAATCCACCTTCCTGGACATACTGACAGGGCGCGAATCGCCCGACTCCGGCTCGGTGATATGGCGCAACGGCATCCGCGTGGGCTATCTGGAGCAGCAGCCTCCCCTCGACTCGGAACTGAACGCCGTGGACTACGCCACGCCCGACTGCCCCGCCGGACTCACGCCCGGCGAATGGAACGGCCGCGACATGGCACGCCAAATGCTGGGTCAGTTCGGCATCGACGACATGACGCTACCCGTCTGCAAGCTCTCCGGCGGCCAGGCCAAGCGTGTGGCGCTGGCCAAGGTGCTGCTGACCGAGCCGGACATGATTATCCTGGACGAGCCCACCAACCACCTTGACATCGAGATTGTGGAATGGCTGGAGGATTACCTGCAGCGCCGCAAGGTGACGCTGCTGATGGTGACGCACGACCGTTGGACCCTGGACCGCGTATGCAACCACATCATCGAGATCGAGGACGAGACCCTGTACAGCTACGACGGCAACTACGACTACTACATACAGAAGCGCACCGAGCGGATGGAGAACCGCGAGGCGGAATTGGGGCGTGTGCGCAACCTGCTGCGCGGCGAGCTGGACTGGATGCGCCGCCAGCCGCAGGCCCGTGGCTCGAAAGCCAAATACCGCATCGACAACTTCTACGACCTGGAGGCCCGCAGCCATTCCGCCGGCCCGGAGAAGGACGTGCGCCTGGACGTGAAGGCCGGATACATCGGCTCCAAGATATTCGAGGCCAAGAACGTATGCAAGGCGTTCGGCGACAAGGTTATACTTAAAGACTGGAGCTATACCTTCGCCCGCTATGAGAAGGTGGGCGTGGTGGGACCCAACGGCGTGGGCAAGTCCACGTTCATCAAGATACTTCTGAACCGACTGCAGCCCGATTCGGGCAGCATCGACACGGGCCAGACCGTGAAATGGGGCTATTATAGCCAGGAAGGAATCACCGGCTTTGACGAGAACGCCAAGGTGATAGACGCCGTGCGCACCATCACCGACCGTGTGCGCATCGACGACAAGACCACGCTGACGGCCCAGCAGTTTCTGACCCGCTTCCTGTTCACGCCCAAGGACCAGCAGAAATTCATCCACAAGCTCAGCGGCGGCGAGCGGCGCCGTCTGTACTTAGCCACCGTGCTGATGCAGGAGCCCAACTTCCTGGTGCTGGACGAGCCGACCAACGACCTGGACATCATGACGCTGGCCGTGCTGGAGGATTACCTTGCGAACTTCAAGGGATGCGTCATCGTGGTGAGCCACGACCGATACTTCCTGGACCGTGTGGCCCAGCATCTGTTCGTGTTCAAGGGCGACGGCGAGATCAAGGACTTTCCCGGCGACTATTCCACCTACCGCCATTGCGTGGCGCAGGAACGCGCCGCCAAGCGCAGCGAAGCCGCAGCCGCCGACCCCGCAAAGAAGGCACAGAAGCAGAACCGCCCCCGCACCGAGCAGAAACGCAAGATGTCGTTCAAGGAACGGCGCGAATACGAGCAACTGCAGACACGCCTGGAGCAGCTGGGCGCCGAACGCGCCGAATTAGAGGCGTCCATGAACTCCGGCACGCTGACACACGAAGAGCTGTCCGCAGCCGGTGTCCGCATCCAGCAGATCATCGACGAAACGGACAGCTCCGAATTCCGCCTCCTCGAGCTGATGGAACTCGAGGACTAATCTTTTCAATCTCTTTTAATAGAATACTTTACTGGGCCTTGGTGAAATTGAGGCCCAGTTCTATCTTCGTGGTCTGGTCGAGCAAGGCGGGCAGCGCGTCGTAGAGGGCCATGATGGCTGTGGCATACTGGGCCAGGGAGGTGTTGTGCTGTACTAAGTCGGCTATGATTCCGCGCATGGCGGGATTGGACAGCACCGGTACGATCACCTGCTTCAACAGCGGCACCAGCACCTCGCTGCCGAGATACAGCTGCATTCCGTCGCCCTGACGGACGCACGCCATCGGCAATCCCTCGGCCAGCATCGGCGACATATTCTTCACGATACCTTCCAGCAACTGAAGCAGGATGCCTTCTTCGGCACGGCTCGCCTTGCCGAACGGGTTGTCGGGGATATTCGGGTCGCGGTTGGTGTTGTTCAGAAGCACGAGGCTCAGTATATCGGTGGGATTGGCATACAGCCTGACGGCATTGTCGCTCAGAGGCACGTACGTGAACGTGCATCGGGGCGCGGTGATGAACCGCGAGGCCCCGTTGGCCGTCTGCAGATACGTGACGGGCATACAGCCGTCCGCCGCCATCCCCACGGTGCGCAGACCGTTGGCTATGACCTGTGTCAGCGACATCTCGGCCGTGCCGTTATATACAGGTATGAACGGAGTGTTTACAAGAATCCGCAGCACATCCTGAATGCCATACTGAGTACCCGGCAACTGGATGGGCAGCTTCGTCTCCCACACTATATGGAAGGGCTGACTGTCGGCCAGCGGATTCGTAGGAGCGGCCACAGGTTTCCACGCCCCTCCGGCAAATGTCTGGTTCTTAAGACGCACATCCTCAAACTCGCCCTCGAACTTGTTGTTGTCGAAGTCTCCCTCCAGGCGGTAGGTCACGAAGTCGGTCTCGCCCGTGTAGTCGAAATCCCAGTCGTTGCCGTCGTGGGTCACGGGCACCGTGATGTCGAGTTTCGGAGTGCCGGGCAGTACGCCGGGACCGTCAAGTTCCGGCAGGTCCTTGAACGCGGCGTTGAGCGTGCCGAGATTCACCTTGGAATAGAACGACATGCTGACGTCACGGCCCGAAGCCGGAGCCACGTCCACCGATTTGCCGGCCAGTCCGGAGTCGTTATATTCCAGGTCCAGCACATTGAGGCCGGTGTACGTACGGGACTGAATCTGGTCGAGATCCACGTCCTTATTGTTGTCGTCCTTGTCGCAGGCGACAAACAAAACGGGGCTCAGCAAGAGCCCCAGTAATTGTAATTTCTTCATAGCAATCAATTCATACAATGGAGCCTATCAATCCGGTCCATAGCACCGGACCGGTCAGCCCGGGTAGTCCACGCATGCACGGCAATCGATGTGACCGCGTATTATGTCCACGCACGCCACGTGGGCGGGATGGGCGCTGTAAGCGGCGATATCCTCCGGCGAGTCTGCCTCGGCTGTAAGAATAACGTCAAAAGTCTCCGCAGGGTTGACGTTCAGCCCCGTTTCCATCGATTTTAACTCCGGAATAATCTCCGGAAGCTTCATCAGCGCCTCGGCGAACTTGGCCGCCAGCTCCTTCCGCTCCGCGTCCGTACCTTTCAGCCGGAACATAACCGTATGCTTCATGTCATTAATTATAAAGTCGTTCGCGGGCGGCTGCTACCTTCTCGTCCTCCACGTAGTCGTCGTAGTCCATCATCTTGTCGATGATGCCGTTAGGCGTCAGCTCGATGATGCGGTTGCAGACGGTCTGGATGAACTCGTGGTCGTGGCTGGCCATCAGGATGACGCCCTTGAAGTTCTGCAGCGTGTTGTTGAACGCCTGAATCGACTCCAGGTCCAGATGGTTGGTGGGCGAATCAAGCACCAGGGTGTTGGCGTCCGTCAGCATCATGCGCGCTATCATGCAGCGTATCTTCTCGCCTCCGGACAGCACCGACGCCTTCTTCAGCACCTCCTCGCCGCTGAACAGCATCTTGCCGAGGAAGCCTTTCAGATATATCTCCGAGCTGTCGGACGAGTACTGGCACAGCCAGTCCACCAAGTTCAGGTCGGTCTGGAAGAACGCCGAGTTGTCGAGCGGCAGATACGCGCTGGTGATGGTCTGACCCCAGTCATAGGTGCCGGCATCGGCCTGACGCTTGCCGTTGATTATCTCGAACAGGGCGGTCATGGCACGCGGGTCGCGGCTCAGGAACGCCACCTTGTCGCCCTTCTCTATCTGGAAGTTGACGTCGTCGAACAGCACCTCGCCGTCCACGCTGGCCTTCAGGCCCTTCACCTCCAAGATCTTGTTGCCTACCTCGCGGCATGGCGTGAAGATGATGCCCGGATAGCGGCGCGACGACGGCTGTATCTCCTCCACGTTCAGCTTCTCCAGCATCTTCTTGCGGCTGGTGGTCTGCTTGGACTTGGCCACGTTGGCGCTGAAGCGGCGTATGAATTCCAGCAGCTCCTTGCGCTTCTCCTCGGCCTTCTTGTTGGCGGCCTGCTGCTGACGCAGGGCCAACTGCGACGACTGGTACCAGAAATCGTAGTTGCCGGCAAACAGCGATATCTTGTTATAGTCTATGTCGAGAGTGTGTGTGCTGATGGCGTTGAGGAAGTGACGGTCGTGGCTCACCACGAGCACCGTATTCTCGAAGTTGGCCAGCCAGTTCTCCAGCCATGCCACCGTCTCGAGGTCCAGGTCGTTGGTAGGCTCGTCCAGCAGCAGGTTGTCGGGATTGCCGAACAGCGCCTTGGCCAGGAGCACGCGCACCTTCTCGTTGGCGCTCATGTCCTTCATCAGCATATAGTGGCGGTCCTCCTTGATGCCGAGGCCCGACAGTAGTGCGGCGGCATCGCTCTCGGCGTTCCACCCCTCAAGCTCGGCGAACTTCTCCTCCAGCTCGGCGGCCTTGATGCCGTCCTCGTCGCTGAAATCGGGTTTTGCGTAGAGGGCGTTCTTCTCGGTCATGATCTGGTACAGCACGGTGTGGCCGCGCATCACGGTATCGATTACCGTACACTCGTCAAACTCGAAGTGGTCCTGGCTCAGCACCGACAGGCGCTCGCCCGGGCCGAACGTCACGCTGCCCATGGTGGGCTGGAGCTCGCCCGACAATATCTTCATCAGCGTCGACTTGCCGGCGCCGTTGGCTCCGATTATGCCGTAGCAGTTGCCACGGTTAAAGGTCAGGTTCACGTCCTGGAACAGGACGCGCTTCCCGAACTGCATGCACAGATTGTTGGTCTGTATCATCTTCTCATTCCTCCTTGTGCCGCCTTCATGCGTTTCATCATCTGGGCGGGATTCTTAATATTCGATGCCAAATGCATCATCTTGCGCATCTCCTCGAACTGCTTGAGCAGACGGTTCACCTCCTGGAGCGACGTGCCCGAGCCACGGGCTATGCGCTGGCGGCGCGTGCCTTTGATCACCTCGGGATTCTCGCGCTCGTATGGCGTCATCGAACCGATGATGGCCTCGATGCCCTTGAATGCGTTGTCGTCTATGTCTATGTCCTTGATGGCCTTGCCCACACCGGGAATCATGGCCGCCAGGTCCTTGATGTTACCCATCTTCTTGATCTGATGGATCTGGCGTATGAAGTCGTTGAAGTCGAACTTGTTCTTACGCAGCTTCTCCTGCAGGCGCTCGGCCTCCTTCTGGTCGTACACCTCCTGCGCGCGCTTGGCCAGCTCCACGATGTCGCCCATGCCAAGGATTCGCGACGCCATACCCTCGGGGTTGAACTCCTGGATGTCCTCCAGTTTCTCGCCCGTACCCACATACTTGATGGGCTTTGCCACCACGGCGCGGATGGAGAGGGCGGCACCGCCACGGGTATCGCCGTCCAGCTTGGTGAGCACCACGCCGTCGAAGTCGATGCGGTCGTTGAAGGCCTTGGCCGTGTTCACGGCGTCCTGACCCGTCATGGAGTCCACCACGAACAGTGTCTCCTGCGGCTGCAGCGCGTTCTTCAGGTTGGAGATCTCGTCCATCATCTCCTCGTCCACGGCCAGACGGCCGGCCGTATCGACAATCACCAGGTCGTACTGGTTCTTGCGGGCGAATTCGATGGCATCCTTAGCTATCTTTACGGGATCCTTGCTCTCCTCGTCGGTGAACACAGGCACGCCGATGGACTCGGCTAATACACGCAGCTGCTCGCGGGCGGCGGGACGGTAGACGTCGGCACCCACCAGCAGCGGATGCTTGGCGCGCGTGCTTTTCAGTTTCTTCGCTAATTTGCCGGCGAACGTGGTCTTACCCGCACCCTGCAGACCGGCCATCAGTATCACGGCCGGCTTGCCCTCGATGTTCAGCGGCGCGGCGTCGCCACCCATCAGGGCCGCAAGCTCGTCGTGAACTATCTTCACCATCAGCTCCTTGGGCTTCAGCGCGTTTATCACGTTCTGGCCCAGGGCCTTCTGCTTCACGGTGTCGGTGAAGGTCTTGGCCACCTTATAGTTGACGTCGGCGTCCAACAGCGCACGACGCACATCCTTCAGCGTCTCGGCGATGTTGATCTCCGTGATTCTTCCTTCTCCCTTAAGTATCTTGAATGAGCGTTCAAGACGCTCGGACAGTGTATTGAACATTGAAGTTGTTTCTACTTTAACCTTATTCTATTCCCCTCTCACCTCGTCACTTGTCACTCTGACTTATGACTTACTTCAGCCTGTTGGTGGCCGTATCCGGGAAAATCACCGTGGGCTTCCAGTCGGCGGCCTCCTCGGGCGTCATGCGGGCGTAAGCCATGATGATGACTATGTCGCCGGGCTGCGCGCGACGTGCGGCGGCGCCGTTCAGGCACACTATGCCGCTGTTCTCCTCGCCGGCGATGGTGTATGTGTCGAAGCGCTCGCCGTTGTTGTTGTTGACGATGAACACACGCTCGCCGGGCAGGATGTTGGCGGCGCGCAGCAACGCGGCGTCAACCGTGATACTCCCGATGTAGTTCAGATCCGCCTCCGTCACCGTGACGCGGTGGATCTTGGATTTCAGCATTTCTATCTGCATGGTTGCATTCAGCTGTTCGGCACTCTGGATTCAGACGCCTGATTCGTTCTTATATGTGATATTGTCGATGAGACGCACGGCGCCGCAATAGACTGTGATGCAACCCACTATCCAGCGGGCCTCGGCCCAGTCGTCGATGGGCTGCATGGTCTCGGCGTCCACAATCTCGAAGTATTCCACACGCATACCGGGCACGGCGTTGAGGCGGTCCACCACGGTGTCGTGCGTGGCCTGCAGCGAATGGTTCAGCATGTAGGCCTTCGACTCCATCAGCGCGGCGTGGATTTCGGGCGCCATCTTGCGCTGCTCGGGCGTCAGCAGGGCGTTGCGGCTGGACAGAGCCAGACCGTCGTCCGCGCGCTTGATGGGACAGGCCACGATCTCGACATCGATTCCCTCGCTCTTCACCATGTTGCGTATCACGGCTATCTGCTGGAAATCCTTCTCGCCGAAATACGCGCGGTCGGGACGCACCAGCCGGAACAGGCGGCTCACCACCTGCGCCACGCCCTGGAAGTGTCCGGGACGGTACTTCCCCTCCATCACCTCGGCGGCGGCGCCAAGGTCAAACTCGTGGTCACGCTCCGTGCCGTCGGGATAAACGGCCTCCACGCTCGGCATGAACACCACCGACACGCCGGCCTCGGCCAGCAGACGGGCGTCCTCCTCCTCCGTGCGCGGATAGGTGGCCAGGTCATTCGCATTATTGAATTGCGTGGGATTCACGAACACGCTCACCACGCTTTCGTCGTTTTCTTTCACACAGCGCTCCACCAGCGACAGGTGTCCCCGGTGCAAGGCTCCCATGGTCGGCACAAATCCTATGCTCCGGCCATTATTCTTGGCACGGGCAACATATTGCTCCAGTTCCCCTGCCTCTTTGATTATCAGCATCGCTTTGCTTGGTTTTTGTGCGCAAAATTACTAAATTCTCGGCAAACTCGAAAATTTTTATTAACTTTGCAGTCATTATATATAATATTAGAGCGATAAGGTACGGCTCCGCGGGCAAGCGCCGCCTACCTTGCCCATACGAGAGACATAGCAGACACAAGAATGGCAGACAACAGGATCATATATGTATCCCAGGAGATAGCACCCTATCTCCAACACAGTGAAAACGCACGCCTTGACCGCGAATTACCCCAGGAAATGCAGGAGCTCAAATACGAGGTCCGCACTTTCATGCCCGATTTCGGCACCATCAACGAGCGCCGCAACCAGCTGCACGAGGTGATCCGTCTCAGCGGCGTCAACATACCCATCCGCGACAACGACCATCCCCTGATCGTAAAGGTGGCCTCGATGCAGCCCTCGCGAATCCAGGTCTATTTCATCGACAGCGACGATTATTTCCAGAAACAGGACAGCGACGCCGACCCCTTCGGCTCAAACCGCACGGACAACGATGAGCGGATGATATTCTACGCCCACGGCACCATGACCACGGCCAAGAAGCTGCAGTGGGATCCCGATGTGGTGCATGTGACCGGATGGATGTCCACCCTGGTGCCCATGTATCTGAAGCGCCTGTTCAGCGACGGCCCCTCGTTCCACCACACCAAGGTGATATACACCGTAGGCCCCGAGACCGAGATAGCCCCGCTCGACCCCGACTTCTTCGAGAAGCTGAAGGCCGAGGGCGTGCGCAAGACCGACCTCAAGTCGTTCGCCGAAATGGAACTGAACCAGAAGCTGCTGCACAAGATGGCCATCAACTGGTCGGACGGCCTGGTGTTCCGCGGCATCGAGCCGGATCCCGAGCTGGTGGAATTCGCCGAGGCCGCCAAGGTGCCCTGGATTCAGATCGACGGCGAGACCGCACACGGCAAGGAACTCAACGAATTCTACAAGAGCGTGCCGCTCCGCAAGCCTTAAGGGCACGAACTGTAATGGCACGAACTGCATTTTTGAATAATAACCGGGGCCTCAGGCGCCCCATCAACAACACATCCAGTAACATGAGGCTGAAACTGATCGGATTGGCATTGACATGCTGCATGGCGCCGGGATTCATCGCCTGTCAGGACGACACGTCGACAATCGGCGGCTCGCTCGCCCCGGGCGAAGTGACCATCACCGTCGATTCCATCGAGACCGACCTCAGGGGCAAAGCGGAGTGGATCAACGACTTCGACTCCCGTACCACCACCAAGCTGTTAGGCAACCTGACCATACCCGAGTACGGCAATCTGAAGTGCAGCTTCGTCACCCAGATGATGAGCTCCACCAAGATGAACATACCCGACTCCATTCCGGAATCGGACGTGGACTCTATTCGCATGATCATGTCCATACCCCGTGGCGCTCTCACCGGCGACTCGCTCGCCCCGCAGCAGCTGCGCGTGTACCGCCTCGACAAGGCGCTGCCCAAGGACATCAACTCAAAGTTCGACCCCACAGGTTACTACGACCCGTCGGCGCCGTTCGCCACCAAGAGCTACACCGTCAGCAACATATCGAAGAACGACACCATCTTCGCACAGTCGGCTTACGTCAACATCCCCATGCAGCTCCCCCTCGAGTTCGGCCGCGAGCTGTTCCGTAAATACCGCGACAACGACCCCATCTTCGAATGGCCGGCCACGTTCAACCAGTGGTTCCAGGGCATATATGTGGAGCAGAATTTCGGCAACGGATGCGTGGCCAACATAGCCAGAGTGCGTTCCTATCTGTACTGGCACCGCAAGGAACGCGTGACCGTAACGGTTGACTCGGCCAAGGTGGAATACCGCGACGTCACAAGGCGTGACTCCGTCTGCCTGCTGGCATCGGTGCCCGAGGTGCTGTCGTCCAACAACATCAGCTACAGCCCCTCGGCCCAGCTGCAGAAACTGGCCGAGGAGGGCAAGAGCCTCGTCACGTCGCCCGGCGGATACGTCACCACGTTCCGCTTCCCGGTGCGCCAGCTGCTGGACCGTTATCTGGAAGCCGATACCGAGCTGTCGGTGATTTCGTCGCTGGTGCTTAAGATTCCCGCCGTATCAGTCAAGAACGACTACGGAATGATGCCACCCGCCAATCTGCTGATGACCACCCTGGACCAGCGCGAGGAATTCTTCCGCGAGAACAAGATTCCCGACAACGTCACCTCGTTCTACTGCACGTACGATTCGGAGAACAAGATATATACCTTCAGTTCCATGCGCGAATACCTGCTGAAGAAACTGGATGAATACCGCAAGGATCCGGCCAATTTCTCAGACGACGAGGTGTTCTGTCTGCAGCCTATAGCCGTCACTACAGAGAGCGGCACCAACAACTACTACGGCCAGCAGACCTCCTACGTGACCCGTGTGGCTCCGTATCTGGCTACACCCACGATGGTGGAACTCGACATGGAGCACGCGCAGATTCTGTTCACGTTCTCGTCGCAAGTGCTGGAATGAGGCGCAAGGCGCATCATTAGTTGAGAAAGTTGAAAAAGTCGAGATAATCGAGATAATCAAGATAATCGAGATAATCGTTTAGACAATTAAGGTCGATGAATTTATTAGGGATATTGGCGTTCAGTCTGCTTTCGTTCATCACGGGCGCGGACAGTGTCGGGGCCCCTGCAGGCGCCGACCTGCTGTTTGTGGGCGACGCCATGCAGCATCAGGCGCAGCTGGACCGCGCGCGCGAACTGGCCGGCGGAAAAGGCTATGACTGGAACGAATGCTACTCGCTGATAGCTCCCGACATCACCGCCGCCGATTACGCCGTGTGCAACCTGGAGGTGCCTCTGGGCGGCGGTCCCGACTATTCGGGCTATCCCTGCTTCTCCGCTCCCGACAATTACGCACAGGCCCTGAAGGACGCCGGATTCGACATGTTCCTGACGGCCAACAACCACTGTCTGGACCGCGGAGACAAAGGAGCCCGAGCCACCATCAAGGCTCTGGACCGTCTCGGAGTGGACCACGTGGGTACTTACGCCGACTCGCTGCAGCGTACGCAGCGCGTACCGTTCGTCAGGGACATCAAGGGAATCAAGGTAGGATTCCTTAATTATACATACGGCACCAACGGAATCGAGCCGCGCGACGGCATCGAGGTGTCGATGATAGACCGCGACCGCATGGCGCGCGAAATCAAGGCTACCCGCGAGGCCGGCGCCGAAATCGTGGTGGTGGCCGTGCACTGGGGCGTGGAATATGTGCTTCTGCCCGGACAGGCGCAGAAGGACCTGGCGCAGTTCCTGGTTGACCAGGGTGTGGACATGGTCATAGGCGGCCACCCGCACGTGATACAGCCTATGGAAGTGGTGCGCAACGAGGCCGAGGACAAGGACGTGCTCGTGGTGTATTCGTTAGGCAACCTGATATCGAACATGAAGACTGCCGACACACGCGGCGGCGCGCTGGTCAAGGCGCGCATAGAGCGCGGCGCCGACGGCAAGGCGCGGTTCGTGAGGGCCGCGTACGACACATTCTTCTCGCAGAAGCCCCACGGGCCGCGCGGCAACTTCAAGGTGGTGCCCTCGCGCATGGCCGACCGCATCCCCGCCGCTCAGAAAGCGCACTGGGAGCTATTCGACCGCAACGCGCGCCGCATATTCAACCAACACAACCGAAACGTGCCGTCTCTATGACGTGACAGTATACGTGACAGTATATAAGGAGTATGGAAACAGTGCGATTCAGTGACGTCAAGGGTCAGGAGGAGGCCAAACGCCGTCTCCGCATGACGGTGGACAGCGGCAAGCTGCCTCACGCACTGATGCTGACCGGGCCGTCGGGCCTGGGCAAGATGCTGCTGGCGCGCGCGTTCATGGCCTACGCCCACTGCGAGAATCCGCACGACGGCGAGCCTTGCGGACATTGCCGCAACTGCCGCCTGCACGCCGAAACAAACCATCCCGACGTTCACTTCTCGTTCCCCATCGTAAAAAGCGCGGCAAAGCATATCCTCACTTCCGACGACCGGCACGACCTGTGGGTCAGGATGCTTACGGAGCACCCGCTGATGACGCCGCGCAACTGGCTGGAACTGATAGACGCCGGCAATTCGCAGCCGGCCATCCACGTGGAGGAGGCCCAGGACATAATACGCTTCGCCGCCTTCCCCTCCTACACCACATCGCTGAAGTTCTTCGTGATATGGCTGCCGGAACGCCTGCGTCCCGAGGCGGCAAACAAGCTCCTGAAGGTGATAGAGGAGCCGTCCAACGGCATCTGCTTCCTGCTGGTGAGCAACAACGACCTGGAGGTGCTTCCCACCATACTGAGCCGCACGCAGCGCATCGAGGTGCGCGCCAACGCCGTAACGTCCGAACCGGCCACCGACCCGGAGGAAACCGCCGAGTTCCGTCAGGTGTTCCAGACACTGATGCGCGACGCCTACCAGCGCAAGATTGGCAACATCAAGCGCCTGTCGGAAAGCGTGGCCACATGGGGACGCGAGAAACTGACCCGTTTCTTCACCTACATGACGGCCATGATACGCGAGAACTTCATTTACAACATGCGCATCCCGAAACTGAACCGGCTGGACAGGCAGGACGAAGCCTTCTCGCGCAATTTCGCCCCTTTCATCCACGCCGGAAACGTGGAGGAAATGATAAGCGAATGCGACCGCGCGCGCAACGAGATAACGCGCAACTGCAACCCCAAGATCGTGATGTTCGACTTCTTCCTCCTCATCGTGGCGCTGATACGCCGCAAGCGAACCCAATGAACCATAGACATTAATAACCCGATATACACAATAGATAAACCTAAAACTAAAAGACCAATGAAACCTACACTATTCATTCTTGCTGCAGGTATGGGATCGCGTTACGGCGGTCTGAAGCAACTTGACGGCCTGGGCCCCAACGGCGAAACCATCATGGACTATTCCGTATACGACGCGCTGCGCGCCGGATTCGGCAAGATCGTGTTCGTGATCCGCAAGGACTTCGAGCAGGAGTTCCGCGACAAGGTATTGAGCAAATATGAGGGCCACGTGCCCGTGGAGGTTGTATTCCAGTCCATCGACAAGCTGCCCGAAGGCCGCAAGCCTAATCCCGAGCGTCAGAAGCCGTGGGGCACCAACCACGCCGTGCTGATGGGCAAGGACGTGATTAAGGAGCCGTTCGGAGTGATCAACGCCGACGACTACTACGGAGCCGAGTCGTTCCAGGTGCTCGGCGATTTCCTGCGCAGCGTGGAGGGCAAGAAGAACGCATACTGCATGGTAGGCTTCAACATCGAGAACACCCTGAGCGAGAACGGCGGCGTGTCGCGCGGCCTGTGCGAGGTGGACGGGAACGGCTTCCTGACCGGCGTCAAGGAGTGCCACGGCATCCAGCGCGTGGACGGCAAGCTGATCCAGGACGAACCCGACGGCTCTAAGTCACCATTCCCCGAGGGCGCAAGCGTGTCGATGAACATGTGGGGTTTCACTCCCGACTATTTCGATTATAGCGAGAAGGCGTTCATCAAGTTCCTGGACGAGCACGGCGACGAGCTTAAGAGCGAGTTCTACATCCCCAGCGTCGTTAACGACCTGATCAATGACGGCACCATCACACTTAAGGTAGAGCCCACGCCCAGCAAGTGGTTCGGCGTTACATTCGCAGCCGACCGTCCCGCTACCGTGGCTCAGTTCCAGAAGCTCGTGGACGACGGCCTCTATCCCTCGCCCCTGTTCAAATAATAAAGACAAGACAATGAAAGAGAAAATATTGGTAACCGGCGGTACGGGCTACATCGGCTCGCACACCACCGTCAAGCTGCAGGAAGCCGGCTATGAGGTCGTGATAATCGACAACCTGTCCAACTCCAACATCGAGGTTCTGGACGGCATCGAGGCCATTACCGGCAAACGCCCCGTATTCGTGCAGGGCGACTGCACAGACATCGCCACCCTGCGCCGGCTGTTCACAGAGAATCCCGGCATCAAGGGCATCATCAACTTCGCAGCCAGCAAGGCTGTGGGCGAGTCGGTACACAAACCCATCCTGTACTACCGCAACAACCTGGGCACACTGCTCAACCTGCTGGAGTGCATGCCGGAGTTCGGCGTGAAGGGCATAGTGTTCTCCTCGAGCTGCACCGTCTACGGCGAGCCCGACGTGAACCCCATCGACGAGACCGCTCCCATCAAGCCCGCCACATCGCCTTACGGCAACACAAAGCAGATCTCGGAGGAGATAATCCGCGACGTCATCATCTCGGGCGCTCCCATCAAGTCGATCCTGCTGCGTTACTTCAACCCCATCGGCGCACATCCCAGTGCGAAGATCGGCGAGCTCCCCGTGGGCGTGCCCCAGAATCTGGTGCCCTACATCACTCAGACCGCTGCCGGCATCCGCAAGGAACTGACCGTGTTCGGCGATGACTACAACACCCCCGACGGAAGCTGCATCCGCGACTACATCGACGTCAACGACCTGGCCGCCGCCCACGTAATCGCCATGGAGCGCATGCTGAGCCGCGAGGATACCGACCAGCTCGAGGTGTTCAACCTCGGCACCGGCAACGGCCTGTCCGTGCTGGAACTGGTCAACGCATTCCAGGACGCCACCGGCGTGAAGGTGCCCTACAAGATCGGCGCACGCCGCGAAGGCGACATCGAGAAGATCTGGGCCGACCCCAAGAAGGCCAACGAGGTACTGGGCTGGAAGGCCGAGACTCCCGTCAACGAGACCATGGCCAACGCCTGGAGATGGCAGTGCACCCTTCCCAAGTAAAACGCAATCCAATGTAACGCGCAATCCAATCCTGCAATTGTAATGCAACTCCATACAGACGGAGCGCCGGTCCGACCGACGCTCCGTTGTTTTATGCCGATTCAAAGGTAATACACAGATTCAAAGGTAATGCACAGATTCAAAGGTAATGCACAGATTAATACAGGCAAAATTGCTCTTTTTACATGAATTTTGTTAACTTTGTAGGATAGAATTAAGGCATCGTTCCTTAAAAAATGTTTACGCCAGGGCGGTGGATTTTCGAGGTAATTTATTCGGTCTCAGAGGGAGCAGCCTCGCGGCTGTGACCGAGGAGAGCGGATAAATTAACCGAAAAGACACCGGACAAGGCACAAAATTAAAGAGAATTGTTAAAATAATATATCAACAAAAGGCATGACCGAAAGAAATATTACCTCAGACTCGCAGCTGCACCTCATCTTTAGCCTTTTGACTCAGTCACATAGCCCGCTATGCTCCTGAGTCGGCAAGGCTAAATCTAAGGCACATCTGCGACCCTGGCGTATACATTTTTTAAGGAACGATGCCTAAATAAAGGAGTCAAGATGGTAAGATATCCGATAGGACAGGCAGATTTTGGTGAGATACGGCGTACAGGATGCCTATACGTCGACAAGACCATGTATATCCATAATCTTGTTAATTCCGGAAAGTACTTCTTTCTGAGCCGTCCGCGACGTTTCGGCAAGAGTATGCTCATCTCCACGATGGAGGCCTATTTCAATGCCGAACGCGAGCTGTTCAAGGGACTGGCCATCGATAGGCTCGAACCGGATGAATGGACTAAATATCCGGTGCTGCATCTGGACTTTACACATCGTGGTTATAACAATCCCGATGACCTGCCCAAAGCCCTGGCCGACAATCTTGACGAATGGGAGAAAAAATATGACTTCCCGAATCAGGACGATACCCCGGACGGTCGCTTCCATAATTTGATCCGGAACGTGTGCGAGAGCACCGGTCAGCAGGTTGTGGTACTCATAGATGAATACGACAGCCCTATCGTCGACGTTCACGACAAACCGGAACTGGAGAAACTGAACCGCAAGATTCTTCACGATTTCTACCGTGTGATGAAGTCCAACGAGAAGTACCTGAAGTTCGTGTTTCTGACGGGCGTGGGTAAGCTTGGCCAGATCAATATCTTCAGTGGACTGAACAACATTATCGACATCTCCCTCCTTCCTGAATATTCCGCTGTCTGCGGCATCACTCCTCAGGAATTGCAGGATAATTTCCGCGAAGGTATCGAAGAAATGGCGCAGAGACTCCAATGCACGTACGATGAGACATTACAGAAGCTGAAAGCCCAATATGACGGCTATCATTTCTCGGAGGATCTGATCGATGTCTATAATCCCTTCAGTCTGGTCAGGGCGTTATTTTCACGCAGCATCGGCGATTACTGGTTTCAGTCGGGCACTCCCACGCGGCTGATACATCAGTTCCTGAGCAACGACTGGGGCAACCCGGATCTGGAAGGCACCGTCATGTCGCGGGTCATGCTTGAAAGCGGCGACGTGTTGGGCGACAACCTGGCGTTGACCTGCTTTTACACAGGCTATCTCACCATAAAGGATTACAACGTACGCAGAGACCGGTTCGTGTTGGGCTATCCCAACATGGAGGTTCGCAGAGGATTCTTCATGAACCTGGTGGAAACCGCCAGAAAATGGGATATGCTGCGTGCTTACAATTTCGTCAACTCCCTGCAGGATTTCATCGAGGACGACGACATCGACGGATTTCTGCACGAGATGAAGTCATTCCTGGCCGGCATACCCTATATGGCGCATACCGACAAGGAACCGCAATGGCAGAAGGACATCCTGATCATAGCGCGCCTGGTAGGGCTTCAGGTTGACGTGGAGCGGCGCACCTCCAGCGGCCGCATGGATATGGTGCTGGACGGTCCCAAGGCCATCTACATCATCGAGTTCAAATATGGCTCGACACCTGAAAAAGCATTGCAACAGATCAACGAGAAGGAGTATGCCCTTCCCTACGAGAACACACTGAACCCCAAGCCCGTCGTTAAGGTCGGCGTCAATATCTCGCCCGAAACGCGCACCATCGACGGCTGGCTCATCGAAAACGCATAATATAATTACTCCTTGCCGCAGAGGCGGCGCATGGGGCAGTAGCGGCATTCGGCGTCGTCGGAGGCGGGCGTGAATTCCGGATCGTCGAAGATGTGGCCGATCAGGTCGGCAAGGCGGCTGTCGAACTCCGCGAACGCTTCGCCGTCGCTGTTGCGGCCTGCCCGGTTCGTGCCTAACGAGATGTAACATTCGCCGTCGCCGTGCTCCATGCCGTTGGTGTCGAATATGCACATATCCACACCCCTCTTGCCGGTCATCTTCTCCAGCCGGCGCGCATAGAACAGCAACTGGAACACATGCTTGGCCTCATCGCCCTTACCGCCGCCGAACACCGAGTCCAGTCCCTTGCTCATGTCCAGATATACCTTACCCGTCTTATAATCGACTATCCGGTAAGGGCCACCCTTCAGGGAATCGACGCGGTCCAGGCTCCCCTTGATGTTTACAGTCAGGTCGTCGCGCACCTTCAGCTCGTCCTGGAACGCCACCTCCACTCCGTTTACGGTCAGCGGCGACTTCGCGGCCATGTCGGCGTCGTGCCGTATCACCGCCTCCACCTGCTTCTGCAGTCTGTCGGCCACCATCTGCACCGATTCGCTCAGCGGCGCGTCAAGTCCCGGGCCATCCTTCACGCCATGGTATTTGCGGTTCACGGCCTGTACCATCTTCCTGCGCAGCGTGTCCTTGTCATTGAGCACGCGCATGTAATAGTCCCGGTCGTGCTCCTGCGGATTGGGGATATACGAGGCGTTGTCCCACAGCTTGTGCTGGTCTTTCTTTGCGAAATACAGGTTCATCATCGCGTCGTGGAATATGTCGCCCTGCGTGATGGCGTCGATGCCGCCGTCCGACTCGGTCTTGTCGCCGATGTTCTTCACGTATCTGTAATAGAACAGCAACGGGCATCTGATATACGTATTCAGTGCCGAAGCCGACAGGTAACGCCTGTCGCCTTTATGGTCGGCCCTGAACTCGTCAAGCATGGCGCGGATCTCGGGTGTTTTCTCCACAGGAGGCACCGGCGCGCTGTCGGCGCGCGCACTGTTGCTGAACTTCATGGTGATGCGCTTCAGTGTCTCGCGGCAATATATCTTCTCGAGCTGCATCAGATAGCGCGACTTGCCGCCGCTGCGCATCCCGTCGCTCTGGCGGGCGTCATATACCAGATGCACCCGGCCCGCACGCGACAGCAGCCTGTAGAACCAGTAATCGTACAGTTTCTCCTGATGATTGGTGGAGGGTAGGCCGTAACCGTAGCGCAGCGTGTCGGGAATGAAGCTGCGCTTGCGTGCGTGACGCGGCATGACCTTATCGTTCATCGACAGGACGATGACCCGATCGAAATCCAGCGCTCGCGTCTCCAGCAGGCCCATCACCTGCAGTCCCTCCAGCGGCTCCCCCTTGAACGAAATCTTCTCGCCGCTCACCATCTTCTGCAGGATATGGAACAGTGTGCCCGAACGCATCTCGATGCCGTTCATCTCGCCGGCTGCGGCTATCTGGAACAAGGATGTCAGATACACTTGTATCAGCATCCGCTCCACCTTGTTCTTATTGTCGGCCTCCCCCTGCGACAGCGTGAAGTCCACGTTACGCAGCAGTTCCTCCAGCCATGCCACGCTTTCCTTCAGTCCGGCTGTGGCGCTGAGAGGATAGAGCAGCCTGCCCAAGTCCTTGCTGTAGCCGTCCAGCTCCGTCCACGACATGACACGGCGGTGGCAGCGGTCCATATCGGTGTTGATGCGTATTATCACCTCCGGCCCGAAAAGCAGCTGCATTATGGGCTGCGCTAACAGCATACGCAGGTCCGAGGCCAGATAGATGGTGTCGCCGCCCTCCTTCTGCCTGTGACGCAACGTGCGCTGCAGATGGAACAGGAAGGTGGCTATGTCGGTGTAACGCATGGACCATCCCATCGTGACGTTCACGTCCATGTCGCGGTCGGGCAGCGAGTAAAGCAACGGCAGCAGCATGTTCTCGTCCGGCAGCACCACGGCCACCCGGGCGTCGGCCACGTCTGCGGCCATGTTGCCGGCATGAGGGTCTATCCACTCCCCTATCACCTTGGTCTGCATGGAATTGGACGGCACCGACACCTCGGTGATGTCGGGCATGTCGCGGCGCGCCGCCTTCGCGACATATTCCTGCGCCCACCTCGACATGGGGAACGCGCGCATCTGACGCCTGATGATTCGGCCTGCTTCCGAATCCCGGGCGGTCAGTACCGGTCCGGTGAGATCCCACCAGAAATCCACTACCGGGTCCTTGCGGTTCTCGCCTATCTTCCGCAACTCGCGGAACAGCTTTATCTCCGTCATCGACATCCAGTCGAGTCCGACGGTAACCACGTGTTTCCACGGGATGGCGTCAAGACCACGGTCCAGCACCAGTTCCATGGCGCGGCGATAGACCGTACCGGCCAGGCCCATCGGCAGGAGCGCCGTCTCAGGGTCGCCGCCCGGATGCTCCAGCCGTTTGCGCAGTTCGGTGTAGAGCCCCGGCAGCAACTGCCACAGCTCGGTGAACCGGCTCGTGGCGACACTGCCCTGTCCCTTCTCCACATTGGTCCAGAAGCGCTCGCTTTCGTCACCCGTGGGGCGATAACCTAAGAACTGTTCCAGGATGTCCATCTGCTCCGGAGTCAGGGGATTGGTGGAGAGTGTCCTGTAATTCACCACATTGGCGAATATCTTCTGCGCGTCGACGTCACAGATGTCCACCTCGCTGAAATCGGACAGCACCACCTCGCCCCACGGCAGGAACTCGTCGAAATCCACCAGTGTCTTCTCGTCGTCGATAGGATCCGACACCTTGCGCAGCTCACGGTAAGCCATGTACAGCTCCATCAGCTGCGTGACGCGCGGCGCCACCTCCAGGCCGGAAATACGGGCCATGAACTCGCCCATGGCCATGACTTCGGGAGCCAGCATGGTCCGGCCTCCGAGCCGCTCGGACAGGCGTTTCAGAAAGAAGGTACAGCTTCGCCGGTTGGGCAACACGAAGCAATATTCCGACAGGTCCACATCCTGCCGGGCGTACGCTTCCGCAACAGCCCCCAAAAATGTAGTGGTATCCATGAGAGGGTTATTTCATTCGTTTCAGCAGATTGTAGCTGGGCAGCACGCCCAACTCACCCGCCTTGCTGAGGTCGTTGAACGCGAGGCGGCGGTTACCGATGCGCAGGTAAGTCAGGCCCCGGTTATAGAGGGCCGCGCCGAAAGCGGGATCGAGTTCCAGCGCCTTGCCGTAACATTCAATGGCCGATGTGAAGTCGCCGGCGGCATAATACAGATTCCCCTTGTTGACCCAAACGAAAGCTAATCGCGGGTCGATGTCAAGCGCGGCATCATAGTCATGGAGCGCGACGGGAGCCTGCCTCGGGTCGAGTGCGGCGCGGGCGTATGCCCGGCCCACGTATGCCGTGCTGAGGTCGGGACTTTTGCCCAGGGCCTTGTCGAATGCCTTGATGGCGGCCTCGTAATCCTTGAGTGTGGAACGTGCCACACCGAGACTCAGATAGTCGGCGGCCGTGGCTGTGCCTGAGGCGGCTTTTTGGTCAAGCTCCGAGGCCATGTCGAACAATATCTGGGCGTTGGATTCGCCCACCACAGGACCGGACACGAGATAAAGCTTGCGCTTGGTCCAGCCGCGATTGTTGAAGTCGTCCATCTCGCGGAAATACACCGGACGGCTGTCCAGCGTGGCGGCCGTAGGCACGAATGTCAGCGCGTATGCCGCCTGCGGCTCGATGTTGACGTTGCGGTCCTGCACGCGCCCCTTGATCTTGTCGTCGTAGTTCAGTGTGGTCTGCTCGGTGGCGCTGACGGTCACCAGCCGGTTGAAGCGGTCCATCACCTCGTTCTCGTCCTCGTTCTCGGCGGGTGCGGAATGGCTCTCGGTGTTGGTCAGGCCGTTCTGCACGGCCGGACGGTCAAGGGGATGCGCCACGGGATTATGCACGTATTGCTTCACCAGCTCGTCGGCCTGATGCACCATGGCCATGGCCTTGCGCATGTCGCCCAGGTCGCGGTATGCCTCGGCCAGCGCGTAGTACACGTTGTGATAGCGCGGATAGCGCCGTGCTATCTTGTTGAACTGCTCCAGGGCCACGCGCGGTTTCTTGCGCTGCAGGTTCACCAGACCGAGGTTGAACGTGGCGTGGAAGTTGTCGGGATTCAGCTTCAGCACCTCCTCTAAGTCGCGTACTGAACGGTCCAGGTCCTTGACCTCGTAGCGCAGCAGCGCGCGGTTGAATATGGCCGCCTCGTTGGCCGGATCCAGTTCTATGGCATAGTTATAGTCGGCCATGGCGCCGAAAAAGTCATCGAGATTGTAGCGGACATACGCGCGGTTCAGGTACAGGTCCGGTTCGCGCGGCATCAGCTTGATGGCCTGGTCCATGTCCTTCAGGGCCTCGTCCCATTTCTGCTGCCGGGTGCTTAGCTCGGCATGGAGCAGGAAGGTGTTGGTGCTCCTGGCGCCCTGGTCCATGGCCTTCTGCAGCGACGCCAGGGCCTTGACGGTATCGCCCTGTATGGCATATAGACGCCCCCTGGCGCCCAGTCCCTCCTCGAATCCGGGATACATGCGCAGCAACGTGCCGAATGTGGTGTCGGCATCGGCATAGCGCTTCAGTTCCGTCTCGGCCACACCCTTGAAATAGAGCATGTATTTGTCGCGCGGATTATATTTCAGACCGGCCAGATAGTCGAGCACCGCCAGCGAATCATGGCCCATGGACTGGCGTGCGAAACCGCGCAGGCGGTAGGTGTCGGTATAGAACTTGTTGCGCTCCATCGACAGGGTGGCGTCCTCCTCGGCTCCCTTGTAATCCTCCAGCTGCAGCTTGGCCAGGGCGCGGAAGAAATAAGGCTCGGCCAGATAGGGCTTGGCCTTGATGGCCTGGTTGAAATACTGGATTGAAAGCATATAGTCGTCCATCGACAGCACGTTCTGCCCGATGGTCAGCACCTGCTCGGCGTTTACCTGCGCCGCCGCCGGCACGGCACACGCAGCCATGACCGCCATGATTACGATATTCCTTATCGCCTTCAATATCCTCATTCCCTAATACTGCTTTTACTTTGAAAATACAAAGATACGAAAAAAAAACGAATAGCCGCCGGAGTGTCCGTATTATAATAATTTTGGCATTACGGTTTTATTATGTAATTTTGCGAATGAAAGCATTGAAACGCTAATAACAGGGGTAATCAATATTATAATGGAAAGCCTGAGAGAACTGCAGCTTGTCGAGCTGGACTTGCTGAAGGAGTTGCTGCGCGTATGCTCCGAACATAATCTGACCGTATGGGTGGACGGAGGCACGATGCTCGGCGCCGTGCGTCACAAGGGCTTCATACCCTGGGACGACGACATCGACGTGATAATGCCGCGCCATGACTACGACACACTGCTGCAGCACGGCAACGATTGGTTCAGCGGACCGTATTTCCTGCAAAGCGCATACTCGGATCCTGGATATTTCCGGGGTCACGCCCAGTTGCGTAACGACAACACGGCCGCCATACGCCCCTCCGAAGCCTACCGCAAGTTCAACCAGGGCATTTTCGTCGACATATTCGCGCTTGACGGTTGTCCCGACAATCCGCAGGAACTGGAGGACCTGAGCCGTGACACGTTGCATTCCCTGCGTCTCCTCAAGGCCGTGGACCTCGACGTGCTCTATTCAGGCCGGCTGCTGCAGGTGTTCCGCAAGGCGCGTATGCGGCGCCGGGGCCGCAAATCGGGATTCATCAATATGTACAGCGCCATAGAAGACCGTCTGCGTCAGGTAGACATGGATGCCGTCCGCAACTGGGCCAACATCTCGTTTTCGGGTAGCCGGCTGCTGTTCGACCGTCATCTGTTCGACGACACGGTGTATATGGATTTCGAGGATATCAAGGTGCCGCTGCCGGCCGGCTACGACCGGTACCTGCGCATCCTGTACGGCGACGATTACATGACTCCCCGTCAAGATCCGACGGAACACGGCGAACTGGTGGTGTCCACCACACGCTCATGGCGCGAGGTAGCTCCCGAAGTGTGCCGTCAATGGAGAAAAGGGACCATGAAACGACTTGTCAACAAACTCAGAAAGAAATGAACTGCTACCTCGCACGCGACTATAAAGGCTCGCTGAGTGCCGGCAACAAGGCCCGCACCGACATCGAGGCCGTAATGAGCAGCCTGGGCTACCGCAACCTCGGCATCAGGCAGTCCGTGTCCAACGGCGGCCTGAAGCACTTTGTCCGCAACCTGGCCGGAGTCATCAAGGAATGCGGCACCATACGCCCCGGCGACATAGTTGTGCTTCAGTATCCTCTGAAAAAATATTTCTCGCCCGTATGCCACATAGCCCATGCCCGTGGCGCCAAAGTCATAGCCCTGATCCACGACTTAGGCAGTTTCCGGCGCAAGGCACTGACTGAAGAGAAGGAAATCAGGCGCTTGTCGAACGCCGACCTGATAATAGCACATAACGCCACGATGCGCCAGTGGCTGGAACGGCGCGGATGCACGGCCAAAGTGATAGAACTCGGGATATTCGACTTCCTGAACAATTCCCGTCCCGCCGAGAATCATGAACCGGACGGCAATTACAAAGTGGTCTATGCCGGCAACCTGCAACGGCGCAAAAACAGTTTTCTATATTCCATCAAGCCGCAGGGATGGAGTATGGTGCTGTACGGCAACGGATTCGAGGCATCGGAAGCGGCCGGCGCCGACAGCATAGATTATCGCGGCTTCGCCAAGCCCTCCGACCTGATTAAAGATGCCGGAGGCGACTTCGGACTGGTGTGGGACGGCGATTCCACCCGGGAGTGCAGCGGTGCATACGGCGAATACCTGCGCGTCAACAATCCGCACAAGACATCGCTGTATATCCGCTGCGGACTGCCGGTCATAATTTGGAAAGAAGCGGCCCTCGCGCCGTTCATAGAGCGCGAAGGCCTCGGCATCACCGTCGGGTCGCTCGAGGAGCTGCATGACATCCTCCCCTCCATTACCCCCGACCGATACCGCGAGATGCGACGGCGGGTGCTGGCCATAGGCGAACGTCTGGCCAACGGCAAATATGCCGGCGCCGCACTGCTCCGCGCCACCGCCCTCCTCGCCCCGAATCCCCCGGAATAACCTCATCACCCGTCACTTATCACTTATCACTTTATCACTCGTCACCATGCCCTACGATTATCTGATAGTGGGAGCCGGCCTGTTCGGCGCCACATTCGCTCATGAAGCCACCGCCAGCGGACTGAAGTGTCTTGTCATCGACCGCCGTCCGCACATCGGAGGGAACGTTTACTGCGAGAACATCGAGGGCATAAACGTACACAAATACGGCGCGCATATCTTCCATACCTCCGACCCGGAGACCTGGAAGTTCGTAAACGACATAGTCCCCTTCAACCGCTTCACCAACTCGCCATTGGCCCTCGCGCCCGACGGCAAGCTGTACAACCTGCCGTTCAACATGAACACCTTCTATCAGCTGTGGGGCGAGCGCGACCCTCGGAAGGTAAGGCTTATTATCAACGCACAGCGCCGGGAGGCCATAGACAGAATGCGCGCCGACGGAGTGACCGAGCCGCGAAACCTGGAGGAGCAGGCACTGACTCTCGTCGGGCAGGATGTGTACAGGCTTCTGATCAAGGAATATACCGAGAAGCAATGGGGGCGCAGATGCACCGAACTCCCGGCATTTATAATCAGACGTCTGCCACTCAGATTCACATTCGACAACAATTATTTCAACGATGCCTTCCAGGGCATACCGGTTGGCGGTTACAATCCATTGATCGAAGGGCTGTTGGAGGGTTCGGACGTGGTGCTTGACACCGATTTTTTCGCCGACCGCGACAGATGGCAGAACACGGCTCGCAAGATGCTGTTCACCGGCAAGATAGATGAATTCTACGGGTTCCGGTTCGGTAAATTGGATTACCGCACGGTCCGGTTCGAGACCGAAGTGCTCGACACGCCCAACTATCAGGGCAACGCGGTGATAAACCACACGTCGGCCTCGGTGCCCTATACCCGTGTCATCGAACACAAGCACTTCGAGACGTTCGGCGACCGGGTCTATGACAATCCGCGCACCGTCGTCTCGCGCGAATATTCCACGGAATGGACCGAGGGCATGGAACCGTTCTACCCCGTCAACGACGAAAAGAACCAGGCCCTATACGAGCGATATCGAGCACTCGCCGACCAGGAACCCGACATTCTGTTCGGCGGCAGACTGGCCGAATATAAATATTACGACATGGCACCCCTCATCGCCAACGCGCGTCGACTGTTTAAGGGACAATAAATTCCGCAGCCTGCGGACCCTATAATTCCTGGACCCTCACGTATTTCGATTTCTTCAGCCCACAGGCCTGCAAGGCACGGTTCAGAGCAAGATTCAGCCTGTACCCTATAGGCGTCACCGGCCGCTCACCACGCCATTGCGTCATGTCGAGATAACGGAAATACAGGTGCTTCCACGGATGCTGCGATTTATAGTGCCAGGGCTTTTTTGAACCGGTATAGTGTATTATGACCGGCGTCCGCAGTTCAAGTTCAAGTGCGGCCACACCCTCGGGGCTCATACGCGCCGCCCGGCGCCATCTTAAAAAACCGTCCTGCACGTTCCAGCGCAAGGCCGCGTATTTCTTGTCATCATGAAGCAGGGCGTTCAGCAGATCCTGATCATAGAACTCCAGTTCGCCGACATGTCCCTTCAGATACGTCTTTGCACGCTGCTCGAATCCATTGGTCCTGAGCCGTTCCAGATTTATCAAAAGGACTCCGGCATTAAAATTAGGAATACTTCCGGTCATAATGCAGCTGCACGTAGTTACCGGGCCTTTGGCTCCACATATCCTCGACACATCCAAGGGATACGTCCGAGATATCCATATTCCAGAATTCCGAGATGTCGCCGTTGACTATCAGGTCACAGTCAAGATAGATGACTTTCCTGACCTCCGGCGGCAATATCGACGTAAGGAACAGACGGTAATATGTGGCAAGTGAGATATGGCTGGTTTCATCGGTCCTGCAATCTTCCAGAATAGTGGAGGGAGGGAAATGAAACGATATTTTCTTACCATATTTATCCTCTACTATGCTACGTAGCACATCCTCGTCGTTCGGTTCGAGGGGTGAGGATATGACATGGACATGAATAGGGTGCCGTCGGTTATTTTCCAACAGAGAAGTCAGCATAACGGCACAATACTTAACATAATTGCGGTCGATGTTGCATGCCACATGCATTGCGGATGTCTGTTTCATATTCAATGAATTTAAAGCAAAGTCACGACAAAATCCACATACTTCAAAATACTGTGACAATATGCTTGAAATATGCTGGGAATATGCTGGGAATATGCTGGGAATGTGCCATTTACATCTATCGGCCAAATTTGTGACCTTGTGCCGCAAAAAATCCCATGTGACTCATTTTTCATCTTGTTGCACTTTTTGCGCTTTTTTACATATTATTTTTTTGCATATTTAAAAAATATGCTTAATTTTGCACTTTGAATAAATGGACAATTAATTACATTTCTATTTATCTGAAATTTAATTGCCTCGCAATAACAACTAACGATCCTAACTCATAACGCTTGATGAAACCGGGAAACCGAAATCATTTAATGCCCCATGACTCACACTCTCTCCTTTCCGAATCCGGAAGGTGGAGTCGGTCCGTGTCGCGCATTCGGGAATTTGGAATCCGTCTTCCCCGATTTCTATTTATTTGTTTTATACCTAAAATCCGCAAGCAATCTC
>DESI01000028.1 GCA_002361235.1 Porphyromonadaceae bacterium UBA3318 | reverse complement strand
TCCCACTTGGGCTTGAACCAAGGACCCACTGATTATGAGTCAGTTGCTCTGACCAACTGAGCTATGGGACCGGCCAGATCAGAGGGCGTACCCTCGCTTTCCGTCTGCAAAGTTAATACTAATTTTTTAATTCTGCAAATCAAGTTATTTCATTCAATCGAATTTCTTAATCGAATGTCTTGCCGTTTCTGCAAATCAAGTTATTTCATTCGATCGAATTTCTTGCCGTTCCAGCTGTATTTCACCTCCGGACGCAGATAGGGCTTGAGGCGGTGCAGGTCCTCGGCGCCCATGTAGTCGGCCACCGTCAGACGCGCCGTCAGGCCGTCATTGTCGGGACTGGCCACATATTCCACCGTCGGGAAAGGTATCAGACCCAGTAGCTCTTTCTTCAGCATGGCGCCGTCGCGGTCGCGCGGGGTCTCGATAAAGTCGTCGATGGACGCGAGCTTTATATATTTCTCCTGCCGCAGCTCCTTCATCTCCGGGTCGAAAAACATCAGCTGCGAATCCGCGGCCTGTCCTTCGCCGGCAATGGTGTATATCAGCATCGCCACATCTTCCTTACCGCAAGACAACACCTTGACGGTCGCCTTCGACACCGGCGTGATGATGCAACTCAAGTAGGAATCGGTCAACGGCTGTTCCAACGACGACATACCTCCCAGCGCATTGACTACCTCACGCGAAGCTCCGGCATCATGATATGCCAGCAGGTCGCCGCGCATTACAGGTGTCAGCAGATCCAACGCCGGCACATCCACATCCTCGAAAGCCTGACGGGCCGTCAGCCGCGTGGATTCAATCACCACAACCGTATCGACCTCCTCCTTGTTGCTGTTCGTCTGCGCCATACATCCCATTGCGGCCGTAAGCACCGCCGCCAGCAGAGTAATCATCCTTCTCATTTCTTGAATTTATCGTAGTTGCCGTTATACTTGGGTTTCTTCTCTTTGTCTGCCTTGGCTTTCTTCTTTTTCTTCGGCCTGCCGGGATTCAGGGCCTGGTCGCTGTCCAGAAAATAGTCGGTGTTCAGCCCCTTGTCCTTGCGCTTGGCGCCTTTCCCTTTTTTACGGCCACGCACATAATCCGCAGTTTCGGCGACATAATCGCGGTTATCGGCTCGCTCGCACACCACTTTCTGCCCGAAGAATTCCGTATGCTTCAGGGCCGACAGCACCCTGTGGGCGTCACATTTGCGGACGTCAAACAGCGTATAGCCCGGCATCAGGTCTATGCGCCCTATCACGGGCTTCTGACCCACACTGTTCCGGTTTATCAGGTCCATCAGATTGCCGGGGAAGAATCCCGAACCCTTGCCGATGTTCACCACAAGGCGTTCGTAGCCGTCGCGCGCGTCGCGACGGTCCTTGTCGCGTCCCTTGCCGCCACGCTCCTTCTTCGGCTTGTCGGCCTCGTCCAGATCGATGTTGGGCATATCCTTGTAGTATGCCAGCAGACGATTGAACTCCAGCGACAGTACCCGCTTCAGCAGGTCCGATTCCGACAGCCATTCCAGTTTCTTGCTTACGCCCGGCAGATACTTTGCTATCTCGTTTTCGTCCACCTCCACGCGCTCCAGACGGTCGGCTAAGTTGTACAGCTGTTTCTCTATGATATGCTCCGGAGTGGGTACCTTGCGGTATTCGAACTCCTTGCCTATTATCTTCTCTATCTGCCTGATCTTGTTTTTCTCTCGGCTGTGGATGATGGCCACGGACACGCCCGTCTTGTTGGCGCGTCCCGTACGGCCGCTGCGGTGCGTGTAGACGGCCACATCCTCCGGCAGTCCGTAGTTGATGACGTGCGTCAGGTCGTCCACGTCCAGCCCGCGCGCCGCCACATCGGTAGCCACAAGCAGCTGGGTGACGTGGTCGCGGAATTTCTTCATCGCCAGGTCGCGCTGCTGCTGCGACAGGTCGCCGTGCAGACAGTCGGCGTTATAACCGTCGGCTATCAGCTTGTCGGCTATCTCCTGCGTGTCCTTCTTGGTGCGGCAGAACACGATGCCGTATATGTTCGGGCTATTGTCCACCACCCGCTTCAGCGCCAGATACTTGTCATGCGCCTTGACCATGTAGTATATGTGGCGCACGTTCTTGGCTCCCTCGTTGCGGTTGCCGGCCACGAACTCCACCGGCTCGTGCATGAACCGTCGCGCTATGTCGGCTATCTCCTTGGGCATCGTGGCCGAGAACATCAGCATCTTGCGCTGCTCCGGCACATGGGTCAGTATCTCGTTGATGTCGTCCACAAAGCCCATGTTCAGCATCTCGTCTGCCTCGTCCAGCACCACCGTATGTACGTTCTGCAGCTTCACCACGCCGCGCTTGATCAGGTCAATCAATCGGCCGGGAGTGGCCACTATCACCTGCACGCCGTTTCGCAGCGAGCGTATCTGGCTCTCGATGCTGCTGCCGCCATACACGGGCAGAATCTTCAGCCCGTCTATATATTTGGAGAAGTCGGCCAGATCGCCCGCTATCTGCAGGCAGAGTTCGCGCGTGGGTGCTATTATCAGTGCCTGAGGCGTATTGTCGCCGGCATCTATGCGCTGCAGCAACGGCAGTCCGAAGGCCGCCGTCTTGCCCGTGCCGGTCTGGGCCAGTCCCACGGCATCGCTGTCCTCGTTCAGCAGATGCGGTATCACCATCTCCTGGATGGGCATGGGGTGTTCGAAGCCAAGTTCCTCTATGGCCTTGAGCAGACGCGGCTCCACGCCAAGCGTCGCGAACGTCTTGACCTCGTTGTTGCGCTGGGCTATTATCTCCTCCACGTTTTCGGGCAATACGCCGATTATATCCGAAAAATCGTCTATCGGATTTTCGGGTGTCACGGTATTTTCGTCTATGGGTTCGACCTCGCGGCCGGCCTTATCTTCGTAATCTTCCTTCATATCGTAATTTCTATCTAATGATAGAACGTTGATAATGACATAATGTTGAAAAACGAGGGTCCCGAAAATGCGGAACCCTCGTCAATATGACAGTCAATGCGCTTTATTTAGCGGCTTTCGGGTCGGAGAAATTAGGCACGATGCACTTCCAGGCCAGCGCGGCGAGAACGGCACCGACAAACGGACCTACGACCATTACCCAGAAATCACCCCATGCGTTGATGGAATAGAGGGCCGGACCGAACGAACGGGCGGGATTGACCGAGCAGTTGTCAACGGGAATTCCCACGATGTTCACCAGGCCCAAGGTCAGACCGATGGCTGCGCCGGCCATCATGCCGTTACCCCATTTGGATGTGGAGCCAAGCACGACGAAAACGAATACGAACGTCAGCAGGCCCTCGGTCAGCAGCGCGAAGCCCTTGCTCACACCCGGCTGACATACGTTGGTGGCCAGGTACGACATATTGTCGGTGAAGCCGATGTTGTTGGTGATACCGCCGAACTCGAACGTTCCGCCGTTGAAATAGCCGCCGGCCGACATCAGCCACAGCAGTAGCGCGCCACCCACGGCGGCACCGGCCAACTGCGCCACGATATATCCGCACAGGTCCTTGAACGTGAAGTTACGGTCGGTCAGGTACACGCCCAGCGACACGGCCGGATTGACATGACATCCCGACACTCCGCCTATGGCATAACACAATGCAAACAATATCAGACCGAAACAGAGTCCGATTCCCAGTGTCCCGATTTTCGGGCCGGCCAATACGGCGCTTCCGCATGCCAGCAGCACCAGAAACATCGTGCCGAAAAATTCAGCTACATACTTTTTCATAATTATTTCAATTAAGGTTTATTGTTAATCCAATCTGTCCGCCCTGATACCAAGCGTGTGTTAAAAACGTTTATAAAAATATAACACACGTTATTCCGAATTGTTTTAGAATCAGAAAAATAGAGTATGGATTGCTGTAACGACAATATAATTCTGCGTGACGCGCGGCCTGAAGACGCGCGGTTTATCGCCTGGGTGGTGCTGACTGCCCTTGACATGGACACCGGGCATCTTGACCTGGTCACAGCGTCGGTGTCCGACCCCGAATCGATGTATTCGTGGACCAACACCGTCATGGCCGAGGCCGACGGCACACCGGTGGGATGTCTGGTATCGTACGACGGCGCACGCTACGAGGCGCTGCGCACGCGCACATGGCCCACGCTGTGGGGCGGCCTTGACCCCGAACAGGTCAGACTGACGCCGGCCGAGACCGGACCCGGCGAATATTACCTCGATTCAATGGCGGTGATTCCCGAATACCGTGGACGCGGCTCGGTTGGCAAACGCCTGATGCGACACGTCATGAGCAAGGCGGCAGCGCAAGGACATAAGAATTTCGCCTTGCTGGTGGACGTTGACAAGCCTCGTCTGGAGCAGTATTACGCCGGCCTTGGATTCGCGACTCAGGACACAGTCGACTTTTTCGGTCACGATTTCCACAAAATGACATGCGCCGCGGACTGACCGCAGCGCATGACATCTATTTTGTAAGCCTTTACAATCTTACTACTGTGTCTTTACAATCTTACTACCGTGTCTTTACAATCTTACTACCGTGAGGGAATAGGGAGGCATAGATATGCTATTCGTCTCATGGGTTAGATTTTGTCATTATTTTTTGTCACTCGCCACTCGTCACTCTGACCTCTGACTTCGTCACAGTTCCGACGGGTCGCCCAAGAATGCTCCCTGCGGTTTGTGCGGGCGGCAAGGATGCACTATGCTTTTGCGGCGGTCCCAGGCGCGGTCGGATTTCAGTTTCACCCGCAATCCCCGTTCCGTCCTGTCGGCCGGCCATCCGCGAAGCCTGACATACTCGCCCAACATATAGCGGAAACCGGGAGTAGGATAACAGAACTTGGTCATATTCTCAAAACATTCATCCTCGCCCATATCCTTGAACCGCATCCGGTTGATGTCTATCAGTTCAAACTCTATTCCGTCCGGAGTGCGCACGTACCTGATGTTGGTATTGTTGGAATCCCGGAAATAGATTCCCTTCTCGTGCAGCGTCACGAACAGTCCTGCCAACGCCGCCATGAATTCGGGATCATACTTCCGCTCGTCTATCACCTGACCGGCAATCGGTCGGGCATCGGTGTATTCGCACACGTAATATTGATCGGTGCGGAATCCCGCGCCGTTCCTCACCTCCAGCCATCCGACGGGATGCGGAGTGTTTATGCCGCATTCGATAAGCCGGCACGCGTTGCGGAAACTTTTCTCGGCCTTCCCCTTCACGAACCGGCGCACTAATTTCTGAATCCAGATGTCGCGTTTGAAGCGTTTCACCACCAGACGCCGTCCGTCGGCCTGCATCTCGCGCAGCTCGTTGCGACCTTTGTATATGACGCGTCCTTCGCCCGCAAATCGTTCGGGCAGCCCTTCCAGCCACCCGCGCATCTGCTCCTCGCCCTGATATGTCTCCGCACGCTTACTCATTACTTTTAAAACACAGACAATCTGAATTTATTATTTTTGATAAGGAACTCGGGCACTGATGCCGGTGTTAATTCTATAAAAAGCATATTATTATGACACGACTGATACTGCTCCGGCACGGCCGGAGCGAATGGAATCTGAAGAATCTGTTTACGGGCTGGACCGATGTTGACCTCAGCGACCAGGGACGCGAGGAGGCGCGTCAGGCCGGTCTGAAAATAAAGCAGGCCGGCATCGAACCGCAGTATTATTTCACATCCTACCTGAAACGTGCCATCCACACGCTGCACATCGCCGCCTCGGCCATGGACCGCGACTGGGTGCCCGAAGTGAAGGACTGGCACCTTAACGAGCGGCATTACGGCGCGCTCCAAGGTCTCAACAAGGCCGATACAGCCAAGAAATACGGCGACGAACAGGTACACATCTGGCGCCGCAGCTATGACGTGGTGCCACCGGCGCTGAACCGTGACGATCCGCGCCATCCCGCCAACGATCCGAGATACCGCGACCTCACGCCCGACGAGCTGCCGGACGCCGAATCGCTTGAGCTTACCATCCGCCGGGTGCAGTGCGTATGGGAGGAGAAGATAATTCCCGCCCTGCGCCATTACGGCGACGTCCTGGTGGCCGCCCACGGCAATTCGCTTCGCGGACTGGCCATGATGCTCCGAAAGCTGTCGCCACAGGAAGTGGTCGGCCTCGAGATTCCCACCGGCCGGCCCTGGGTGTTCGAGCTCGATGACAATCTCGCCCCCATCCGCGAATACTTCCTCTGACTTTAATTTTGCCGTCACGAGGGAATTTGCTAAATTTGCAGTTGTTGAGACTGACTAATCCAACTTATGATGACAGACAAAATTAAAAGGATATTCGCAGCCGGCATGATGTTAGTTGCATCGGTCGTGGCTGTGACGGTGCCATGCAGCGCCCAGTCGACGCGCCGCACAGCCATGCCCGCCAAATACTCATTCATACCCACATACCACAATCCCACACCGGGGCAGATTCCGCTCATAGCATGGACGGTGGTGTCGCCGGAGTTTACCGACTCGGTGTTTCTGAGCGACGAGTATTTCGACCGGATACACCGGTGCGGCATCAACGCCATCACCAACATAGTGGGATTCGACGCGCGTGGCGAACGCATCCTTGACCAGGCACAACGCCACGGGCTGAAGGTATTCGTGCAGCAGTCGCCGAAAACTTCCGACGCCGGCCGTCGCATGGCCGAATATTTCCGCGACAAGCCTGTCGTGGCCGGCTATCTGCTGCAGGACGAACCCACGGTCAAGAATTTCGCCGACCTCGTCAAGGTGCGCAACGCCATATACGACGTCGACACCACGCGGCTGGTATACACCAACCTGCTGCCCATCGTGCCGGGCAAAGTCACCGGCACCGACACCTACCTGCAGTATATGCAGGGTTCCGAACAGGCGCTCCGGCTTCCGCTCCTGTCGTACGACCACTACCCCGTGGTGCGCAAAAACGGCAAGACCTCGACAAAACCGGAATTCTACGAGAATCTGGAATACGCGCGCCAGGTATCGACCGAAAACCGCATCCCCTTCTGGGCGTTCGGCCTGATAATGGGCCATTATTCCTACCCGGTGCCCACGCTGGCGCATCTGCGGTTCCAGACGTTCAACGCCCTGGCTTACGGGGCGCAGGGAATACAGTACTGGCGCTACATATTGTCGTCTAACGCCGATTACGAAGCCACCGAAGCTCCCGTCACGATGGAGGGCCAGTCCACCCGCGTGTGGGACGCGCTTCAGACCGTCAACAGCGAAATCCAGGGCTATGCTCCCGTGTTCCTCGGCTGCACGGTGCGCACCATAGGCCACCTGGGATCCATCCCGCAAGGCGCCGGCAAACTGGAGCATCTGCCGGCTCCCTTCACCAAGATAAAGCCCGGCAAGAAAGGTATCCTTGTTTCATCCATCGTAAACGAAGACAGGCATTACGTGGTGTTCTGCAACCACGATGTCAACAAGAAGCAGAAAGTGAAGATCGGCTGGACCGGCAGGCTGCGTCAGTTGATGCCCGACGGCTCCTCGCGCACTGTCAAAAACAGCAGCGTCACCCTTGACCCCGGCTCGTACGCAATCTTTACTTATTGAGCCATGACCGAGTCCGAGACAAAACCGACGATAGGTGCGGTCATGGTGCTGTATGCCCCGGACCTTGACGTCACCGACCGGGCCATAGCGGCGATTCTGCCGCAGGTCGACTTGCTCTGCATAGTGGACAATACGCCCGGCGCCGACCTGTCCGCACGGTTCGACGGCAATCCTCGCATACATTACATCACCATGAGCGGCAACGCAGGTATCGCCGCCGCACAGAACCGTGGCACCCGCTGGCTGCTGGACCGTGGCGTCGACTTCCTGGTATACACCGACCAGGATTCCGAGGCGCGTCCCGACACCATAGCCCGACTGATGCACGGATACGCCATCCTTACGGACGGCGGCGTCAAGGTGGGGCTCGCAGGCACGCTCCCAGTCAACCGCGAGACCGGCGAGCCTTACCGGCTGTCGGCCCGCAGAATCGACACTCCCGACGACCTGCGCCGCATCCCCGGCACCGAAGGAATCTCGGAGTATTATTCCGCAATCTCCTCCATCTCCCTGATACCGCGCCGGGCCATGCTGGACAACGGCGGCTTTGACGAAAGCCTCTTTATCGACGGCGTGGACCACGAATGGTGCTGGCGTGCATGGCACACGCATGCCTACCGAACGTTTATCGTCCGGGACGCCGTAATCGACCATTGCCTGGGCCAGGGAGACCGTCAGCTTGCCGCCCGGCAGGTGCACATAGCCTCGGCCGACAGGGTATATTACCAGTTCCGCAACTACCTGTGGCTGAAACGGCTGGAATACACGCCGGCATACTGGATCAAGAAAAACGGCTTGAAGTATGCCGTCAAGTTCTTCTATTTCCCCATCATGGTCAGCCCCCGGGGCAAATATCTGAAAAACATCCTGCGGGGCATCCGCGACGGACTGCGCCGGCGCCATCCCGACGGTTCTTTCCCCCGTTTCTGACGCTTTTTCGCCGGGCGAGGCGCGAATTCACATTTTTTCACGTTATCCATTATGGATATAGTGTGAATGAACGTTTAAAATGGCGCAGTTTTCAGCTAAAGAACGATTAGTCGCTTCATTGTTATCATCAATGCCCGGTGTCAAGGCACTGGTCAAATCGGCATATATCCGCGCCAACTCCATAATCCATAAAAAGCGCAAACCGTTCTACATTCATTCCTCCCTGACCACGGGCATCGAGCTGATCACGCCCGACTGCGCGGCCCATGAGTCATTCTTCGGCTACTACGACAAGCGTCCCGACAACGGCCGCGGACTCCTGATTTACAACGAGACCGAAGCGCCTACAAGCCGGGAACCTGATCCGGCATATCCGCTGACCGTCAATATACTTGACCTCGACACCCGGAGCACAGTATGTTCGGCCCGCTCCGAGACCTACAACTGGCAGCAGGGATGCCGCGCGCAGTGGATTGACAATGACCGTGTCATATTCAACGTGTTACGCAACGGCGGATACCGCGCGGCCATATTGTCGGTCCGGGACGGCAAGATAACCGATGAATTCCCGCTGCCCGTCCAGGACGCCTGGAAAGACCGGTATTATCTGTCCATCGACTATCGCCGCATCCAGCGCATGACACCCGATTACGGCTACCGCAATCTGCCGCCCCTCTCCGATGCCGAAATGGCCGATATGGAACACGACGGCATCCGGCGTGTGGACATAGCCACAGGCCAGGACGAACTGATACTCTCTCTGCGCCGTATAGCCGACACCGAACCCGACCCGCTTTCCGCACAGTCCATGCACCAGGCCAACCACGTCATGATCTCGCCCGACGGCTCAAGGTTCATCTTCATTCACCGCCGCTACCACAAGGGACGCCGCTTCGACCGGCTGATGATGTGCGGCGGCGACGGCTCGGACCTGCGCGTCGTAAGCGACGGCAGCATGGTGAGCCATCTGTGCTGGATCGACGACTCCACCCTGTTCGGCTATCTGCGGCACGAGGGGCGCGACGGATTCTGGTTCATCGACCTCGACGGCAACCGGTTCACGCCATGCGAAGCCCTGAACAGCCTCGGCAGCGGCGACGGCCACCCGTCGGTGTACGGCGACTGGATTGTGGTGGACTCGTACCCCGACAAGAGCCGTATGCAGCACCTGTACCTCTACAATATCCGCACACGGCAGGTAACGCACCTGCTGGAAGTGTTCCAGTCCGTGCGATACGCGGGCCAGACCCGTTGCGACCTGCATCCGCGCTTCTCATGCCACGGCGATTACATTTACTTCGACACCGTCTATGCCGGACGCCGGATCCTGGCACGCGTCAATGTCGCAGATATAACTGTTAACACACATCCCTGACAATGGCCACGATTTCCGTACTGATGTCCGTATATAAATCCGAGAAGCCCGAGTATTTCGACCGGGCCCTGCGCAGCGTATGGACCGACCAGACGGTGATGCCGAACCAGATAGTGCTGATCAAGGACGGCCCCCTCGGTCCGGAACTCGACACAATCGTAAACAAATGGCAGTCCGAACTTGGCGACAAGATGCGCATCATCTGCAATCCCGAAAACCTGGGCCTGACCAAATCGCTGAACGAGGCCATACAAGTTGCCACAGGCGACTACTTCGCCCGTATGGACAGCGATGACGTGTCGCTGCCCAACCGCTTCGCCGACCAGCTGCGATACATGGAGCGGCATCCGGAGGTTGTCGTTTTGGGCGGCGCCGTGCAGGAAATAGACGAGAACGACAGGCCCGGCGAAATACGCATCTATCCCGCCGACCTGAAACAAATCAGGAAATACATTGTCAAGGCCAACCCCATAAACCATCCCACGGCATTCCTGCGGGCCTCCATTTTCAAGGAGGGATTCGGTTATGACGAGAACTACCAGAAAAACCAGGACCTGAAACTGTGGTACGACATCCTGGCCGCGGGACGTGTCATCAACAACATCCCCGAAACGGTGCTGAAATTCCGGCGCACCTCCGAGACCTACCGCAAACGCAGCACCAAAATCACGCTCCGCAACGAATACGACATCTATTCCAAAGGTATCCGCCGCCTTTACGGTCCCTGCAACTGGCGCCAGATTTACCCGATGGTCCGGGTGCTGGTCAAATCCACATCCCCTAAGATCACCGAATTCACCTACCGCCACCTTTTCCGCAAGCGCACCCGGTAAATTCCCCTCGAGGTATTTACTTTTACGCACCGCGTGGCAAACCTGCGTATTTTCATGCACCGCGTGGCTGACCTGCGTATTTTCATGCGTCGCGTGGCAAACCTGCTTGGTTTTATGCAGCTCAGACTGAAGCGACAAAAGGTTGAAGCATCCGCATATTTGCAAACTTGTGTTAATATAAAATCATATACAGCTCGATATTGTTAATTTATATTAAATACAGCGAATTTTCTTATGTTATATAACATTGTTTTTGAAATATTTTGTAACTTTGCATCGAGTTTTTCATGGTATTAGATTTTTAAGGTTAACGCAAGATTGGTTGTCGTGATGACAATCAATTTTTTTATGTCCATATCCCAACTCTGTTTTTCGATCAAAACAGACTCATATTCAAAGCGATATAAGATTACACTTGTTTTAATAACCGTTTCTTATTAACTTAGCGGAGCAAAACGGTTTTTCAGACGAAACAACGATACAATATGAACATAACGAACAGCCTTACAGCAAAAGCACTCGCGGCAGTGGCGCTACTCGCCGCCGCAGTCACCGCCGATTCGTCGGCATGCACCAACCTGATAGCCGGCAAGGGAGCCACCACCGACGGCTCGGTGATGATGTCCTATTCGGCCGACTCCCACAACCTATTCGGCTTCCTGCACCATTCGCCGGCAGCCAGGCATCCCAAGGGCGCCATGCGCAAGATAACCGACTGGGACACCGGCAAGCCTTTGGGCGAAATTCCCCAGGTGGCCGAGACCTACAACGTGGTGGGCAACATGAACGAGCATCAGCTGGCCATCGGCGAGAGCACATGGGGCGGCCGCGAGGAGCTGGCCGACACCACCGGTCAGTCCGTAATGGACTATGGTTCGCTGATATACGTTACACTGGAGCGCGCCAGGAACGCCCGCGAGGCCATTGACGTGATGACCGACCTGGTGGAGAAATACGGCTATGCCAGCGAGGGCGAATCATTCACCATCGCCGACAAGAACGAGGTGTGGGTGATGGAAATGATAGGCAAGGGTGCCGAGAAAGGCGCCGTGTGGATTGCCGTGCGCATCCCCGACAACGCCATCTCCGGCCACGCCAACGAGCCACGCATCCGCAAGGTGGACCTGAAGGACAAGGAGAACGTGCGTTACGCCAAGGACATGATCAAATTCGCCCGAAAGCGCGGCTACTTCACCGGCAAGGACCAGGATTTCTCGTTTGCCGACGCTTTCGCCGAGCATGATCCGTCCACGCGCCGTGGCTGCGACGCCCGCGTTTGGTCATACTTCCGCCGCTTCAACGACGGCGTCGACCGGTACTTCGCCTGGGTCAACGCCGACAGCAACGAGCCGATGCCCCTCTACATCATCCCCGACCGCAAGGTCAGCCCCGAAGGGATGCAGGACGCCATGCGCGACCAGTTCCAGGGCACTCCCTACGACATGACGCAGGACGTAGGCGCCGGACCGTACCACGTGCCTTACCGCTGGCGTCCCATGGAATATGAGGTGGACGGCAAGAAATACCTGATGGAACGCGCCATCGCCACGCAGCAGACCGGCTGGAGCTTCGTGTCGCAGAGCCGCGACTGGCTCCCCGACCCCGTGGGCGGCGTATTCTGGTTCGGCACCGACGACACCAACACATCGGTATATATGCCCCTGTACTGCGGCATGACCGAAGTTCCCGCCGAACTGGCGCAGGGTGACGTAAACACATTCGACATCAACTCCAACTTCTGGGTCAACAACATCGTGGCCAACGAGGCATACCACCGCTACGACATGATGATTCCCGACATCCGAAAAGTGCAGAACAAGCTGGAGAAAGGATTCTTCGAGCAGGTCAAGGCCAACGACCCGAAACTGAAAGCCATGGTCGAGGCCGGCGACATGGACGCATACCGCAACGCAGTCAACGCGCTCGGCGCGCAGGACGCCAAGGAGGCCACAGATCGTTACCGCGACCTGGCAGTATATCTTTTCGTAAAATTCATGGACGGCAACCGCAAGAAGACCGATGCCGACGGCAACTTCATCAAGTCGCAGTACGGCGTGCCCGTCTACCCCGAATTCCCCGGCTACGACAAGAAATACTACGAGAACATCGTCAAGGAATCGGGCGACCACTTCCTCATCAAGTCCGCCCCCACCAAATAATTCCCAATCCGACACAACAAAAAAGTCAGCGCCCGTTTCCGAGTGCTGACTTTTCGAGTGTCTGTTCTATACGTTGTCGGGAGGATTATTCGTCGTCCTTCTCGACACGGTGCTCCTTGATCTTGACCTTGACGGCGTTGTAACCGATCACGGCCACAAGGCCGATGGCCAGCAGAACGGCCACCACCACCACTATCGACTGCACCGCAATCTTTAGCACAGCCAGCACGGCACAGGCGATGATGCCGCACACCGTAATGATTATCAGCCACATCAGCAGCTTCAGACCGGCCGACTGCGCCCCCAGACGCGCATTCTCCATGCCCAACTCGGCACGGCGTGCATCAATGTCACTCGAATTCCCGGTAGTCAAATCCTTATTTTCCATAACCTTTGCTTTTTTGTTATGGAAACGTTTACACACTGTAGAAGGTTCTGACGTGCGGATCCAACCGCACAAGACGCGTGAACCTATCGGGTGTACAGGAACCGCTTGATGCTTCGCTTCGGAGTCTTCTGGAACTCGTTGGGCATCAGGATTATTTTCGATATCCTTTCGTATGGGGCCACCAGGCCGTTCAGCTCCTTGCGGATATTCTCCATGGTGTTGTCCATATCGGCCACAGGCACCTCAAGGCGGTCGAGCGCGTCGAAATCGGGATAGACCAGGGCCACCAGTTTGCCGTCGCGCTCCACCACAAGGCTTTCGGCCACGAAGGGCATGTTGTTCAGCTTGGCCTCGATCTCCTCGGGATAGATGTTCTGGCCGGAGGCAGACAGTATCATGGTCTTGCTGCGGCCGCGCAGGAACAGCGTGCCGTCGGGCGTCATGGTGCCCATGTCGCCGGTCTTGAGCCATCCCTTGTCGTCCAGCACCTGTTCCGTGGCCTGGGGATTCTTGTAATAACCCTTCATCACGTTCGGGCCCTTGACACAAATCTCGCCCGGAGTGTGTTCCGAATCGTCCGACAGTATCATGGCCTCCATGTCGGGCAGCAGTCGTCCCGACGAACCGGGCACGAACTTTTTCCAATGCGTGTAGCTGATCAGCGGGCCGCATTCCGTCATGCCGTAGCCCACGGTGAACGGGAACTTGATCTTGTGCAGGAATTCCTCTACCTCATGGTTCAGAGGCGCGCCGCCCACTATCACCTGCTCGAAATTGCCGCCGAAGGCATCGACCAACTTGCGGCGTATCTTGGCATAGATGTACGAGTCCAGGAACGGCACCGCCAGGGTCCAGCGCACCGCGCCTTTCGAAATCATGGGCAGAATCTGGTTCTTGTATATCTTCTCCAATATCAGCGGCACGCATATCACCAGGTTGGGGCGCACCTGGTTCATGGCCTGTATCAGGATACGCGGCGACGGGGTCTTGCCCAGGATGGTGACATGCGATCCCACGGCCATAGGGGTCAGCATATCGAAAGCGCATCCGTATGCATGTGCCATGGGCAGGAACGCCAGGGCGCGGCTGCTGCGGAAATGCAGCTGCGTGTCGATGCCGAAGCATACGTTGCCCGCCAGGTTCTCGCCCGTCAGCATAACGCCCTTCGAGAATCCCGTGGTGCCCGACGTATAGTTTATCTCCACCACCTCCGAATTGTCGCGGTCTATGTAGCACACGTTTTCGGGGCGGTATCCGCGGGGATACAGCGACCGGAAGCGGCGCGTCAGCAGCCGCAGCGTACGGTTCATCTCGAATCCCGGACGCTCCTCCAGACACTTGAAGTCCTCGATGCTCAGCACGCCCTTCAGGTTAAGCAGCATGTCGGGTTCCATCGGCTCCCACACCGATTTGGACACGAACAGCAGTTCGGCCTCCGAATGGTTCACGATGTGCGTCACGTCGTGAGGATTGAATTCTGCCAGGATGGGGACTATCACCGCACCGTATGTCACGGTGGCCAGATACACCATCACCCAGTTCATCGAGTCGCGGCCGCATATCGCTATCTTCGCACCCGGCTTGATTCCCATATTGTTGAAAAACAGGTGCATCTTGGCTATGTTAATAGCCAGTTCGCTATAATTGATGGTCTTGCCTGTCACGTAATCGCTGAGTGCGGGCAGTTCCCAATTCTCCCGGAAGCTCTTTTCGTACAGCTTGATAAAATTCGTAATCTCCATGTAATGCTATGTGAGCGGTTATCCCTCCAGGGCCAGTCTGTATATCTCGCGGCAGTCGTCCATCGACAGCGGCACGTAAGCGCCAAGTGTATCGCCCACGTTACGCTGCAGTGACGCCACCATCTTCTCGATGTCGGGTTCCTCGCCGACAAGCTCGCGCAGGTTGGTGGTAAGTCCCATGTCGTGATAGAAATGCTTCAGCTCGTCGATGCCTTCGGCAATGATGTCGTCGGTGGACTTGCCGGCGGGATTCACGCTCATCACGTTGATGGCGAAACGCCACAGCTTGTCCGGATTACGCTTGGCACAGAACTGCATCCAAGCCGGAATTATCACGGCCAACCCTGCTCCGTGCGCCACATGATAGAATGCCGAAATTTCGTGCTCCATGCGGTGCGATGCCCAGTCCTCGGTCTTGCCCACGCCGCAGAGTCCGTTGTGCGCCAATGTCCCGGCCCACATCACGTCGGCGCGTGCATCGTAGTTCCCGCCGTCCATGCGCAGCGTCACCGCCTCGTCCATCACATCGCGGAGTATCGCCTCCGAATATGCGTCCACTAACTGTGTGCCCTCCGTGGGCGAGAAATAGCGCTCGTATATGTGCGCCATCATGTCCACAATGCCGCAGGCCGTCTGGAACCACGGCAACGAGTAGGTCAGCTCCGGATTCATCACCGCGAATCGGGGACGGAGCAGGAACGGATAGCGCACCGATATCTTCTGGTGCGTTTTCTCGTTAGTGATCACCGAATTGCCGCTACCCTCGCTGCCGGCGGCGGGAATGGTCAGCACAACGCCGACAGGCAGAGCCGCCACGGGCCGGGAGGTGCCGTTGTAGAAATTCCAGAAATCCTCGGTCGTCACTGCGCCGAGGGCTATCCCCTTGGCTGCGTCGATGGGGCTGCCGCCGCCGATGGCAAGAAGGAAGTCGACACCCTCCGACACCGCTTTGGCTATGCCGGCGTAAACGCTCTCCGCCGTCGGGTTCGGGCTGATGCCGCCGAACTCCGTCCAGGCTATCCCCTCGGCGTCAAGCGACCCGGTCACCTCATCAAACAGACCGTCCTTCTTGATGCGGTCGCTGCCATAGACTATCATCACTTTCCGGGCACCATAGCGCTTCAGCGCCGCGCCTGTTTCCGACTGAACGCCGCGTCCGAAGATAAACTCCGTAGGCGAGCAATATCTGAAATTTTCCATAATATTTTCTTTTGGGTTGCTACATTCCCGGACACACTTGCCGATACGGCACAGTATATCCCTTTATACTAACAACGGAAATCCGCCCCTTTTCGCTCATAGCGCCGGCAAGTTTCTCACGCATGGTCCGCTGCGACGGTCCAGGCGTCGATGGTGCGGGTGTCGGGCGATATGTTGACGCCCACTTTCACCACTGGCTTGGGGTTCAGGGAGTTCTCGAACTGGAGGGCGTATTTCTTGTCGTCAATCTGAGCAAGCGCCTCTTCAGGAGTGCCGCCGTATTTGAACTCGACGATGTAAATCTTTTTCGGGCTTTCCAGCACCATATCCATGCGCCCGTCGGACGTGCGCCGCTCCACATCGACGCTGATGCCCACCAGACGGCCTATTATCAGTATGTCCTTCTGCCACTGCGACTCCTTGTTGGTATGGTTCATGTACGGGATGCCAGCTAAGAACGACTGCAGCTCATGCAGGAACCCGTCGATGTCGTCGTCCCTGATGAATCTTTTCAACGATCGCACGAAATTGTTGGTCTCCATTGCATCACGCCGACGCACGGCCAACAGCAGGTTGTTGAAGAATCCACGGCGAACCTCGACGTTGGGATAACCCAACGTGTATTCGATCTCGTCGTCATCCTGACAGTAATCCTTAATGGTCAGATATCCGGTGTAGTAGCAGGTCAGCGCAAGGTTATTGCCCAACACATCACCACTGTCCAGGTCGGATTGCGACACGACAGTGCCTTCCAGGTCCGGCGTACCCCAGTCGTTCTCCAGAAACTGATTCAACAGACGGGTCGGTGTGCCGGATTGGAACCAGTAATCACCGATACTGCGAAAAAACAGAGACTTAATAAGGCTGAACGGATTATAAATGTCCACCATATCCTTTGCGAAATGGTAGCCGTCGTAATGCTTCTTCAGTCTGTTTAAAGTCTCATCATAATTCCACCCGTTGTCGTCACCCAGTTCCCGGATGCCTTCGGCAAAGTTATCTGTCAGCTCCTGTGTGGTGATGCCGCAGATGGCGGAATATCGAGTGTCAAGGGAAATGTCCAGCAGATTGTTCAGTCCGCTGAAAATGTTGATCTGCCCCAGTTTCCCAACGCCGGTCAGGAACACGAACTTGATATAGTCCGTATTGGCCTTCATCACGCGGTAGAAATCGTGCAGCACCCTCCGGTTCAGCTGTTCCAGCTCCGGATTGCCGTGTACGTCCACTATCGGACTGTCATACTCGTCGATCAATATCACGACCGGCTTACCCGTTCGCTGATATATATCGATAATCAGATTGTTGAAACGCCCCTCCGGAGTATCGTCGGAATTAGACATACCGTATTCCGTTTCCCATCGGGACACGGACTCGGCCAAAGTTTTAGGAAGATCCTCCGGCGTATTATATCCACGGCGCGTAAAGTCCAGGCGCAGCACCGGATACTCCGTCCACTCCTCCGGTTCCAGTCGGTCGATGTCCAGGCCCTTGAACAGTTCACGCTCGGCGCGGAAGTAACTGTCCATCGTGGATATCAGCAGGCTCTTGCCGAACCGCCGCGGACGACTGAGGAAGAAGAACTTTCCTGTCTCCACAAGCTGATGCACGTACATCGTCTTGTCGACATACGCAAATCCATTCCTTCTTATCTCTCTGAAGCTCGACTCGCTTACCGGATACTTTATCATACGCTTTCTTTTACGAAGTCTACAAAGATAACAAATTTAGACGTAAACGGCAAAAAAAGAAAAAGGGACGCACCGGGCGTCCCTCGTGAGTTTCATGAATTCGAGAATCGTAAGCGTCCTATCGCTGACGCTGTCAGTCTTCCATCGCGCCGCTGATAGCCTTGGCTATCTCGCGCATCTTCTCCGGATCCGGATCGGATATCTTGTTGGAGAAGTCCATGTCGCCCTCGCGCTGCAAGGGAACGAGATGGATGTGCGCGTGCGGCACTTCCAGACCCAGGACCGTCACTCCGACCTTGCGACACGGCATGGCCTTCTTGATTGCCTTTGCCACTTTCTTCGCGAACAGCACCATCCCGGTAAGTTCTTCGTCGTCGATGTCGAATATGTAATCGGTCTCATGCTTGGGCACCACCAGGGTATGGCCCCAATTCACCGGATTGATGTCCAGGAATGCAAAATACCTGTCGTCCTCCGCTATCTTGTAGCTCGGAATCTCCCCGGCGATTATTTTTGAAAAAATGGTCATGGTTTTTGATTTTTAAGCCCGGCTCGGCCGGACCGTGGGTTACGCAAGTGTCCGGAGGGCAGCTTTCAGTCCGGACAGACCGCTTGTATATAAGTTAATCAGGCCCGACGCATATACCGCTATATGCATCGGGCCGGGTATTAAATTTCGATTTTGATGATTTCAAAGTCCATTACGCCTGCCGGCACCTGGACTTTCACCACATCCCCCACATGATGGCCCATCAGAGCCTTGGCGATGGGAGTGTTGCTCGCTATCTTCATCTCGCGCAGGTTAGCCTCGCTTTCGGTCACGATGGTATAGGTCATCTGCATTCCGTTGGCCACGTTCTTGATGGTGACCTTGTTCAGCAGCTGCACTTCCTCCGTGTTCAGCTTCGAGTCGTCTATGATGCGCGCGGTGGCCACCAGTTCCTTCAGCTTCGATATCTTCATCTCAAGCATCCCCTGAGCCTCCTTGGCCGCATCGTACTCGGCGTTCTCCGACAGGTCGCCTTTGTCGCGCGCTTCGGCTATCGCCTGTTTGATCAGGGGGCGCTGTGCCTCCAGTGCCGACAGCTCCTCCATCTTCTTGTTATACCCTTCCTGAGTAAGATATGTTGCCATTGCTATAATTAGTTACCTGACAAAAATAGTGTTAAAAAACACCCCCGGGCAGCATTGATTCCGTCTCAATGTCCCAGGAGATGCTCCTTGCCGACTTGCGTCAGTGGTGTATTTCACGCCACAAAGTTAGCTAATTTTATTCATTCCACCAAAAAACTTCCGTTTTTAAATGATTTTTTATTAACTTTGACCTTTGGTAAAGACATTTGTTCTCCGAATACATATAAAACGCTCTTAAAGATACATATCTAAGACATGACAATCAACGAATCACAAGACGAGATAATAGATGAATTCGAGGCCCTGGGTCCCGACTGGATGGACCGTTACGCCTATATCATCGAGCAGGGCAACACGCTGCCTCCGTTTCCCGAGGCCGACAAGACCGCGGCCAACCTGATAGAGGGCTGCCAGAGCCGCGTGTGGATCGCGGCCTCGCGCCCCGACGGCCGGCACGTTCATTTCGAGGCCGACTCCGACGCCCTTATAGTCAAGGGGATCGTGGCCCTGCTGATGCGCGTGCTCAACGACCGCACTCCGCACGAGATACTGGACGCCGACCTGTATTTCATCGACCGCATCGGACTGGCCTCCCACCTGTCGCCCACCCGAAGCAACGGCCTCCTGGCCATGGTGAAGCAGATCCGCGACTACGCCACCGCCTACAACCTCCTTGACAATGCGTGACGGGAAGTTAAAGGAGTTGAAGGAGTTGAAAAAGTTAAGATAATTCCTAAGATCGACCAACAGCCACACTATTCTCTTAACTTTCTAAACTCTTTAAACTAATTGGAACATAATCAACAATAACACAATATATGCTACTATCGATTTCGCAATTCTGGCAGGAACATTCGGCTTTGGCCATCCTGCTGTGCATCCTGGTGATAGTGATACCGCTGCTGGTATTCTACTGCATCAAGGCACACCGTGACCACCCCAAGGGACTGATACCGGCGGCCATCGCCAACATGGGCGAGCGCTTCGGCTATTACATCATGAACGCCGTGCTGCTGCTGTTCCTCTGTTCCAAGTTCGGCATCAGCGACGCCGCCGCCGGCTGGATCTACGCCGTGTTCTATTTCCTGATCTATGTGCTCAGCCTCCCCGGCGGCATGATAGCCGACCGCACCCAGAAATACAAGGGCACCATCATCAGCGGTCTGCTGGCCATGGCCATAGGTTATGCGCTGCTCTCCATCCCCGTCTTCTCCGACGGCCCCGCCGGAGGCGTGTCGTGGGTACTGGTGTTCACATGCTTCGCGCTGTTCATCATCGCCTTCGGCAACGGTCTGTTCAAGGGCAACCTGCAGGCCATCGTGGGCCAGCTCTACGACAACTTCGAGGCCGAGGCTGCCAAGAAAGGCCCCAAGGAGCTGGAGATTGCCAAGAGCCGCCGCGACTCCGGTTTCCAGATCTTCTACGTGTTCATCAACATCGGCGGCGTGATCGCACCGTTCATCGCCCCGCTGCTGCGTGAGTTCTGGCTCAAGGCACATCACCTGGCTTATAACGCCGACCTGCCCCGTCTGTGCCACAAACTGCTCAACGACGCCGGCAACATGTCGGCCGGCGACCATGCCAACCTCGTGGAACTGGCCGGCAAGGTCGGTTACGAAGGTGCCGTAGACAGCGGTTTCTGCACGCAGTACCTCGAGATATTCAACACCGGCGTCCACTTCTCGTTCATCGCCTCGGTTGTGGCCATGCTCATATCGCTCGCAGTGTTCGCATGGGTCATGAAGCGCCTGCCCAACCCCGTGAAGAAGGCCAAGAACGACAGCAATGTATCCGCCGCCGACGCCGCTCACGACGCCAAGGAGATCAAGCAGCGCATGTTCGCCCTCTACGCCGTGCTGCTCGTGGTGGTATTCTTCTGGTTCTCGTTCCATCAGAACGGCCAGTCGCTGTCCGTATTCGCCCGCGACTTCGTCAAGACCGACAACGTGGCGCCCGAGATATGGCAGTGCATCAACCCCTTCTTCGTGATCGTGCTCACCCCCGTCATCATGTGGATATTCGCCGCCCTGGCACGCCGCAACAAGGACATCTCCACTCCCAAGAAGATTGCCTTCGGTATGGCCATCACCGCCATGGCGTATGTATTCCTGATGGTGGTGTCCATAGTCTACAACTATCCTTCGGGCGAGGAATTCAAGGGCCTTGCCGAGGCTGTCAAGGAGTCGATGAAAGCCGGCCCCGCCGTGCTGATACTGACATACTTCTTCCTCACGGTGGCCGAGCTGTTCATCTCGCCCCTCGGACTGTCGTTCGTATCGAAGATCGCGCCCAAGCATCTGCAGGGCATCTGCCAGGGTCTGTGGCTGTCGTCCACGGCCATCGGCAACCTGTTCATCGCCCTTGGCGTGACGATGCTCAACTCCTTCCCCTATCAGTGGGAATGCTGGGCCGTATTCGCCGGTCTCTGCCTCCTGTCCATGACCGTGATGTTCTCCATGGTCAACTGGCTGGAGCGCGTCACCAAGTAACGACCCGCATCTGCGAATCAATCATAAAAGGGAACTTCCGTCGAATATGGCGGGAGTTCCCTTAACTTTTTTGACATTTGTGTGTTACTGCCCCTCTCTATCGTAGTGGGAATGTGGATTAACTTGTGTAGGTCAGGATTTTGTGGTAACTTTGCATAAAGAAAGGAGGCACAGAGACGTGTCCTGTGTGATTCCTCTTGACTCCTGATATGAACAACGAGAACCAGAATACTGAATATAAGCGTATATGGAAAGACGAATACCTGAAGTGGGTATCCGGCTTCGCTAACGCGCAAGGTGGAAAGATCTACATTGGCATTGACGATGACATGACAGTTGTCGGTGTTGACAATCTCCATAAGCAACTGGAGGATATACCTAACAAGATTATCAGCAACACCGGGGTATTTCCGGAGACCAACCATCTTGAGATAGAGGGCAAGGATGTCATTGAGATTGTTATTGAACCTTGCGGGATGCCTATATCTTATCGCGGTGTCTATTATTATCGGAGTGGTGCAACCAAACAAGAATTTCGCGGAACGGCCCTTCATCAGTTTCTCTTGAAAAAGATGGGGCTGAACTGGGAGGATATCCCCTGTGATGGCGTTACCTTGGATGATATTGACGATGGTGCGATTGAATATTTCTTGGATCATGCTATCGGGGAAGGTCGTATGGAGCCTGAATCCCGCAAATCTTCCAAAGAGGAAGTTCTATCCAATTTGGGACTTATCAAGGACGGGATTCCTACGAATGGGGCCGTTCTGCTGTTTGGAAAATATCCTCAACGCAGATTTGTAACCTCCAGTTTCAAGATAGGCAGGTTTGGTGCGGATGATGCGGACTTGTTGAGTCAAGACCAAATTGAAGGAAATCTCATTCAAATGACTGATAAGATAATGCAGGTGCTGAGCAGCAAGTATCTTATCAGACCTATACACTATGAGGGGCTACAACGTAAGGAGCCGTTAGAGATTCCGGAAGAAGCCCTCCGCGAAATCATCTTCAACAGCATTGTCCATAAATTGCAATTCGGCACATGGAATCAGATGAGTATTTATGATGACCATATCCGTTTATGGAACGAAGGCGTATTACCGGAAGATTATACTGTGGAAACTCTTATGAGTAAGCATACCTCCAGACCCCGCAATCCAAAGATGGCGCAGGTTTTCTACCGCGCCGGATTCATTGAGGCATGGGGACGTGGCTATGAAAAGATAATGAAAGCTTTTGATAAGGCGAATCTTAAACGACCGGAATTTACAGTGGAGCAAGGTGGAGTTACAGCCACTATTTATCGAGAGATTTTCATGTCTGTCAGGGGCGATACAGAACCGAAAAGAAATCAAATAGGAACTGAACAAGAGAATCCGAATAACCACCCAGGTTCAGAGAAAGGTTCAGAGAAAGGTTCAGAGAAAGGTTCAGAGAAAACGCGCGACAGGATAGTTCGCGAAATGAAGGGGAACCCCACAGTTACCATTAATGAACTTGCAACAATGCTATACATATCAGACAGAGCCGTTTCTAAACATCTCAAGAAATTACAGGAAGATGGCAAAATAAGGCGTGTAGGCGCAGACCGAGGAGGCTCATGGGAAGTAATCAATCCTGAATAATGTCATTGCATTTTCCGCATTATCCGCATTTTCATAGTGACTACCGTAGAGATGCAGATTTTCTTGCCCCATTATCACCGAGTTACAAATTTTTGTAGTAACTTTGCGTATGGCAACGCTCTATAAGATATTGACTCTGTATGTTGGCTTAATATCTGCCAAACTCTCAAATAATCCTCAATACGAGAACACTAAACAAATGTATAAAAACTGTAAAGCAAGAAGATTTTACAGACGAAATGAAGTCCTCATTCTCTCAATTAACTGTCTATCTTGACCAATTATGAAACTAATCGATAAACGATTTTGGGCAATATGGCTTTTGTTTCTCCTTTTGGCGATTGTGTGTTGCATTGCAGAAGGTTGGAGCGACGATACAGTGCTGCTCGATGCGGCTTATGCAATGTCGCTGTTGTCAACGTGGTTGTGTCATAGGATAAGACCGAGAGTTGCTTACGGAAATTTGATTGTAATGGTTATCTATAATGCGATATTGGCTTACAATCTTGTCTTTAACAGCCAATACGGTAGTGGAATGGCATGGTAGTTTTACGCATTGCTCCTAAACACCGCCCATTCAATCGCATTGCTCTTATTTGTAATTATAAATGTTATAAAACGCAAGAAGACAGGAAATGCCCGATAAATTATTTCTGATGAATGAGAAATATAAAGGGATTTCAAGTTGATTCCACCCCATCCTCTCTCAATCTTACTGTCATACCGCCTTCTGCGACCTCACCAACCTCCTTGAGTGTATGGCGATGTTTTATTTCATCAAAGGGCTGCAAGCATTCCGTATAGTCACAGAGCCATGTGCCGACCGCCTTTTGCTGTCAATTAGGTATCTTTATTAGAAGATCTGTTATTCATAGCTCCAGACAAAACAGACAGGCAACCCCGGCTGAATATTTACAAAGAAATTCGTCCAGCGATTTATGAGTCTCGTACCCTGATGACTTCACTTCAATCGGCGAAATCTTACTTCCATAAGCCTATATCTCCGACGTAGATTTTAAAGTAGTCCTTATCATAATCCAACGCAAGGCCATTTGCCGGATGCGCCGTATGATAATTCATTGATTCTCTGGCCAAAAGTAATAGCAAATATCTATTAGCAAAATTTTTATACTCAAAACATCCTCTGAGCGCAAAATTTTTACATAACACATATCAGATGAGCGCAGATTTTCCCCTCAATGGACTATTACAGATACCCATTATGTTACGGATCCATTTCTGTCGCAGCCCTTCTGCGGCTTGCTCAGAAAAAACAATTATTATTGTTGGCATATTCGGGTTTATTTCACTATTTTTGTGAGGTCGAAGCACAATGTCACAACACTGCGGACAACGATATGAATAATGCGCAAAGCATGAACCATCATTTATTCCGATACTTATATACAGTCTTGTCGACAATATTTATGTTGGCGCTCCTTGCGGCGTCAACAGGCTGCTCGCGCCGTCCCGACACAAGGCTTACGCGCATCGCCGCCATAGTTTCCGACCACCCGGAAATGGCATTGCAGGATCTTGACAGCATTAACCCTGACGGCCTGTCGGAGTCCGACCGGCATTTCCATGATTTCCTTACCATCAAGGCCAGGGACAAAGCTTCCGTGCCCCATGTATCCGACAGCCTGATTCTCGACGTTATCGACTATTACTCCGCGCATCAATCCGACCCCATATATCCCGAAGCCCTCTACTATGGCGGTCGTGTTCATTACGAGCTTGGCGATTATCCCACTGCATTGCAGTATTTCCAGCAGGCCCTCGACAATCCGGGCCACGCACCCGACACCACCGACCTTAAAAACAGGCTGAACAGCCAGATAGGATGGTTATTGTGTGACCTACGGCTTTATCAGAGGGCAATTCCCTATTTCTCGCAGATGTTGAAAGACAAGATGGATGAACGGGATTCCATCGGTATAGTTTTTGCTCAACAGGGATTAGGAGGAGCCTACTACGATTTAGGAACGTTGAGCGATATCGATTCCACCCGAAACGATTTATTAAATAAAGCAGACTCAATTCTTTCCCGATCTCTTGATTATACCGTTAAACTCCCCAACGCATTTGGAGCCAACTCCCGAATCTTTCTGGCAGCTGTAAAACAAGCAACAGGAGACATCGGGACTGCCGTGAACCTGATAAGACACACCCCTGATTAGGTCAAACCAGTCCAGCGCAATGTCGCCCTCGCGTATGCCGCCGACATATATCTGGATGCCGGTATCATGGACACCGCCTATATGTATGCGCACGAACTTATTGTCAGTGAAGACATCACGAATAAGAAAACCGGATACCGCATCATTCTGTCTCCGGAATTCAGACACACACTCCATCCCGACACCTTGAACCAGTACTACACGGATTATAAGAATCTTCTTGAGGCATATTTCGACGATAATCCCAACGAGCAGGCATTGTTGCAGGAAAGTCTGTATAATTACAAACTGCATGAACGCGAGAGGCTCAAAGAACACGCTGCAAACGAACGCCTTAGATGGATCATCGCCGGCATCGTCATCCTGGCGCTTATCGCGTCATCCATAATGCTGTTCATCAAGAATCGTGACAAAGCCACCATCATTCAACTGCGCGAAAATCTGGACAGCCTCCAAAAACTGAAATCACAGCTACCTCCTCCGGTGGAACCCCCTGCTATGGATTCCTTATCGGATGCCGATTCAACAGAGCCGGATACCATTAACAATGAGCCGGCACTTCGCGAAAAACTGCGCGACGAGCTGATGGCTCTTTACGAGCAGTCAAAGTTACAAAAAGTTTCTCCCGTAATCCTGAACTCTAACATATACTTTCAAATCAACGGACTGATTTCGGAAGGGAAACACATCGACGATGAAACTTTTGACGAACTGAAACGGACGGTATTACAGGCTTCTCCTAAATTCATAGACAACCTGAAAATACTGACTCAAAACAAATTGACCGAGCTTGACTTACAGACAGCCCTCCTCATCAAGTGTGGCTTCAGGCCATCTGAGATGACTGTTCTCTTTGCCCGTTCCAACGGAGCGATAATTTACCGCAGAAACACACTGGCCACAAAAGTATTCGGACACACAGAAAGCGTCGATGTCGTAAACGGCATCATCCGTCTGCTGTAAACATCAGACACTGCGAGCCGACAGCGCCTGGAACGGAGGTTTTTAACCTCCGACACGTTGAATAATTCCATCATAAAAACACCGAAGCATATTTTTTTCAATAGCTCAGATATAATTTTCAATCCGCGCGATTACTCCTCCCATTGTCGGCGACTGGAGCGGCGGTGTCCTCACCGCCTATTTGTGACGGCGTGGACGTCGTCATTCCAGTAGTAGCGCAGGCTGTTCAGCGACTATAATCACAGGGTTTATTGATTGGAAAGCTGATTGCAATGCGCCCATTACACTCTGTTATTCAACAATATGCAAAAACAATCATTTTTACAATCATTCAAAACTTGACATTTATCCTGTCTATTCCTAACTTTGCCTCGTAAATCAATTCTAACGCTATTATGAACAAACTGCTTACTATTTTAAGCCTCGCGCTTCTGGCTTTGGTGGCGATGCCTGTCGATGCTGCGACCCGAACCAAACGCACCATTACTTTGAAGAAAGTGCCAAGACAGCCAAAAGACAAAGACGGTTTCATCTATAAAGTCCCGTCCATAGCATTCACATGTTATGTCGACAAAGACAGCGGTATCCAACCTCTCGATATTTCAGAAATCGAATCGTACGAAATCTGGGACTGTACGGACACTGCTCCCATTGCGGTTTTCGAAAATGAAACCGACTTTGTCGATTACATCTTAAATGAAGATGCTTACGGCATCATCAAGTTGGTCACACCTGCCTACCTATATGTAGGGAATATGGACAATTTATCTTCATTACCCTAATTCTCCATAAATATTCACTGCAGAAACACTTCGTATATGGTGTTTCTAATATTTGAATTCACGATTCAACATTTAACTATCTATTGCGTAGGCAGTCGACGTTTGTTCGAATGGAAACCGTAAACAACAATATCAAATTATTAAATATTAAAAAAATGAAAACAAAACTATTCATCCTGTTATGCTCCGCCTTCTTGTTCGGTGCATGTACGGGTGACTACATTCAGCCAACTTCAACTGAAGATGGCGGTCGTAGCACGCGAAGCTCCAATCCAGGCATCTGCATGACCCAGGACTCCGTATTGCAGTTCAGCGACGTCAAGACCCTCTACGCAGTGCTGTTCAAACTCATGGACATGGAAACAGAAGAAGAACGTTTTGAGTACATGAGACGGTTAGTGCCTGGATTTGTCTCGCTGAAGGAGAAGTATATCCGTGCTCTGGAAGATGTAGACAGTCTTGTAAACACCGAAGAAGATCTGGAATTGTTTAAACAACGTCATCCAGAATTCTACTATGCCAATGAAGGAGAAGACATTGGGTTCTATTTGCCTATGGAAGAACAGGAATATGCCTATTTCACATCATCTTCGGGCAACATAGAAATAGCCGGTCAGAAACTCAATATGATTACAACGCCTTCCTATGAACGTCTTAAGGAAGAAGGCCTGACATATTCAAAATACGATAAAACAATAAAATATAGGGATTTTAATACCAGATCTGATTTCCCCAGTGTTATAGATGAACCGTATGAAACTTTCAATTTCCCCAACTCACGTATTAAGGAGGTCCCTAAAGGTACGATGTTTACCTCTAACTGGATTTTAAATGAAGCTGAGAACCGCAAATTCAAGGTTGAAGCGCGACGGGATATCCAAAAAGTAAGATGGCCAGGAGGGGCTTTTTTATGGGAAGGCCGTCTTCACGTTGAGTTAAGTTTCCGCAAAAAAGTTAAAGTTGGTTGGATCAACTATAGTTCAAGAACCGAGTCTACAATAATGATGAAGAATATCGGAGAATCAAATTTCCATGTATCGACACAGCAGAACCGCAACGGACGCAGTGACCATGACATTTTCTTACCCATCCCTTGTAGCGAGACCATTAATTCCGGGACATATTGGTACACATATCCCACCCTTGTATGCCAGGCATCTATCAAGTATCAGGGATTCAGCGATAAAATGGATTTCAACTGGAGGTTAAAAGGAGCGTACTGCACCTCCCCGGGGAAATTGTCAGTAGTAACACGTTGGCCGGGCGAGTAACAAATTCCACAACTATGACAAATAACAAGTTTTATCTAATCGCAGTCCTTCTGACGCTGGGGATGGTCGGATTTTCATGTCCCGCCATGGCGCAGAGCGACAGAAACGGGGATGTTAAGAACAGATGGAGCGTACATGCCGCAGTCAATCTTTCTCATCGCTGCGAGAATCCTGTATTATGGAATCTCGACACGAATGAGCTGATTTTCGGCAATGCACGGTTCGGCTGGGGTGTCGGAGCAATGGTAGGAGGCAATTACGACATCCGTTTCAACAGGACATGGAGCCTGACTCCCGGACTTGACATCCAGTATGTCAACAACGGCGCGGAAATCCACAGTTCCTGTTACAAGGACATGCAGGGGGCAACCCTGCCTTTTAAACGTGGCAACGTAATTCACTCATGGAATGTCACAATTCCCGTCCTGATGAACATGCGTGCTCCTATCAGCCGCAAGGTCGGATTCCGTGTAGGAGCCGGTCCATATCTTACCGAAACTTTCTACGCCCAGTCGTACATATATTTCTCGGATAAGATGACAGATTACAACGGAGGCTTCGGAACATACTTCAACCTCGGAATCATGGGAGAGATGGCCGTCGAGACCGGCAATCACTTCTCATATTTCTACCGAGTCCAATATCCGTTCCTCAAAGATAAGATCGACTCCAAGGTCATGACCATGTCATTAGGCGTGGCTTATACATTCTGACATTCTCAACAACATCATAACGCACAGAGAGGTTGTGTCAACAAAAAAAAGACACGACCTCTTTTGTCATCTTCCCTTAACTTTTTTTGACATTTATGTGTTTATATGGAAAAATAGAATTAATTTTGCAGAGTTTTTTAGAAACTGTCTGTACTTCACATTAAATATATAACTGATACAGGCCGTTTCCCACAGGAAGAAAGAGAGGAATACAGCAGTGATTCGTCATTATTTCCACATCAGCGCATTGACCGCGGCCATCCTGCTGCTGGTGCCGTCCGGTGGCTGTAACCGACAGAGCCGGAACGAGGCCATAACCGATTCCGACTCCGTCGCGACCGCGCCGGCCGAGTATTATCATGCCGACAACGATATCGCCATGACCGTCAGGAGCCTTGTCGACGCCCTCAGCATCGGCGAGCGCCTCGATTCCGCCAACTATGATTTCAAGGGCGTCCTGACCGACGGCCAGGGCCGGCCCCTGTACACCGACATCACCGGCACTCCCGGTATCTGGGAAGTGGACGTAACCTCACCCACCTCGGCCGTGATACGCAACACCAATATAGGCGACCTCCTGCCCTGGGACCTGGAGCATTACCTGGTCCAGACCCTGAACCTTGACGAAAGCGACATGATCCCTCCCTCGCCCGAGGTGCCCGCCGACGCCGACATCCACCGCGTGGAGTATGACTTCGGCAGCGGCTACCTGCGCATCGAGACGCGCAAGGTCATAGCCGACGGCATGGAGGGCGCGCTGATGAACATAACGACTGCAAAGAAACCCGATGGAGCTGAAAGCCGCGCTATATCTCGTCCCGTCTGAGCTGAGCCACGCTCCGCTCGCCGATGTGCTCCCCGCCGGAAACCTCGGCGTGGTCAGGGAGTTGCGCCATTTCATCGTGGAGAACCTGCGCTCGGCACGCCGTTTCCTGCGCCGTTGGGACCCGGCTTTCCCCATCGACGAATGCTCCTTCCATGAACTGAACACCCACACCGACCGCGCCGTCATATCCGGATGGCTCGACCCTCTGCGCCAAGGCACTCCGATGGGACTGCTCAGCGACGCCGGCTGCCCTGCCGTGGCCGATCCCGGCTCCGACATCGTAGCCATAGCCCAGAAAGAGGGCCTGCAGGTCATACCTCTCGTCGGGCCTTCGTCCATATTGCTGGCACTGATGGCCAGCGGCTTCAACGGCCAGGGGTTCGCTTTCAACGGTTATCTGCCGCAGGACCCGCAGACGCGCCGCCAGCGCATCATCGAACTGGAACGCCTCGCAGCACGCACCGGCCAGACACAGATTTTCATCGAGACCCCCTACCGCAACAACGCCATGGTCAAGTCCCTGGCCGAGACCCTGCGCCCGGATACGCTTCTGTGTGTGGCCGCGGACATCACCGACCCCGACGCCGAGTCCATCAGGACCCGCGCCGCAGCCAAATGGCGCTCGGCCAAATATGACTACGACAAGCGTCCCGCCATATTCCTAATCCACGTGCCCCAGGCCGCACCGCCGGCTGCCAGGAAAGGAGGTGGCCGCCGATGAGTCCGCGTTACGTCCCCACTCTCCAGCCCATGCTGCCCTTCGAGGAATTCGAGTCCGACTTAGCCGTCAGCCCCGCCGACGAACTGAAGGTGGACGACCCGCTGTATTTCATGTCGTTCGGTTCCGGATCGAGCGGCAACAGCTGCTATATAGGCACCGTCCGTGGAGGCATAATAGTGGACGCCGGCGTCAAGACCGACCATATCGAGATGTCGCTGCGCAAGCATGGCATCAAGATGCAGGACGTCAAGGCACTGCTACTGACCCACGACCACTCCGACCATGTGCGCTATGCCTACTCGCTGCTGCGCACCAACCGCCACATGTCGCTTTACTGCACGCCCCGCGTGCTGAACGGCATACTGCGCCGCCACAACATATCCAAACGCATCAAGGACTATCATTCCCCCATCTTCAAGGAGATACCCTTCAAGGTGGGCCGCATGGAGATCACCGCATTCGACGTGCCGCACGACGGCAGCGACAACATGGGCTTCTCGCTGCAGTTCGGCCGTCACCGTTTCGTGTTGGCCACCGACCTGGGCGAAGTGACCGAACGCGCAGATTTCTACATGCGGCAGGCCAACTACCTGGTGATAGAGGCCAACTACGACGCCGACATGCTCCGCACCGGCCGTTATCCCGAATACCTCAAGGCGCGCATCGCCACAAGCAACGGACACCTGGACAACATGCAGACAGCCCGCTTCCTGGAATCGGCCGTCAATCCGGAACTGAAATACGTGTTCCTCTGCCATCTGTCGCTCGACAACAACACGCCCGCCAAGGCCCTGAAGGCCGTGCGCGACGTGCTCGAGACCGGGGGGCGCCGTGTCGGCAACGCCATGACCGCAGTCACCGACCACACCGCCGACATCCAGCTCTCCGCCCTCCCCCGCTTCGAATCCTCGCCCCTCTACATCTTCCGCTAAGCATAGCTACTTATTCTCCTATCGAAATTTGCTGCCTCGGAGAGGCTGTTTCTCATTAACCCCACGATGGCCGGGGCCAGCGTAGCAGGCACCGGCCTTCGTGGGGACAGACCGGTGCGGCACAGCTTGGTCGGAGACCATGCCGCTGTACTGCCTGAGATGATGGTGACATATCATTTGGTCATGTCGTATTTTATGGTTACTTTTGCCTTATGAGCAAGGTAAGGGCATTATATCATATTATTACTGTCCGCTAAAC
>DESI01000047.1 GCA_002361235.1 Porphyromonadaceae bacterium UBA3318 | reverse complement strand
GACTGGCGGGGGCGGGTGGCGGGGACGGGAATTAAAAGGAGAACTGGGCGAAGGCGTTGAGGCGACGGGCCCAGCGTGTGTCGCCGTTGCCGTTCTGACGTCGTCCCAGGTCGATTTCGGCGCCGCACGAGATACGCGGCGTCAGGTACCAGTAGACATTGGCGGCCATATACAGACCCTCCTTATAGGCGTCGGGCTGCAGTTTGAAGCGCGGACAGTAACGAGTGCCACCGAATGTACCCGAGATGAAGATGGATGGCGTGATGTTATATTGCACTCCGGCGTATCCGCCTACGACATACGGAGCGTACAGGTGCCCCGGATGCTTCTGATCCTCGACCAGGTCGTAGTTGCCCATCAGCCAGTCGCCGCCCATGCTGGCGTAACCGGCGCCGCCGTTGACGGTGCCGTAGAGCGTGAGCTGCGGTATCGGGCTCCACAGCGACGACAACTGCACGCCCCAGCCGGGCGTGATGCGGTTTTTCTGCGTCAGCAGGTCGCGGTAGGTGAGCGAACGGCAGATGGCGGAGAGACGGATATGGTCGGAGGTATTGAAGCCCCATTGCGCGAACACCGCTACGTCGGGGATATATTGCGATGACTTGGCAGTCTTGTCGGCTATGACCTCTATGCTTTCGTCGGGTGTCTCGACTGACGCGGCGATGGTGAATCCTTTGGGTAGATTGTGCATCCAGCGGACCAGTACGGAGGTTGCACTCATCTTGGCGTTGGGTCCCGAGGCGTCGATAACAGGCGGTAGCGCCTGCGGGTCGCTGAATGTGGAGTTGGCGTAGCCGATGGTCCAGTCGTTGATAGTGGCATAAGCCTTCTTCAGACGGAAGTCGCGGGCCTGGTAGCCGTTAAAGTTGGCTTCGATGTATATCTGGTAGTTGCCGATTTTCTTGTTGGTGCCTATGACGCGGAAGAACAGGGCGGTACCCGAGGGAGTGGTACCGAAGTAACGGTCGCGTGTCGGGTCCTTGGTCATGGGGATCAGGTACGGTGCGAAACCCGGAGATGGGATTGAGCCGCCCCAGTCGTAATATGCGCGCATACGCACGCACCCGCCCATACCCATGGCTAATTTGGAGTCCTTGGACAGGAATAGAAAATAAGGGGCCAAAGGGTCGGAAAAGTGGTGGAACTGATTCTCATAGAACTGGCGAATCAGGTTGGAGACGGAATCGCGGGGCGGTTCCTCGCCCTTGCCGAAATAGATGAGCTTATGGCTGGTCAAGGCAGAGTCCATGGCAACGTCGCGCATACTTTTAAGCTGGCCGAGCGCTGAGAACGCCACGGCCAGCCCTGTAAAGGTAATCAATAATCTTCGTGTCGTCATAGCAGAGTGGAATCTTTGTAATTAGAACAAAGACAGGGGCGGTGGTGTTCGCGCCGGACCTGCGAGAGGCTTTAGCCTCTGCGCCGGACCTGCGAGAGGCTAAAGCCTTCGCGCCGGGACAAAACCGCCTGACACGCTGCTTAATCCGGACTGACTATTTAATCTAAGCTGACTTCGGAGATGTCGATGATGTTGTGGAGGATGGCGTAGATGGTGAGGCCGGCGGCCGAGTGTATCTGCAGCTTGGAGGCTATGTTGCGGCGATGGGTGGTGACGGTATGTACCGACAGGAACAGACGGTCGGCTATCTCCTTGTTGGAAAGGCCTTTGGCTACAAGGCCGATAATCTCCTTCTCGCGGTTGCTGATCAGGTCGCTCTCCTTGTCCGCTGAGTCCGAGGCATCGGATACGTCCTCGGCTTCGTCGGCACGCTGCTCTCGCAGCTCCAGCATCTTCTGTTCCAGCGCAAGTCCGGCGGGCATGAACAGCTCGTTCTCTATGCGCCAGTGCGAGGTCAGGTCGTTCTCCACGTTTATGATGTCGTACAGGGCGTATGTCAGCACATTGTTGGTGGTGTGCGGGTAGTGGCGGATTATGATGTCCTTGAGCTCCTGCAGCTTGTCGACCATGTCGTCGTGGTTCAGCGAATAGTCCAGCAGCGAGACGCTGTCGTCGTCCTGACCGGCGGCCATACCGTTGACGTGCGGGAATATCACGTCGTTCTCATGCTTCATGTGGCGGTTCACCTCGGCGAGATAGTCGTCATAATATCTGAGTATCAGGAATCCCACGTCGTTCGCGTCCTGGCAGTTGATGGCCTTGATCAGCTTTTCGCGGATGGAGGGGAGTATGAAGTCGAGGAAATAAGAGTGAGCGTTCTCAAGATAGGTGGTCAGCGCCGGCAGGCTGATGTTGTGCGTAGAGTAGGGACGGCCGCATACCAGGTTGGCCACGGCAAGGAATGTGGCGGTGTCCAGATGCTCGTTGCGGCATATTTCTGCGATGGAGCTGTCGCCGAAGCCCAACGGGATATTAAAACGGTCAATGACCAGTAGCAGCAGATTGTTGTCGTCCACAAGGTCGCGCAGTCTGTCGTCGGCATGGTATGCCTCAATGCTATTTGTCTTCTCCATAACGCTATGATTTCAGTTGCAAAGTTACGAAAAAAAGTGAAAAGGGGAGATACCCAAAAATAAGTACCTCCCTCCGAACCGATTCACTATGAAGTGCAAATTATTTCTTCTTGGACCAAAGCTTGGACATCTGCTCCAAGGTCTTGCCTTTGGTCTCGGGCACGAGCTTGGCGACGAACCATGCGGCCAGCACGCAGATCACGCCATACATGGCGTAGACGAAGATGTGGCCGAAGCTGGAACCCATGTCAGGCGTGGACATATTGTACAGGGGCACGAACGTGGAGGAGACTATGAAATTGGAAATCCACTGGAACGCCACCGCGATGGCCACGGCCTGGCTGCGGATGGTGTTGGGGAATATCTCGGAGATGAGCACCCAGCAGATGGGACCCCACGAGAACATGAAGCTTGCGGAGTAGATCATGATGGATACGGCGGGGAAGTACGTGCCGAGCGACACCACATTGGCCAGCGCAACGCCGAAGGCACCGATAGCCATGCCGATAGAACCCCATATCAGCAGAGGCTTACGGCCTAACTTCTCGACTGTGAACACGGCTACGAGGGTGAACGAAATGTTGACGATGCCCATTATTACCGTCTGCACCATCGGGTTGCCCATGCCCATTGATTCGAATATGCGCGGCGCATAGTACAGCACGGCGTTGATGCCCACGAACTGCTGGAACACCGACAGCATAATGCCCACGAATATGACCATATATCCGAACGAGAACAGTTTCTCGCTCTTGGCTTCCACGGTACTCTTTATCTGGTTCAGCACTTCCACGCCCTTGGCGCGTCCGTTGATTCGGCTCAGAATAGCCAGAGCCTTGGTGTCCTTGCCTACAAGTGCCAGGTAGCGCGGCGACTCCGGCACGAAGCATACCAGAACGGTGAATGCGGCGGCCACGAAGGCCTCGGAACCGAACATATAGCGCCATCCGGTCTGGATGGTCCAGGGATCGGACTGCGGGCTGACGGCATAGACCGTCTCGCCTATCTTTTCGATGACGGGGTTGGTGTGTTCGCCAAGTATCAGGAAGTTGACGAAGTAAACCACCAACTGACCGAAGATGATGGCGAACTGGTTCCACGACACGAGCGTGCCGCGCAGGTTGGAAGGCGCCACCTCGGCGATGTACATGGGGCAGATGGCCGACGCGATGCCGACGCCGATGCCGCCGATGATGCGGTAAATGTTGAAAGCCACCAACAGCGAGAAGGTGGGCTTGCCATAGTCGAAGAAGAAGAACTCAGGGTAGTACGAGCCGAGGGCCGATACGAGGAACAGGATGCCGGCCAGCACCAGTGTGGGCTTGCGTCCGTAACGCGAGGCTATGAGTCCCGATATGGCCGAGCCGATGATACATCCCAGCAGGGCGCTGGAGGATGTGATGCCGTGTATCACGTCGGTATAGACGAAGTCCTTGGCTCCTAAGAAGAACGCCTGCAGACCCTTCTCGGCTCCCGAAATCACGGCTGTGTCGTAGCCGAACAGCAGACCGCCCAGGACGGCCACCGCCACGATGGAAAAAAGGTAGGCTTTGCTGCCTTTGTCGTTTGTCATGATGCTAAATTTTTAAATTGAACCTAAGGCCGCCGCAAGGCAGCCTTAGGTTAAATGACTGCAGTTGAAACCTTAACGGTTAAACTTTCAAATTTAGACTATATTCAGGCGTACATGTTTACGATAGCCTCGTAAAGCTCCTGCTTGCCGCTGGTCTGTGCGGGTTCGGGCTGAGTCTTGGCGTAAGCCACAACATCCTCCAGAGTCATCTTTCCTTCCTCGAACTTCTTGCCCTCGCCGTTGTCGAAGGAAGCGTAGCGGTCGGCCAGCATCTTCTTGTAAGGCGACTTCTCGAGCACGTCGGCTGCGCTGAGCAGAGCGCGGGCCATGGCGTCCATACCGGCGATGTGAGCGATGAAGATGTCGTCCAGATCGGTGGAGTTGCGACGTGTCTTGGCGTCGAAGTTGGTACCGCCGTTGCCGAGGCCGCCGTTGCGGATTATCTGCATCATGGCCTGGGTCAGCTCATAGTTGTCGATGGGGAACTGGTC
>DESI01000042.1 GCA_002361235.1 Porphyromonadaceae bacterium UBA3318 | reverse complement strand
TTAGCGGACAGTAATAATTATTTAAACAGAATCCAAGGGTGATATCCGCTGTTGGAGAGATAAAGAGTGTTGATTTTTTCATTGACGAATATCCTATTGATTTAAAGGTTACTTTCTTTCCTAATCAATTCATGGGACAGAAACTTAAAGGCATCTTAGGCTCCAATGAAAAATCATGGTTGAAAAAGAAATGCAAGGAATCGGAATCTCATGCGATTCAAAAGAATCAGAGTCACAACAGATATATACGTTAACTGAAAAATTAAAGGAAATTGGACAAAGAGACGTAATTAGGGAATTAGAGGTAGCTAAGGGCAAAATTATAGAAGAAACTCAAAGAAATCCTATTGAACTGATTAGATGGTTATATGAAAATCAAGGCGAAATGCGCTTTGGGGCTGAGAATCGAATATATATTGTTCTGGCTGACTCAAATGATTTTTCACAATCTTGGAAAATGAAGAGAGCTTTTTCTTTAATCGAGCCTAAGATTATACAATATATTGAAAACTTCTCTTCAGATTCTCTGAAAAAAATTCAATTTGAGTTCAAAAAAAGAAAATATTCTACTCTGTCGGATATTATATTTGTCGTAAAATGAAGAGATTTGTTTTCCTGGCTCGGATATACAATGAAGCATCTTCCATAATCTATTAAAATCAGCCAATATTGGTTCTAAAACAGAGGCGACATAGTTTTAAGAACAACGACTTTAATACGAACCTTACTATCCCTACACATGAAACTGAAGTATATCGCTGTCGTTGCGGGTGCTATGTTGCTGGCAGGTAGTGCAACGTCTCAATCAGTAGGAAATGCAAAACGTTCGGCTGAAAATATAGCAAGTCCGGCTGAAAAAAACACGGTACAAACTGCTGAAAAAGTGACGGTCGAAAGTCCGCTTCCGAATGGGTCAACATCAACGGCGAGCTTGGTTTCACCGGTCCCGGCAACAAGGGTATGGGGTTCGGCGACCGGGCCGACAACAATTCAATACTGACCTCCGGGCTCTACACCCTCTATTCCGGCCGACAGCGCGATGTCAGGGCCGGTGATGTGGTGGACCGCCGCAACGTCAACTATTATACCAATGTAGACGCCGCCACAACCAGAGCGATGAAGCGGAAGACCGTGTCGCTGACCGACAGACTGCCGCAGGGCTGGAACGCAGCGATTGTGCCCGATCCCGATGGTGTCTGTTATATGTTGGTATCCAACTTCAGAAGTAGTGTCCCCGCCGAAATTTCCGGAATCAATATCGACGGTAAGGCACCTGTGTTATCGGTCGATACGAAAATCACCGACAACGCCTCGTCAGCCACGGTAGCGGTGCGGCAGAATAATTCGCTGGCCGATGAACTCAGAATATTCCTAAAGGGCACAAAGCTTACCGCCGTTCAGAATCCGAAAGATTCATCGGTTGCCTATATCACCAGTAATGCCGGTTCAAAGTCAACTTCCGAGGTGACGATTATTGCCGATGGCCACCCCGTCAGCGGCAAGGTGAAAATCCCTGCCGGAAACACCGTAAAAGTCTATTTGCAGGATGGTCAGATAAAGAGCCGGAAGCTCTAATCTGTGCAACCAAGGTTGAACTCGAACAGCAGTCCCTTCGTGCTGACGGCTCTGATTGAGCCGCCATGCACTGCCACGGCATTCTTCACGATCGACAGACCGAGACCGGTGCCTCCGGTGGAACGTGCACGGCCGTCGTCAACGCGGTAAAAGCGTTCGAATATATGTGGCAGATGCCTGGCGTCTATCCCTTTGCCATTGTCCCAGACCTTGAAGTTGCCTGCCTCATCGGCCGTGATGTGTATCTCGCTGCCTTCGCTGTGAGATATGGCATTGTCTATCAGGTTGTGGAATATGGATTCCAGCAGCATGCGGTCGCCGTTGATCCATAGCCGGGGTATATTGACATCAATTTGCATTTCGGTGCGCGGTCGCGCTTCGTCCGCTATATCATTTATGAGTGCCGTCAGGTCGATGCGCTTCTTGTCTATCATGCCCTGACCGTCCTCCATCCGCGTGATGGTGGACACATCCTTCAGCAACGCGCTGAGACGGCCGGCGTTGCCGCGGATACGGCCCATAAGCTCCCGCTTCTTGGTTTCGGGCAGGTCGGGATGGTCGTCCAGCAGGTCGAGGCTTACAAGAATTGAGGCCACCGGTGTTTTCAGCTCATGGTTGATGTTGTTGGTCAGCTGTTTCTTTAGCCGCGCCTTGTCCTGCTCCAGCCGGATGGTCTCGCGGTGCTGCTGGTCGCGCTGCACATATATCTTCACTATGTTGGCGGCAATGCTGCCGAGTTCGTCGTGCGGAAATGAATAGCCCTCGTATATACTGTCGCCGTTGCCGGCCCGTTCGGCAAACTGGTTCAGGCGGCGTATGCTGACGGTGACCTTATGTGTGGCCAGCAGCCCGATGATGCTGATGACCAGCGTCATACCGCACATGATGAACAGGATGGTGCGGTCTATGGCCAGAAACTCCACAAGACTATGGGTATATGGCGCCGCCGAGCGCACCACCATGCCGTCGTCGCCTGCTAACGCCGAATAGAAATAGGTGGTGTTGTCCTCCTCCGACACACGTTCGATGGCATACCCTTCCCCCTTGACGCGCGCCGCGCGGACCTCCGGCCTGGTGTTGTGGTCGGAGGTCGGTGTGGCACCGCTGCTGTCGTATATCACCTTGCCGTCGCGTCCTATCAGGGTGACACGCAGGTTTTCGGTCGGACTGCTGATCCGGCTCACGATGTTCCCGATCGGTTCCCCTTTACGCAGGTCGTCCAGCAGGCGGGCGTTGTGCATCTGGAGCCGAGTGTTCATCATCCCGGTCTTATAGTCCCTCTCCCGGTGATACTGGAACACCATGAACGTGCCGGCCAGCAGCCAGCACGAACCTAACAGCAGCAGCAATATGCGCAGCTGAAAAGAAAACCGGGTGTCAGTCCTGCCAGCCATAGCCATATCCCGAGCGGGACACTATATGTTTGCCATACGGTGCGATTTTCGACCTGATGCGCGTTATGTGCACGTCTACCGAGCGGTCCACCACCACCACGTTGTCCGGCCATATACGCTTCATCAATTCCTCGCGCGTGAATATACGCCCCGGGTTGTCGAGCAGCAGCGCCAGGATCTCGAATTCCTTGCGCGGTAGCTTCACGACGTTGCCGTCTACACGACAGGACAGCGTGACGCGGTCGCACACCACATTCTCAGAGACCTTGGAATTCCGTAAACTCCTGCGTGTCACCGCCTCGATGCGTGCCATGACGTTCTTCATCGAGAACGGTTTGGGAATATAGTCGTCGGCGCCGAGCCTCAGTCCGGCCACCATATCGTCGTCGGTATCCTTTGCGGTTAAGAAGATGATGGGAATGCCGGCAGTGCCGGGCGACTGCTTGAGACGGCGCGCCAGCTCGAAGCCATCCATCCCCACCATCATCACGTCAAGGAGCAGCAGACCGTAGCCGTCGATACCCATGGAGAGTGCCTCCTCGGCGCTTGACGCGCCGTCAGCATCGTATCCCTCCAGGCGCAGATACTCGCACAGACCCTCGCGGATGCCGTCCTCGTCGTCCACTACCAGTATTTTGACATTACGTGTTTCCATGCCACAAAATTAGCAAAATTAATTGTCCGACACTTCTCCCACCTGTAATTTAACAAAAACTTAATGAATGTCGTCTATGTGGCTCATGACGTTGGCCGGCGCACGCCGGTGTTTCAGCTCGTTGGCCATGAAGTCCATGTAGGGGGCCACGTGCCCGAAGTATTGGCGGTAGCCGGCGCAGAGACAGTTCAGGCCCGGCTCGCCGTCGGCGGTGCGGGCAAAGCGGTTTTTCGGGCACTCGCCGTAACGGTTTTCGGAGATATATCCAATGCGAAGATGGGGTGCCGACAAGAATTTTTGGCATAAGGGTATGTAATATTTTGTCGGTTCGTGAATTTTCTGTATCTTTACCATCCCTTAGTGTAGTTAAGTAAAAAAGGGGTTCGGAACGCTCAAAGCAGGCATTGCATGGAGCGTGACGCAATAGGCAGACGATAGAAGAAGAATTGACAGAACGTTTAAAACAAATCATAGTCTATGAACAAAAGTGTATTAATGGTGGCTGCAGTAGGATGCGCCCTGGTAGCAGGGGGTTGCAGCAAGAAGCTGCAGCAGTTCCAGAGTGATTACTTCACGACGGTTCCGACACCGTTGGAGACTGTCGGACAGAATGTGCCCGGCACAATCAAGGGATCAATTCCCTCCAAATTCATGGTAAAGAACGCCAAGGTAACGGCAGTGCCCGTTCTGCAGTGGACGGCCGCAGGCGCCACAAGCGAGGCCACGGCCACTCCGGTAGTGTTCCAGGGCGAGGACGTCCGCGCCAACGGCCAGGAGGTGAGCTATGCCAACGGCGGCATGGTGACCATTCCCTTCACCATTCCCTACCGTCCCGAGATGGCCCACTCCGACCTGTATCTGGATTTCAACGTCGACCAGAAAGGCAAGACCTACAAGCTGCCCCGCGTCAAGGTAGGTTACGGCGTAATCGCCACCTCCACACTGGCCAACGGCAAGAGCGTGACTCCCGCCGTCGCCAAGGATAACTTCCAGAAGGTGATCACCGAGAAATACAGCGCCGACATCCACTTCCTGATCAACCAGGCCAACATCCGCAGCAACCAGACCGACAAGGCCGACTACATCGACCTCAACAAGAAGCTGATGGAAGCAAACAAGGCCGCCAATCAGGAAATCGCCGGCATCACCATCAACTCGTTCGCCAGCCCCGAAGGCTCGCTGGAGTTCAACACCAGCCTGGCCGAGAAGCGCGAGAAGAACACCACCAGCTATATGGAAAAGCAGCTGAAGAAGGACCGCATCACCGAATTCGGCGAGCTGACCTCCAGCTTCACTCCCGAGGACTGGGAAGGATTCGAGAAACTGGTGGAGAAAAGCAACATCCAGGACAAGGACCTGATTCTGTCCGTGCTGCGTATGTATCCCGATCCCCAGGACCGCGAGCGTGAGATCCGCAACCTGTCGTCGGTATTCGACGAGCTGGCCGACCAGATTCTGCCCCAGCTGCGTTACAGCCGCGTGATGGCCACAATCAACACCATCGGCAAGTCCGACCAGGAACTTGTCAACCTGTTCAACAACGATCCCCAGAAGCTGACCGTCGACGAGATGCTCTACATCGCCACCCTCACCAACGACAACATGAAGAAGATGGAGGTGTACAACCGCACCGCCGAGCTCCATCCCGAGGACTACCGCGCGTTCAACAACCTGGGTAATACCCAGTACGTCGCCGGCGACTACAGCGGCGCCGCAGCCAACTGGCAGCAGGCCCTGCGCATCAATTCCAAGGCCAAGGAGCCGATGATGAACATGGGTCTGGTAGCCATGATCAACAACGACATGAGCAAGGCTAACGAATACTTCGGCGCAGCCGCAGGCGTGCCCGAAAGCGCCGACGCAATGGGTACGTACTATCTGAACCAGGGCGACCTGCAGAAGGCACTCAACGCCTTCGGCGACGCCAAGACCAACAACGCCGCCGTAGCTAACATCCTGGCCAAGAACTACACCGCAGCCAACAAGATTCTGGACGACATCAAGGCTCCCAACGCCACCACCTATTACCTTAAGGCCGTGGCCGCAGCCCGTACCGGCTCGCAGAACAGCGCAATCCAGAACCTGAAGCAGGCCGTCAAGCTCGATCCCTCCCTGCTGAAGCGCGCACAGAACGACATGGAGTTCACAGGTATCAACCTGTCCTACATCCAGTAATAGAGAATACAACTCATTATATAAAGGGAGAGACGGCTTCGGCCGCCTCTCTTTTTTTCCTGCCTGAATTCAACCTTTTGCATAGTTGTATTGTCTTATTAGAGAACGCAACATAGAACACACAATAAAAAACACACTAAATTCAGAAAAAGACATGAAAAAGAGCATAACGATAGGAATGGCGCTATGCGCGCTGATGTTGACCACAAGCTGCAGCACCCGCACCATCGATCTGGGCGGTCTGTCCGGCAAATGGAACGTGATAAGTGTCGACGGCAATGCCGTTACCCCCGGAGCCGACGGCCAAGGCCCCACGATTTCGTTCGACGTGATGAACGGCAGGGCCGTAGCCACCACCGGCTGCAACCGGCTGATGTGCGGTTTCAACAAGGACCTGCCGGCGGGCAATCTGACGTTCAGCCGCGTGGCCTCAACCATGATGGCATGTCCCGACATGAGCACCGAGGACGCCATGAAGCGTGCGCTGGAGAACACCACCGGCTACGTAGGCCTGCGCAAAGCCAACGAAGTGGCGCTGACCTGCGGCGGCAAACGGGTGATGGTGCTCCGCAAGGGATACCAGGACTATTCCATCGCAACGCTGGAAGGCAAATGGCGCATCACCGAGCTTGACGGCAAGGACGTGAAGCACACTGCCGACGAACCGCGCACCGTCACTTTCGACAAGAACGGCAAATACTTCTGCGAGACCGGGTGCAACAACCTGTCGGGTGGTTTCACCACCGACTACACAGCCATCACGTTCGGCCAGGCGATGTCCACACGCATGGCGTGCCCCGACATGAGCACCGAACAGGCTCTGTCGAGCCTTCTGCCCACTGTGACGAGCTACGGCCGTCTGGCTGACGGATCACTCGGCTTCTACAACGCCCGCAACGACATGGTGATGAAGCTGTCGCGCTGACCACACCGGTTTCATCCCGATTAAACCCGATTGAACCCCGATTCATCCCGATTGAATCCCGAATAAAAAGGCCTCGGAGCCGTGTGCTCCGGGGCCTTTCTTATTGTGTTGCTTTTGCTTTTCTTGTTGTGTTGCTTCTGCTTTTCTTGTTGTGTTGCTTCTGCTTTGTGTCGTGTGGGTTGGTTTCGGCACGGAGCTTCAGCTCCGCCGTCGCCTCCCGCGCGTCTTGGCAGTAGCCGGGTTTCTTAGCAGTAGCCGGGTTTCTTAGCAGTAGCCGGGTTTCTTCAGCAGCTTGAACATGTTGGACTTGTAGAACTCCACGCCGGGCTGGTTGAAAGGATTGACACCCAGCAGATAGCCGCTGATGCCGCAGGCCTTCTCGAAGAAGTAGATGAGCTGTCCGAGGCTGTACTCGTCCACCTGCTCGATTTCGATGCGGATGTTGGGTACGCCGCCTTCCACATGGGCCATCTTGGTGCCGAGCTCGGCCATCTTGTTCACCTCGTCGATGCGCTTGCCGGCCAGGTAGTTGATGCCGTCCAGATTATCCTTGTCTTCAGGTATGCGACGCTCCACGCTGGGCTTGGCCACGGAAATCACGGTCTCGAAGATGCTGCGCTCGCCCTGCTGGATCCACTGTCCCATGGAGTGCAGGTCGGTGGTGAAGTCTACGCTTGCGGGGAAGATACCCTTGCCGTCCTTACCCTCGCTCTCGCCGTACAACTGCTTCCACCACTCCGAGAAGAAGTGGAGACGCGGGTCGAAGTTGACGAGCAATTCGATCTTCTTGCCGCTGCGGTACAGTGCGTTGCGCAGGCGTGCGTATGTCAGCGCAGGGTTGGAGGGCGATGCGTGCAGAGTGGTGTTCTCCATGTCGGCGGCGCCCTTCAGCAGCAGCTTGATGTCATGGCCGGCTACGGCGATGGGCAGCAGGCCTACGGGGGTCAGCACCGAGAAACGTCCGCCCACGTTGTCGGGAATAACGTATGTCTCGAAGCCCTCGTTGGTGGCCATGGTGCGCAGTGCGCCTTTCTTCTCGTCGGTGATGGCCACGATCAGGTCCTTGGCCTTATCCTTGCCCTGCTCCTTCTCCAGCTTCTCTTTCAGGATACGGAAGGCGATGGCCGGTTCGGTAGTCGTTCCGGACTTGGAGATAACGATGATGCCGAAGCGTTTGCCTGTCAGCAGCTTCTCCAGCTGGGCGGTGTAGTCCTCGCTGATGTTCTGACCGGCATACAGCACCTTGGGCTCGCCGGGATTCGGTGCATAATAGAACTCGAAGTTGTCGGCCAGTGCGGTGTTGACGGCCTTGGCGCCAAGGTAGGAGCCGCCGATACCTACGCATACCACGTAGTCACAGTTCTGACGCAGACGTGCAGCCGTCTTTTCGATGCGCTCCACCAGCTCGGCAGGTGTCTCGCTCGGAAGCTTCTGCCAGCCCAGGAAGTCGTTGCCGGCGCCTGTGCCCTCCTCAAGAGTGGTCAGTGCGGCCGTTGCCTCGGCTCCCATCGAGTCGTACTCCTTCTCGGCGAAGTATTTCGCATCGTCGATGTTCAATTCAATGCTTCTCATAATTATGATTTTTCAGTTAAGTATATACAATAGTAATCACAATGCTAATGTATCAGTAATAACACCGAGGGGAGGTTATAAATTCGCTCCGGGTCGCGTTTTTACCGATTATTAACTTACGTGAACGATGCGGCCGCCGGCTTGATGGCCTGCGCGGGCTTTTCGTTCTCGTACAGTATGCGGTACACGGCGTTGAGGATGGGCATGTCCACCTTCGGGCCGTTCTGGTTGATGCGCTGTATGCAGCGTGTGCCGTAGTAACCCTCGGCCACCATCTCCATCTCCATCATGGCGGCCTTGACGCTGTAGCCCCGGCCTATCATGGAGCCGAAGAAGTGGTTGCGGCTGAACTTGGAATAGGCGGTTACGAGCAGGTCGCCCAGGTAGGCCGAGCGGCAGATGTCGCGGCCGGGCACCGGAGCCACGGAGTCTACGAAACGCTCCATCTCGCGGATGGCGTTGCACACGGTCATGGCCAGGAAATTGTCGCCCGTCTTCATGCCGCTGATTATGCCGGCGGCGATGGCGTACACGTTCTTGAGCACGGCGGCGTATTCGATGCCGTTCACGTCCTGACTGAGGATGGTGCGCATCTTCCTTCCCGCCAGCAGGCCGGCGAAATCGCGGCAGCGTGTCTCGTCATGGCATCCGATGGTCAGGTACGACAGGCGTCCCAAGGCCACCTCCTCGGCGTGGCACGGACCCCCTATCACCAAGGTGCGGTCCTCGCGGCAGCCGAAGCGCTCGCGCATGAAGTCCGTGACGATCATGTCCGTGTCGCCCACTATCCCCTTTACGGCCGACACCACGTTCTTCTCGCTGATGTCCACGGTGATGCCGTCCAGGGTCTGGAGCAGATAGGGCGACGGAACCACTATCAGCAGCGTGTCGGCGTTGCCGCACGCCTCGTTGATGTCCGAAGTGAAATCGATACGGTGCGTGTCGAACTCCACATCGGTAAGGTACATAGGGTTACGGCCGTTGCGAATGAACTCATCGATGCGGTCCTGACGATGGAAATACCATCCGATGCGACTGCAGTTGTTCAGCAACAGCTTGGCCAGCGCCGTGGCCCAGCTGCCGCTGCCTATAACCGCTACTTTGCCCATCGAGTCCATCGCCGTTTATGCTTTGGGTGTTTCCTCCTGCGGGGCGTCGGTGTTCTGTTGTTTCTTTTCGGGTCGCATCTGCGGGAACAGCAGCACCTCCTGTATGGTGGGCTGGCCGGTGATGAGCATGGCCAGGCGGTCCATGCCGATGCCCATTCCCGATGTGGGAGGCATGCCGTATTCCAGCGCGCGGATGAAGTCGGCGTCTATCACCATGGCCTCGTCGTCGCCCTTGTCGGCCAGTTTCATCTGCTCCACGAAGCGCTCGTACTGGTCGATCGGGTCGTTCAGCTCGGAATAGGCGTTGGCCAGCTCCTTGCCGTTCACCATCAGCTCGAAGCGCTCGGTCAGTTCCGGATTCTCGCGGTGACGCTTGGTAAGGGGCGACATCTCCACCGGATAGTCGATGATGAACGTGGGCTGGATATACTTGCCCTCGCACTTCTCGCCGAAGATCTCGTCTATGAGCTTGCCCTTGCCCATGGTGTTGTCCACCTCGATGCCGTTGTTGCGGGCGAAGTCGCGAAGCTCGTCCTCGCTCTTGCCGTCGATGTCGAAACCGGTGTGCTCCAGGATGGCGTCGCGCATGGTGACGCGGGGATACGGTGGCTTGAAGTCTATCTCATGGTCGCCGAACTGTACCTTGGTGGTGCCGTTCACGTCCAGGGCTATCTTCTCCAGCATCTTCTCCGTGAAGTTCATCATCCACTTATAGTCCTTGTACGACACGTATATCTCCATGCAGGTGAACTCGGGGTTGTGCGTGCGGTCCATGCCCTCGTTGCGGAAGTTGCGGCTGAACTCGTACACGCCCTCGAAGCCGCCCACGATAAGGCGCTTCAGATACAGCTCGTTGGCAATGCGCAGGTACAGGGGGATGTCCAGTGCGTTGTGGTGCGTGATGAACGGACGTGCCGCCGCACCGCCTGGTATGGCCTGAAGCACCGGAGTCTCCACCTCCAGGAATCCGTGTTCGTTGAAGTAATGGCGCATCGAGTTGAACATCCTGGTGCGCTTGATGAATATGTCGCGCACGCCGGGATTTACCACCAGGTCGACGTAGCGCTGGCGGTAGCGCAGCTCGGGGTCGGTGAAGGCGTCGAATGCCACGCCGTCCTTCATCTTGACGATGGGCAGCGGGCGCAGGCTCTTGCTGAGCAGCGTCAGCGAGCGGGCGTGTACCGAAATCTCGCCCGTCTTGGTGCGGAACACCTCGCCGGTGATGCCTACGAAGTCGCCTATATCCAGCAGTTTCTTGAACACCGTGTTGTACAATTCCTTGTCCTCGCCGGGACAGAGGTCGTCGCGGCTCACATACACCTGGATGCGGCCATCGGAATCCTGCAGCTCCATGAACGAAGCCTTGCCCATGATGCGGCGCGACATCACGCGGCCCGCTATGCTCACCTGACGCGCCTCCGCGTCGTCCTTGAAGTTCTCTTTGATTTCAGCGCTGTGGCCCGTCACCGGGAATTCCGCGGCGGGATAGGGCTCCACGCCCATGTCGCGTAACGCTTTCAGACTGTTGCGGCGAACTATCTCTTGCTCGCTCAGTTCATGGTTTGCCATTATATCTTATCTCCTTTGTTTTCGTTTATATTCGTTAGTCAGAAGTAATTGACCGTATCCTGCGGGGCCGGGTTCGACGGGTCGGGTTCGATGGTGGGATCAAAACTCTCGTCGGGCGTCACAAGGTCGGGGTCGGACAGGTCGGTCATCGTGTCCGCCACCGTCGTGGCGGTGTCTATCACAGGATTCTGGTACGTGAACAGGGCCTCCTCGTAAACGGTATCGGTAGGCACCTTCCCGTCGTCCTCGGGAGTGCCGGCGGGGGCATGAAGTGTTTCGGAATGAAGGGTGGTGTACATCAGCAGCACACCGAATATGAAGAACAGCAGCGCGCTGAGCACGGTCAGCGAGTCGATGCCTAAGAACTTCGGATGTCGGGGCTGGGCCTCGGCACCGTTGAACGTACGTGCCAGCAACGCGATGAAGGGTATCGCCGAGGCCGCGAGCCAGGCTATGCCTATCCATTTCAGGCACGCGAAGCCTACTTCCGGACCCATCAGGCCCACAAGTCCCATAAGCAGACCGGCCAGACCAAGCGTCATCACCAGCCACGCCAGAAGCGAACGCAGGCAGTCGCCCGCACTCTCTCCATGCACAAAGTCGGCGTAGTGACGTATCCACGGCTTGATGAAGTAACTCTCAAACCATCCGTCGTATACCTTCTTAGGGTTATATATCTGCTTAATCTTCATGCCTTTATATCACGATTGGAGCGCTAAGGACACCCTCCGCGCCGCAAGTCGTTGCTTCTCAGTTACAAAATTAATCTTTTTTTCTTAAATGTGCAAAACGCGTTTCCGTCATATTGACGGAAGCGCGTCTGTGTGCTCTGTAGCTATTGCAGCTGCCATAGCTATTTTAGCTATTATAGCTATTATAGCTACTTTAGCTA
>DESI01000092.1 GCA_002361235.1 Porphyromonadaceae bacterium UBA3318 | reverse complement strand
GAATTAAGGTTAAACAACAAATGTCAAAATAGTATCATAAATTACGGACGGCAGTATGTAACTTTGCAACCGTGAAAAACTCATAAGGCGTCATTAGCCGGATGAAAAACTCACGACCGCAGAATATTTACGGCCGAATGAAGTGCCCCGACCGCTTCGACGATAGAAACGAACGTAAATATGCAACAACTACAGAACTGGAAACATAATACAATAATAAACTAAATCACCTAATGAGAACGATTTTCAAACGTGTGACACACGCGTTGGTGGCGTTGGTTCTCTGTGGCACCACAAGTGCGGCAATGGCGCAGGTAGCGGTGCAGGGAACGGTCATCGACGACACCGGCGAGCCGGTGATAGGCGCCACCGTGATGGAGAAGGGCGTGCCCGGTAACGGGACGGCTACAGACATCGACGGTAAGTTCAAAGTCAATGTAAAGAGCAACAAGTCTCAGCTTGTAGTGTCGTATGTGGGCATGACCACACAGACCTACGACCTTAAAGGGCAGACCGACGTGACCATCCGTCTTAAGGAAGACGCCGCTACACTGAGCGAGGTAGTGGTAGTGGGTTACGGTACGCAGAAGCGTTCGGACGTGACCGGTTCGGTGGCTTCGCTGTCCGAGGACCAGATGCGTCAGACCGTAGTGACCAACGCCGACCAGATGCTGCAGGGCAAGATGGCCGGTGTGCAGGTAACATCCAACTCCGGTGCCCCCGGCGGCGCGACCTCCATCCGTATCCGAGGCGCCAGCTCGCTCAACTCATCCAACGAGCCTCTTTATATTATAGACGGTGTGCCCATGAGCACTTCCAACACTATCCAGGGTTTCGACTGGATGGGCGGATCGAACGGACAGACCACCGTCAACCCGCTGGCAGCCATCGCCCCGAGCGACATCGTCAGCATCGACGTCCTCAAGGATGCCTCGGCCTGCGCCATCTATGGTGCGGCAGGTGCCAACGGTGTGGTGATTGTGACCACACGCCGCGGTTCGGCCGGGCGCACCAACATACACCTCGACGCTTACGTGGCCTGGCAGCAGGTTGCCAAGAAGCTTGACATGATGAACCTCCGCGAATACGCCACATATCAGAACCAGCTTCTTAGCGAGGGCGTGCTCAGCGGCACGAACTACGACGACACTTACAGCGACATCTCGCTGTTGGGCCGCGGAACGGACTGGCAGGACGAGATCTACCGCACCGCGTTCATGCAGAGCTATCAGTTCGGAATGGACGGCGGCAACGACAAGACGCAGTACGCACTCTCGGCCGGATGGATGGACCAGCAGGGTATCATTATCGGTTCGGACTTCAACCGTTTCAACACCCGTTTCAACATCGATCAGAAGGTGACCGACTGGCTGCGCTTCGGCGGTTCGTTAGCCTACACCCGTACGGACGAGACAATTACCCGTCAGGACGGCTCGGACGGTGTGATCATGCAGGCCATGACCATGATGCCCTCCGTGCCTGTGCGTGACTTCGACGGAAACTGGGCGGGTCCCAACACCGTGAACGGCGCATCGACCTGGAACCCCGTGGCTCTGGCCCTGGAGACCAACAACAAACTGCTGCGCCAGCAGGTGATGGGTAACTTCTACGGCAGCGTGGATTTCCTGAAGTTCTTCAACTTCCGCGCGGAGTTCGCCTTCGACGCCTCGCAGAACCAGAACAAGTCGTACATCCCCCGCTATAAGTTCGGTGTAGTGGAGAACAACATCAACCAGATGATGCAACGCGAGGACCACAACTTCTACTGGATGCAGAAGGACTATCTGACCTATCATCAGACCGTCAAGGACGTGCACGACATCACCGCCATGGTTGGTTTCGAGGTTTCGCGCGCCGCATGGAACGGTACGTCTATCATCAAGAAGAACTTCCTGACCGACGACATCTTCGTGATGGGCGAGGACGGTGAGTTTGTAAGCAACCAGGGATGGAAGGACGCCCAGACCACGGCATCCGTGTTCGCGCGTGCAAATTATGCCTTTGACCAGCGTTACTTAGCTACCGTTACGGTACGTCGCGACGGATCCTCCAAGTTCGGTGCCAACAAGAAGTGGGGTACGTTCCCCTCGGTGGCACTGGCATGGCGCATCAGCAACGAGAAGTTCATGGAGAAGGCTTACTGGCTCAACAACCTGAAGCTGCGTCTCGGTTACGGTCAGGTGGGTAACTCCAACATCTCCACATACCGTTACGGCTCGGCGCTTGCGACGATGCTGACCCCCAACGGCACGGCATATTATCCCCAGAACCTCTCCAACCCCGACCTGAAGTGGGAGGCATCCGAACAGTACAACGTCGGTCTTGATTTCGCGGCTCTTGACAACCGCATCGAGCTGACCGTGGACGTATACCGCAAGCAGACCAAGGACCTGCTGATGCAGGTGTTCGTGCCCAGCTACATGGGTCCCTCGGTAGATGACAGCTGGGGCTCAATAGCTCCTCCTTACGCCAACGTGGGACAGACCCGCAACGTGGGTGTGGACGTGCAGTTCAACGCTCGCCCCGTCATCACCAAGAACTTCCGCTGGTTCTCAGGCATCACCCTGTCGCACAACAAGAACAAGATTGTGGCCCTTAACGACGACAGCCAGGTAATCTACGGCAACGTAGACTGGTATGCAGCGTTCCAGACCTGCACCATGTTCAAGGTAGGGCAGCCCATGGGCGTGTTCTACGGCTACGAGACCGAGGGCCTGTTCCGTGACGAGGCCGACATCATAGCCCACGCCACCCAGACCGGCGGCAACGTGCCTTACGCCAACAAGATCGACAAGGTGTCCGGCGCCTGGGTCGGCGACATCAAGTTCAAGGACCAGAACGGCGACGGCGTCATAGACGACAAGGACCAGAAGGTTATCGGCGACCCCAACCCGCTGTTGACCTACGGATGGACCAACACCTTCACATGGAAGGACTTCGAGCTTAACATCGGCCTGCAGGGCCAGTTCGGCGGCGACATCCTCAACTGGTCGCGCTTCCGCACCGAGGGACTCAACTCCATCTGGGACAACCAGAGCACACGCGTGCTGAACCGTGCTCAGACCGAGCTGATCGACCCCAACGCAGCCGAGACCATCAGCAACGTACGCCTCAAGGAGGGTCACAACGGTGTGCCCCGCTTCTCCAACCTGGACGTGAACGGCAACAACCGTATGTCCGACCGCTGGATTGAAGATGGCACTTACCTCCGAATCCAGAACATCTCGCTGGCATGGAACCTGCCCGACAAGTGGCTGCACAAGGCATTCATCAAGCAGGCCCGCGTTTACTTCAACTGCCAGAACGTATATACTTTCACCAAATACAAGGGTTACGATCCTGAAATCGGTGCCTTCAACCAGAGCTCGCTGCTGCAGAATATCGACCGTGGCCGCTATCCTACACCGCGAACCTACACCGTAGGTGTAAACCTCACTTTCTAACCTCAAACGAGCACAACACAAATGAAGAATATAATATTGAGCGGTGTAGCCGCGCTTGCCCTGGGCGGATTCCTGACGTCGTGCGACGACTTCCTGACCGTCAACCCCGCCGACAAGCCCGTGCTGGAGACGTTCTACACTACTCCCGAGAACCTGCGCTCCACCACCATGACGCTCTATGCGTCCAAGACATGGTCCAATTTCCACATGAACTTCCAGTGGAAGATGGACATGATCAACGGCGACCTGTACTATACCTACGACCAGGAGGGCCAGTGGTACTTCGGTACATACACTCCCACCAACCCCTACATCAACGAGGGCTGGAAGGGCCTGTACAACGTGATACTGTTCTGCAACTCGGTGATCAACGACATCCCGCCGGTGTGCGGCGGCACAATCACCGATGCCGACATCACGCACGCAGTGGCCGAGGCTCGCGGAATCCGCGGATACGCGTACTATATGCTGACCGAGGTATGGCGCGACGTGCCTATCGTGGAGAATAACTCCGCCGACATAGGCGCCGGCAACTTCGAGAAGCCCCGCAACACCCAGGCAAGCGTATACCGCTTCGCCATGGAGGACCTGGACTTTGCAGTCGACAACCTCCCCGAGACAGACACCGACGCATACCGTCTGACCAAGCGCAAGGCCCGCGCGTTGCGCGCCAAGTTGGCGGTGACTATGGCTCAGCACTCCGACCTCGGCCTGGACCGCGACGCCCTCTACAAGAAGGCCGCCGCCGACGCCCTGGACGTGATAGCCAATACCCAGGCGCTGACCGAGATAGACTATTCCACTCTGTTTGACGTTGCGGCCAACAACGGTCCCGAGTCCATCCTGGCCATCCAGTGCGCCGTGCAGGGTTATTCCTTCGGCAACGCCCGCAACGTGGCCTGGAGCCGCAGCGCTCTCATAGCCGACCAGCAATGGGGCGGCGGCAAAGGCCCTACAATCTCGTTGCAGAAAATGTACGAGGACGGCGACAAGCGCCGCATGTGGGTATATATGACACAGGGTGACTACTATCCCAAGCTGGCTACTGCCCAGGGCGGATACACCTACAAGCTCATCAACCGCGATGCCGACGGCGAGGAAATCGAAGGCCGCATAGAGATGAACGCCCATATCAAGAAATACTTGATCGGCAAGAGCGCTGACTGCGACGGTATGGTGGGCATCAACCAGGATGCCGCCAACAACATCTACCTGATGCGTCTGGCCGACGTTTATCTGACATACGTGGAGGCAGTGATGGGCGCGGCCGACCAGACTTCGGACGCCACGGCCATGAAGTATTACAACATGGTGCGTCAGCGTGCCGGCGTGCCTGAGGCTGGCAGCGTGACCTACGAGGAGCTGCTGAAGGAGCGTCGCCGCGAGCTGGCCTTCGAGAGCCAGACATGGTTCGACACCCAGCGCTACCGTTACCGCGTGGGCGATGCCAAGGCTCTGGAGTGGCTCAACAACGGCTTCGGCACAGGTATCAACCGCTGTGCGATGTACATTTCCAACGGCAGTCTGGACAAGACCCAGGAGAACGATCCCGCCAACTACAAGATGGTGAGCAGCACCGACGAGGGATCAATGTACAATCCCATCATGATCACAGCCAGCGCGTTCCAGGCTCCCGTGCCTGCCGCCGTGACCAGCTCGTCGCCCATGATGGGTCTCGACCCGGTGGACTACTACGCTGAATAATAAGCACTAATCCCTAAATTGATTAAGAACATGAACAAGATAATAAAGATAGGAATGCTGTCAATCGGGGCCTTGGTGCTGGGCGGCGCTCTGAGCTCGTGCGAGCAGACGGACGCCGAACACGACAAGGGCAAGACCCCCGTCATCAAGTATGCCCGCAGCTGTGACATCGACAAGAGCGACTCTCTCCTGGTCAGCGCCTCCCTTGGAGCCCGAGTATGCTTCGTGGGCGACAACATGGGCGACGTGCAGCAGGTGTGGTTCAACGACCAGAAGGCAAAGCTCAATCCCAACATGGTGACGAGCCATACCATCATCGTCGACATCCCCAACAATCTCCCGGGCGAGGTTACGAACATAGCCCGCTTCATCACCAGCAAAGGCACTGCGGTTGACTATGAGTTCAACGTATTCGTGCCGGCACCCCGCATCAACGACGTGAGCTGCGAATATGCCCGCGCAGGCGAGGAGATGGTGATCAACGGCGCTTACTTCGCCAACGATCCCAACGTGCCCCTGAAGGTCGTATTCCCCGGCGACATCGAGGCCAAAATCAAGAGCATCGCTCAGGAACAGCTCGTCATTGAGGTGCCCGAGGGTACCCATGAGGGTCCCATCGTGATCAGCTCCATCTATGGCGAGGGAAAGTCAAGCTTCAATTATATGGACACCAACGGAATGCTGTTCGACTTCGACGGCCAGACCGGCCTGACTAACCACGGCTGGCACGCACAGCCCGTACAGAACGAGGACGGTATCTCGGGCAACTATATGCAGCTCGGCGACGGCGCCACCACACTGGCGGCCGGCGGCTGGGACGACGGCAAATTCAGCTTCGAGTACTGGGCCGGCAGCTGGAACACGCCCACCGACTATCCCGAGCGTGAGGGCGCGCGTCTGTTCGACGTAGCCGACTTTTCCGACTTCAAGAACAAGGTGCTGAAGTTCGAGCTTTTCGTTCCCGAAAACGGTGCATGGCAGGCCAACCCCATGCAGATCATCTTCTCCGGTACCGACAAGGTGTCGATGGGTAACGCGGGAACCGATGTGTTCGGCAACACAGTGGCCGGTTGCAACAACGACTACCTGAAGCAGGTGGCCGGATGGGGACGCGGTCTCTGGAAGCCCTGGACCGAGGCTACGCCTTACACCACCAAGGGCAAGTGGGTCACCGTGGTGTATCCGCTCAGCGAACTTACATACGGTGCCGATGCCAAGGCCGCCAAGTCAGTGCCTTCCGAGGTGACCGACTTCGCTAATTTGCAGATATTCCTGTGGGTGGATACCACCGACGGCGCCAACGCCGTGTGGACCGGCGTGGACTGCACGCCTATCCTCCGAATCGACAACATCCGTGTCGTGAAGAAGTAACATCAGTCACAGGTGCGCCTCCTGCGGCGTTACACCACAGGAAGCGCACCGACCAAAAAGAGAGGCATCGTTCCTTAAAAAATGTATACGCCAGGGCGGTGGATTTTCGAGATAATTTATTCGGTCTGTGAGGTCACAGCCTCGCGGCTGTGACCGAGGAGAGCGGATAAATTAACCGAAAAGACACCGGACAAGGCACATAATAATTTGAATTGTTAAAAACAATCTACTAATAAAAGGCATGTCCAAAAGAAATATTACCTAAGACTCGCAGCTGCACCTCATCTTTAGCCTTTTGACTCAGTCACATAGCCCGCTATGCTCCTGAGTCTGCAAGGCTAAATCTAAGGCACATCTGCGACCCTGGCGTATATATTTTTTAAGGAACGATGCCTACATTGAAAATGAAAAAATCAGGTAAATTTTTAGTCTGGCTGATGATGGGACTGGCAGCTGGCGGCTTCGCCATGCTGACTTCCTGCAGCGACGACAACAATTTCGACACCAATCAGTATAAGGGCTGCGTCAACCTGAATGTGTTCGGTCCTTCGCCTGTGGCGCGTGGCGGTCAGCTCCGCTTCCTCGGCACCGGCATGGATCAGATCACTAAGATTCAGATTCCGGGTTGCGACCCTATCACTGACATTGAGCAGATCAACCCGCAGGAGATCCGCATCAAGGTTCCCCAGGAGGCTGAGCCCGGCCAGCTGACACTGACACACGCCGGCGGCGAAATAGTGACCAAGACCATGCTTACATACACCGAGCCTATCGGTATCGAGGAGATTGCTCCCTCGCCCGTTAAGCCCGGCCAGGACCTCACCATCAAGGGTGAATACCTTAATCTTATCAACGAGGTATGGTTTTCGTTCCTGAACGACAGCGTCATAGTGAAGGGCGCCGACTTCAAGAAGCACGAGCGTCACGAGATTGTGCTGACCGTTCCGGAGGAGGCCATCAGCGGCGTAATCTCCGTCTCCGACGGCAAGGCAATGCCTAACGTCATCGAGAGCGAGCAGGAAGTGGAGATAGTACTTCCCGCCGTAGAGAAGCCTTTGGACCTGACCGATGCCAAGGGTGGCGACGTGATCACCATCGAGGGCACCGACCTTGACCTGGTGCGTAAGGTAGTGACTCCGGCCAACAAGGAGATTGACTTCGAATATGCCGACGGCAAGCTCCGGTTCACTCTGCCCGGCGACATCAGCGACGGTGCCATCTGCGCCGTTCCCGCATCGGGCGTGAAGGTGGCTGTGGCCAACATCGGCGTGGTGGTTCCCACCGGTCTTGTGGCCGAGCCTGCCAAGGACCTGCGTGCCGGCGACACATTCTCCGTCCGCGGCGTCAACATGGACCAGGTAACGACTATGGTATTCCCCGGCGTAGAGTCCGCCGTTACTCCCGAGATTACCGCCACGAAGATTACAACCAAGTGGCCGGAGATGGCCCAGAGCGGCGACATCGTCCTGAACCTGAAGAGCGGCAAGACCGTGACCGTGGCGGCCGCTACCGCCAAGCCTGAGGTTACGGCATTCAATCCGAATCCTGTTCCGGCAGCCTCGGCTCTCGAGATTCACGGCCGTAACCTCGACCTGGTCAAGGAGATTGAGTTCGGAGGCGGCGCTAAGCTTGAACCCAAGAACGCGACTGCCGACAAGATAACAGTGACCGTTCCGCCCACAGCTGCTTCGGGTGCATTGACCCTCGTGATGAATAATGACGAGAAGGTCACCACACAGAATCTTGAAGTGAAGCTGCCCGAGTGTGCCTACATAACCCTCGTGAAGTCGGAGGAACTGCACGCCGGTCAGTTGATGGAAGCCGAGGTCAAGAACGGCGATAAGCTGACGGCAGTCAAGGTCAACGGTCAGAACGTGCAGTTCATCGTGACAGGGGAGACCCTTTACATCAATCTGCCGGCGGACGCCGCCAAGAACACCACCGTCACTCTGGTGTCAAGCAACGGCGAGATAAGCTACACCTACGACGTGATCAACCCCAACGCTTCTAACGAGACGGTGATCTGGACCGGCGACTGGGACAACACCGGCTGGGGCGGTAACCAGGATTTGGCCTGGGGCGGATATGACTGGAGCACAGTGAAAGCCGGCACCAAGCTGCGTATCTACTGTACGCCCCTTGTCGCCGACGGCGAATGGTGGTGTGTCGATGTGCGCCATGGACAGGACTGGGCGGCATTGCCCGGTATCGGTCAGGTCGATACTCCCGCGGAAGGCGTAGCCGAGTATGTGCTCACCAAGGATGTCATTGACGACCTGGTGGCCAACGGTGGCCTCGTCATAACAGGTACCGGATATAAGATGACCAAAGTAACCCTTGAATAACCGGGAGGGCGGCGTCCCTGCCGCCCTCCGATAAAACTACCAATCATGATTCCAAACATAAAGAAACATATCCCGGCCCTCATCGCGCTGCTGTCGTTCGGCGCGCTGACCTCCTGCGACGACGATAACGTCAAGGACGAGCCTAACACTCTGCCTCCGGCCACCGTCGTGGCCACATCCGTGGCCGACGGCGTCACAGTCAGTCCGGACCTCAAGGAAATTACCGTCGAGTATTCCGAGCCGGTGGCGCTGAACCAGGCCGTAAAGGCCACCCTTAACGGCGTGGAGGTGCCCACCGTTCTCGAAGACAATAAGATTCTGAAGGCCACTGTCGTGCTCAGCGAGGGGGCCGATTACACCTTCGTCGTACCGCGTCGCTGTGTGGCTACCATCGCAGCCGAGAAGTTCTGCGACGAGGTGACTGTCAAGTTCCGTACCGAAGGCGTTAACATTCCCGTAGGCGACATGGCTCTGGTCAACCCCAATGCTACCAAGGCTGCCAAGGATGTGTACGCGTTCCTGGTGCAGAACATCGGCAAGAAGATTGTGTCCGGTGCCATGGCCAACGTCAACAACAACAACGACTTCTCAGATTGGATTGACAAGATTACGGGCGTTTATCCCGGCATGACGTGCTACGACTTCATCCATCTCCCCGAGTCGGGCCAGAACTGGATTGACTACAACGACATTACGCCGGCGCAGGCCCAGTGGAACGCGCACGGCATGGTGGGTTATATGTGGCACTGGCGCGTACCCACCGACAAGGATGCCTACGACAAGAAGGACTACAACCGCTACGGTGCGCGCGTACCCGGCGATATTGTGGACGGATCCACCGAATTCGACATCCGCGAGGCTCTGAAGGAAGGCACGTGGCAGCATGAATTCATTCTCGCGGACCTCGACAAGGTTTCGGCCGTGTTCAAGAAGCTGGAGGCCGCAGGCATCGCGGTGCTGTGGCGTCCGCTGCACGAGGCTGCCGGTAGCTATGAGTACAACAATCCTTGGTTCTGGTGGGGCCGTTACGGCAGCGAGTACACCAAGCAGCTGTGGAAGCTGATGTACGACCGCATCGTGAACGTGAATGGCGTTAATAACCTGATATGGGTATGGACCGCACAGTATTCGGCAGGCCATGATCAAGAGATGGCTGCAGACTATCCCGGCAACGACTGCGTGGATATCCTCGGCGTCGACATCTATCCCCAGGCAGGCGACGACTCCAGCCACAAGGATGCGTACGTGGCAGTGCGCAACATGGGTAAGAGCCTGAAGCCCGTGGCCCTGGCCGAGGTCGGCTATATGCCCGATCCCGACAAGTGCCTGCAGGACGGCGCCAACTGGAGCTACTTCACCCTCTGGTACACCTACGACCAGCATAAGAAGGGAGAGGAAGCCGACGGCTTCGGTAACACCCCCGCGCACCTCAAAGCGGTGTTCACCGCCCCCTCCGTGCTGAACCGCGCCCAGCTCCTCGGCTGGTAATCCCGCCGGCAGCTTTATCGGGCGGCGGTGTCCCCACAGTCGTGTTCGCGGCTAAAGCCGCTCGCCTCAACCACCCCGCCTGCTTCTCATAGCAGCGTGCCTGATACAAAAACGCCCGGCCTCATCGCAGGGCACTGAAAAAGTAATCA
>DESI01000078.1 GCA_002361235.1 Porphyromonadaceae bacterium UBA3318 | reverse complement strand
AAAGTGTTGCGGAATTAAGGGTAATTTTGCATCATGGAACGAAAAGTAAGAGTAAGGTTTGCGCCGTCGCCCACGGGTCCTCTGCACATCGGAGGCGTAAGGACGGCTCTTTACAACTATATATTCGCCCGCAAGCACGGGGGCGACATGATACTCCGCATCGAGGACACCGACTCGCGCCGGTTCGTGCCGGGTGCCGAGGACTACATCAACGAGTCGCTGCAGTGGCTCGGCATCGGCATTGACGAGGGAGTGCGCGAAGGAGGTCCCTTCGGCCCATACAAGCAGTCGGAACGCCGCGACATCTATCGCCAGCACGTCAAGCAATTGCTGGACGCAGGCCGCGCTTACATCGCCTTCGACACCCCTGAGGAACTGGAGGCTGCCCGCGCGGAAATTCCCAACTTCCAGTACGACGCCTCTACCAGGACACGCATGCGCAACTCGCTGACCCTCCCGGCCGACGAAGTGCAGAAGCTGATTGACAACGGCACGCAGTATGTGGTCCGTTTCCTGATCGAGCCGGACAAGGAAGTTAAGGTAAACGACCTGATCCGAGGAGAAGTGACCGTGAACAGTTCCATTCTGGACGACAAGGTACTGTACAAGAGTGCCGACGACCTCCCCACCTATCACCTGGCCAACATCGTGGACGACCATCTGATGGAGGTGTCGCACGTGATCCGCGGCGAGGAATGGCTGCCGTCAGCTCCGCTTCATGTACTGCTGTACGAGGCATTCGGCTGGCAGGACACCATGCCGCAGTTCGTCCACCTGCCCCTGCTGCTCAAGCCGGTGGGCAACGGCAAGCTCTCCAAACGCGACGGCGACAAACTCGGCTTCCCCGTGTTCCCGCTGGAATGGCACGACCCCAAGAGCGGCGAGATAAGCTCCGGATTCCGCGAGCGCGGTTATCTGCCCGAAGCTCTGGTTAACTTCTTGGCACTGTTGGGCTGGAATCCCGGCGACGACTCCGAGCTGATGACGATGCAGGAACTGATAGACAAATTCAGTTTCGAGCATTGCAGCAAGGCCGGCGCCAAGTTCGACTTCAAGAAGGGCGAATGGTTCAACCACGAATACCTGATGCGCAAGCCTGACGAAGAACTGGCAGCGCTGTTCATGCCGATACTCGAGGAGCATGGTGTGAGCGGTTTCACTCCCGAATACGTGGCCAGGGCCATCGGTATGGTCAAGGGACGCGCCAACCTGATTCCCGACCTGTGGGAGCAGGGCAGCTTCTTCTTTATCGCGCCGGAAGGCTATGCAGAGAAGGACGTGAAGAAACGCTGGAGCGCCGAGACTCCCGCCATCATGGAGGAACTGATCGGAGTGCTTGAAGGGATAGACGACATGACCTCGGCCAATGCCGAAAAGATAGTGCTGGACTGGATCGCATTCAAGGAATACCACCTCGGCAACGTGATGAACGCCTTCCGTCTGGCTGTTGTCGGCGCATGCCGCGGCCCGCACATGTTCGACATCACCGAGCTTATGCCCAAGGAAGAGGTGACACGCCGCATACGCAAAGCCATAGACACCCTGCACTACCCCCCCGCGATATATGAGGATACCGAAATTTGGAGAAATCAAAGGGCTATGCGCCGAGGCGAGCCGCCAGTCGCTTGAGATGCCGGTCTACTCGGCGGGCATTTCCCTGTACCGTTTCGGTGTGCGGGTGGCCGGCTTAGGCAACCACAAGGCCAGTTTGCTGGACCGCGGTCAGCGTGACATAAACGAGCACCTGAAAGCGCTGAAACCTAACGACCGCGTGATATGGGTGCATTGCGCCTCGCTCGGCGAGTTCGAGCAGGGACGCCCGTTGATAGAGCGTCTGCGCAAGGAAGACCCGGAAGTCAAGATACTGGTCACGTTCTTCTCCCCCTCCGGCTACGAGGTGCGCAAGGACTATCCCCTTGCCGACTGCGTGTGCTACCTTCCGTTCGACACCCCGTTGCGGGTGCACCGCTTTCTGGACCGCGTGCGTCCCGAGAAAGCCATATTCGTCAAATACGAGATCTGGCGCAACTACCTGCACGAGCTGTATCGCCGCCAGATTCCCACATATCTGATCAGCGCCGCCTTCCGACCCGACCAGAAATTCTTCAAGCGTTCGTTCGCATGGTACGGACTGTGGCTCAAATGGTTCACCAAGATATTCGTCCAGGACGAGGAAAGCCGGCGACTGCTGGCCTCCATCAACGTCACCAACGTAGAGGTGACGGGCGACACCCGGTTTGACCGCGTGGCCAAGATACGCGAGACGGCCAAGGTAATTCCGGAGCTGGAGACGTTTGCAGGCCGCACCGGTGATGGAGAACGTCAGTTGCTGATGATGGCCGGAAGCTCGTGGCCCAAGGACGAGGATGTGTACATACCCTGGTTCAACAGTCATCCGGATGTCAGGATAGTAGTTGCACCGCACGAGTTCGACGAAGCCCGGCTAAAGAAATTAGCGGAAAGGTTCGACAACGGGGCTGTACTTCTGAGCGAGGCGCGCAGGAATCCGGACTCCATGCAGGGCAAGCAGGCCCTGATAATAGACTGTTTCGGTCTGCTGTCGAGCGCATACGCATACTGCGACGTGGCGTACGTGGGCGGCGGGTTCGGCGTGGGCATCCACAACATCAACGAACCGGCGGTATATGGCGTACCTGTGATTTACGGGCCATGCCACAACCGTTTCGTCGAAGCCATAGAAATGGCCAAGGTGGGATGCGGCCTCCCTATAACGGGACGCGACGATTTCCACGCCATGGCCGACCGGCTGTTTACCGACAGCGACTATCGCAAGAGACTCGGCCGGTGGGCGGAGGAATATATCCAGTCAAAGCTCGGAGCCACTGACCGCATCTATTCAGCTTTATTTGAAAAGAAATAACCGATACATTGTATGGAAAATCTTATAACCGTAGACGGGTTGACATTCGAGCCGTACATCACACGCGACGAAATCCAGAAGCAGGTGAAACGCGTGGCAGAAGAGATTAAATCCGACATGAAGGGACGCGCTCCGCTGTTCGTATGCGTGCTGAACGGAGCGTTCATGTTCGCGGCCGACCTGATCAGGGAATGCGGCATCAACGACTCGCACATCGCATTCGTGCGTTACAAGAGTTACGAAGGCACCGCCAGCAGCGGCAAGGTAAAGGAAGTGATGGGTCTGACCGAAGACATCGAGGGTCGCGACGTGGTGATTATCGAGGACATCGTGGACACGGGCCTGACCGCATCCATGATGGTGGCCGACTTCCGCAAGCGCAATCCCCGCAGCATCCGGTTCGCCACGCTGCTGCACAAGCCCGACAGCTCCAAGACCGGGTTCCAGCCCGACTATGTGGCTTTCAGCATCGAGCCGAAGTTCATAATCGGATACGGTCTAGACCTGGACGGCAAAGTACGCAATCTCAAAGACATATACGTAATCAAGGAGGATTGACGTTAATTATATCAGGAATGACTGTATATGACGGACGGTCGCCATATACACGAACGGTCATGGACTTTTGACAATAAACAGACTATGGAAAAGAACGACAACATCAATATCGTGATATTCGGAGCGCCGGGCAGCGGCAAAGGCACACAGTCGGCCAAGCTCATCGACCGGTACGGACTCTATCATATCTCCACCGGCGAGCTGCTGCGCGACCACATCAAGCGCGACACCGAGCTGGGACGCATCGCCAACGAATACATATCGAAGGGCCAGCTGATACCCGACGACCTGATGATACGCATCCTTGACGACACATTGGAACGCGAGGCCAAGGGAAAGGCCGGCGTGGTGTTCGACGGCTTCCCCCGCACCATCCCGCAGGCCGAGGCACTGAAGGAACTGCTGCGCAAGCGCGGCACCGACCTGCACGCCGTAGTTGGCCTGGAAGTGCCCGAGGACGAACTGGTGCAGCGCATGATTCAGCGCGGCAAGGACACAGGCCGTGCCGACGACAATCCCGACACCATCAAGAACCGTCTGAAGGTATATCACGACCAGACATCCCCCTTGCGCGAATATTACAACAAGGAGAACAAATACATAGCCATCAACGGCACCGGCATCGTTGACGAGATATTCAATGAAATCGCCCGCGGTCTGGAAGACAAGGCCGGCATCAAGCCCCGTCCGTAATCCGGACAACAGCCAAGCCGCATACACGATGACTGCAAGTCACCGACTTAACGACTCTGAATGAAGAAAGCCAAAGGATTTATAGTATATCTGGCAATGGCCCTGATGGCCGTGGTGATGCTGACGGGCTGCAAGACGCCCAAGCTCGCCACGGCCGATCAGCAGTTTGCACGTGGCGAATATTTCGATGCGTCGAAGACGTATCGAGGCGTCTACAACAAGCTGAAACCTCGCGAGGACCGCGAGCTTCGCGGCCGTGTGGCATATCAGTTGGCCACCTGCTACCGCAAGCTCAACATGGCGGCGCGCGCCTCGGCCTCTTACCAGAACGCCATACGCTATGAATATCCCGATTCAATGGCTTACTATTACCTGGGTCGCTCGCTGCAGATGGAGGGCAAATACGGCCCGGCCATCGACGCATACCGCACGTTCCTGGAATACGCTCCCGACGACCTCCTGGCCAAGGAGGGTATGCGCGGTGCCACTCTCGCCCTGAAACAGAAGGAGAAGCCCAAGACCCGATACATCGTGAAGCAGGCCAAGATGTTCAATTCGCGCCGCGCCGATTTCGCGCCGATGTATCTGGACAAGGACCTGACCACCCTGTATTTCACCAGCAGCAACGAGAAATCGACCGGCACCACCAAGTCGGAGATAACCGGCACCAAACGCTCGGACATATTCTTCTCAAAGAAGGACGAAAAGGGGAACTGGCAGCGTCCCGAGCCGGCCGGCGGCGAACTCAACACCGAGCACGACGAGGGAATCATGTCGTTCAGTCCCGACGGCCAGACCATGTATCTGACCGTGGCAAAGCGTAACGCCAACTCCGATTCGTCGGTAGAGATATACACCTCGCAGCGCAGTGACGCCACATGGTCTGCTCCTCAGGAGTTCCAGATCATCAATGACTCCATTTCGGCCAAGGGCCATCCCGCCGTTTCGCCCGACGGCACGTACCTGTATTTCTCGAGCGACATGCCGGGAGGTTTCGGTGGCAAGGATATATGGCGCATCAACCTCAAGGAGAAACAGGGAAGCCTGGAAAACCTCGGCCCGCAGATCAACACGCCGGGCGACGAGATGTTCCCGTATGTACGCACCGACTCGCTGCTGTATTTCAGCAGCGACGGCCACCCCGGCTTCGGCGGTCTCGACCTGTTCCGCGCACGCCTCAACTCCACGGGCGACCGCTGGAGCGTCGACAACATGGGTGTGCCCATGAACTCGCCGGGCGACGACTTCGGCATCACCTTCGGCGAGGGCGAAAGCGGCTTCTTCAGCTCAAACCGCGGCGACGCCCGCGGCTATGACCATATATACAGCTTCGAATGTCCCGAAATCAAGGTGACCATATCGGGCTGGGTCGTGGACAAGGACGACGAACCTGTACCCAACGCCATAATCCGCATCGTTGGCGACGACGGATCGAACCAGAAGGAGGTGGCCCGCGACGACGGCTCGTTCAGGTTCAAGCTGCAACGCGGCGTGAAATACGTGATGCTGGCCGGCGCGAAAGGCTACCTCAACGTGAAGCAGGAATTCGAGAGCGACATCGCCGAGGAGGATCAGGACTACGGCATAGACTTCGTGCTTGCCGCCGTTTACAAGCCGCAGGTGGTCGAAAACATATTCTACGACTTCGACAAGGCGACGCTGCGACCCGAATCGAAGGCGGCGCTTGACGAAATGGCACAAATGCTGAAAGACAATCCTTCCGTCACCATCGAGATGGGATCGCACACCGACCGTGTCGGCTCCGAAGAATATAACATAAGGCTCTCCGACCGCCGCGCCAAGTCGGTGGTAGACTATCTGATAGCCGCCGGAATCCCGGCCGAAAGGCTAACCTGGAAGGGCTACGGCAAGACGGTGCCCAAGACCGTGACAAAACGAATCAACAAAGAATATCCGCAATTCCCCGAAGGCACTGTCCTCAACGAAGAATATATCCAGACACTCGACGACGCCGGCAAAGCGGCCGCCGACCAGGTGAACCGCCGCACCGAATTTCAGGTCACGTCGCTGGACTACGACCTGTGGTGAGCACAAGAGTGACGCCATATTTGTTAAAAAATGTGGCCTCACCGATTTTTTAACGGCTCGGAATGTTAGATATATTACAGGATGGCGCATCGGAATAATGAATTATAGAGGAAAATGTTAAAGGTTAAAGACTTAAAGGCAGAGATAAACGGTCGCGAGATATTGCGCGGCATCAATTTGGAGATACATCCGGGCGAGGTTCACGCCATCATGGGTCCGAACGGCTCGGGCAAGTCGACGCTGTCGATGGTACTGGCAGGCAACCCTGCCTACACCGTCACCGGCGGCGAGGCCACTCTGTGCGGCAAGAATCTGCTTGACATGACGCCCGAGGTGCGCAGCCACGAGGGTCTGTTTCTCGGATTCCAGTATCCGGTGGAGATTCCCGGAGTGTCGATGGTGAACTTCATGCGCGCGGCCATCAACGCCAAGCGCGAGTATTTCCACCAGCCTCCCATGTCGGCTGCCGATTTCCTCAAGCTGATGCGCGAGAAACGCGCCGTAGTGGAACTTGACAACAAACTGGCTTCGCGCTCGGTGAACGAGGGCTTCTCGGGCGGCGAGAAGAAGCGCAACGAGATATTCCAGATGGCCATGCTGGAGCCGAAGCTCAGCATCCTCGACGAGACGGACTCCGGCCTTGACATCGACGCCCTGCGCATCGTGGCCAACGGCGTGAACAAGCTGCGCAGCAAAGACAACTCCACAATCGTCATCACCCATTACCAGCGTCTGCTGGATTACATCGCTCCCGACTTCGTGCATATCCTATATAAAGGCCGCATCGTTATGACGGGCGGTCCCGAACTGGCACTGGAGCTGGAGGAGCGCGGCTACGACTGGATCAAGGAGCAGGAGGACGCGAAATGAACGCTCTGAACCAATACATAGAACTGTACGACGCCTCGCGCCATGACATAGACTGTCACAGCGCGGAGGTGCTGAACGCCCTGCGTCCCGAGGCCGCCGACATACTGCGCACGGCCACGCTGCCGCGTCAGGGCGCCGACAATTACGAGAACTGCGACCTGGAGCAGATGCTGGCTCCCGATTTCGGCATAGACCTGAACGACCTGTTCCCCATCCCGGCCAATATGCCCCCGATGCCCGAGGGGGTGCTGTTGGGCAGCCTGCGCACCATAGCGCAAAGTCATCCGGAACTCGTGTCGAAATATTACGGCCATGCCGCCGACATACACAATCCGGTGGTGGCCCTGAACACAATGCTGGTGCGCGACGGCCTGATGCTGTATGTACCCAAGGGGGTGGCGCTTAAATCGCCAATCCAGCTGATAAACGTGCTGAACGACGTGAGGCCGCTCATGTCCATTCGCCGCATCCTGGTGGTGCTGGACGAAGGCGCGGAGGCAGGTCTCATGGTGTGCGACCGCACACAGCGCGACAACGTGGACTACTTAGCGTTGCAGACCGTAGAGCTGTTTGTCGGCCCCGGTGCCACGCTTCATTACTACGATCTTGAGGAATCGTCGGCTCATACGGGCCGCATCTCCTCGCTTTATCTGCGTCAGGAACGCGACAGCCGCGTCACCGTCAACGGACACACGCTGTTCAACGGCACGACGCGCAACGAGTACCACTGCCGGTTCATGGGCGAGAACGCCTCGCTCAAGCTGTACGGCATGGCCATCGAAGACTGCGAGCGACACATATCCACATATTCGCGCATAGAGCACGGTGTGCCGCATTGCCACAGCGACGAGCTGTTCAAGATCTCGGCCGACGGCGAGAGTCGCTGCGCCTTCACAGGCCGAATCGTGGTCGAGGAGGGAGCCGTGGGCACGGAAGCCTATCAGGCTTGCCGCAACCTGCTGGCGTCAGATCAGGCCCGCGTGGAGGCGCGTCCCGAACTGGAGATATACAACGACGACGTGAAGTGCAGCCACGGCTGCGCCACGGGACAGCTGGACGAGACGCAGCTGTTCTACATGCGCACGCGCGGCATCCCCGAGCCACAGGCCCGGCTGCTGTTGCGCCAGGCGTTCATGAACGACGTGATCGACGCCATCGAGATGCCGGGACTGCGCGACAGGCTGCGGCTGCTGGTCGAAAAACGGTTCGCCGGCGCTCAGGCCCCCTGCTCAAGCTGCGCCCTGGCCGACTCCAACAATCCGTCGAATAAGAAATGTCAGTGATGGATATAACCAAGATACGCGAGCAATTCCCGATATTGTCCCGCCAGGTGTCGGGACGGCCTCTGGTATATTTCGACAACGCGGCCACCAGCCAGACCCCGGCGCGTGTAGTGGACGCCATAGTGGATGTGTACACCAGCCACAAGGCGAACGTGCATCGTGGCGTGCATACTCTGAGCCAGGAGGCCACAGACATGCAGGAGCATACGCGGCGTCGCGTGGCGCAGTACATCAACGCCCGGTCGCACCGCGAGGTGATATTCACCCGTGGCACCACCGAGGGAATCAACCTCGTGGCGTCATCGTTCGGTTCGCTGCTCCCTGACGGCGGCGACATCATCCTGACGGTGATGGAACATCACGCCAACATCGTGCCATGGCAGCTGCTGGCCGAGAAAAAGAACATGCACCTGCGCGTGGTGGACATCGACGAACGCGGCGAACTGAAAATGGACCAGTACCGCGGTCTGTTCGGTCCGAACACGGCGATGGTGGCCTTCGCGCATGTCAGCAACGTGCTGGGCACCGTCAATCCCGTCAAGGAGATGGTGGCGACAGCCCATTCGCACGGCGTACCCGTATTGGTTGACGGCGCGCAGGCGTCGCCACACATGCGCATCGACGTGCAGGATATAGACGCTGATTTCTATGTATTCTCCAGCCATAAGATGTACGGTCCCGCCGGCATCGGCGTATTGTACGGCAAAGAAGACCTGCTGGAGAAGATGCCTCCTTATCAGGGCGGCGGCGAAATGATCGAGCACGTATCGTTCGAGCATACCACCTACGCCGAGCTGCCGTTCAAGTTCGAGGCCGGGACGCCCGACTTCGTGGACATCGCGGCACTGAGCCAGGCTCTCGACTTCATCGAGGAAACCGGCATTGAACGCATCGCGGAGCATGAACACGAGCTGCTGCACATAGCCACTGAAAAGATGCTGAAGATTCCGGAACTGACCATCTACGGCATGGCCGCACAGAAGGATCCGGTCATCAGCTTCAACGTCGGCCACATACACAACTACGACGTGGGGATGCTTCTTGACAAGCAGGGCGTGGCCGTCCGCACGGGACATCACTGCGCGCAGCCGCTGATGGAACGCCTCGGCGTGCCCGGCACGGTACGTGCTTCGTTTGCCGTCTATAACACGCGAGAAGAAGTGGAGGCCTTCATAAAGGCCCTGAATCGCGCTCTCGACATACTTCGATAACATGAGGACAGGCAGGAAGCGAATCAAGGTGAATCTGCTGGTATGGATACTGCTGGCAATCGGCGCGGGTATAGGCTGCGCATACTTCATGCCGCTATGGGCAGGAAGGGTGTTCATGACCTTCAACGCCATATTCGGCCAGTTCCTCGGCTTCATGATTCCCTTGATAATCATCGGCTTTGTGGTTCCTGCCATCTCCGATGTCGGCTCAAGGGCCGGCAAGATGCTGTTGCTCACGGCCGGTATCGCCTATATCTTCACTTCGCTGTCCGGATTCTATTCCTATTTCATAGGTTCGTCGATTTTCCCCAATCTTGTGGGAAACAGGACGCAGACGGCCGAAAGCATGGGTGCGCACGACATGGCGCCCTACTTCACCATCGAGATGCCGCCGCTGATGACAGTCATGACGGCCTTGGTCCTCTCCTTCCTGTTAGGACTCTGCATGGCTTATCTCAAGACCGACACCATGCGCAAGTTCACGACCGAGTTCCGCGACTGCGTCGAGCTAACCATAAACCGGCTGATCATTCCCCTGCTTCCGCTGTACATATTCGGTATCTTCCTGAACATGACCATGGCGGGCGACGTGACCGTGGTATTGAAATCGTTTGCGGCCGTGATAGGCATCATATTCGCAATGACGCTGGTGCTGTTGGTGTTGCAGTTCTGCATCGCGGGCGTCATAGCGCGACGCAACCCGCTTAAGATGCTTTGGCAGATGCTTCCGGCCTATTTCACGGCATTGGGCACACAGTCGTCAGCCTCCACCATACCCGTCACCCTGCGCCAGGCCATCGGCATGGGCGTGAGCGAGGACATAGCCGGATTCACCGTTCCGCTATGCGCCACGATACACATGTCCGGCAGCGCGTTGAAGATAGTGGCCTGCGCCCTTACGATCATGATAATGGAGGGACTTCCGTATGACACCGCCATGTTCTCGGGATTCATCATGATGTTAGGCATTTCTATCGTCGCCGCGCCCGGCGTACCCGGCGGCGCCATCATGGCCTCGTTAGGCATCTTAGGTTCGATACTCGGCTTCGGCCCGACGGAGCAGGCCCTTATGATAGCCCTGTACATCACCATGGACAGCTTCGGCACGGCCTGCAACGTCACCGGCGACGGCGCCATCGCCATCATCATCAACCACTACTTCGCCCCGAAATCGAAACAGGTAATAGAGACGAGTGACGAGTGATTAGTGACGAGTGATAAACTCGTAAAAAAGTAGTGCAGGCTGCCCCCGGCCGCGCATCAAGCACGGACCAAAAGCCTGATTCTATCTTGCATTAATTTTCTCCATTACTTGGATATCTCCTTAGGAAACATTAAATTTGCAACAACAATGATTCCAATATGCGACAGGATTCCATCATACGAAAAATAGCGGATGTAATGCGCAAGATGTTCCCGGAGGCAACCACGTTGCTGTTCGGCTCTCAGGCTCGTGGCACTGCTTCTATGAATTCCGACATAGATCTACTTATCCTGTTGCCCGACACCGTTCAGGGAAAAGCGTTTGTCACTCGCAGATCGGAGATTGTAGGCCAGCTTTATGATATAGAGATAGAACACGGCGTTCGTGTTTCACCGATAGTTCTATTGAAAAGTATTTGGGAAAGCCATCAGACACCATTCAGCATCAACGTAAAACGCGAAAGCATACTGTTATGAAACCGCAACTTGACGATACGGCAAGACGCAATTTGGTGACTTATAGACTGTCTCGCAGTCACAGTGCTTTGGACGAAGTGGAATATCTCGCAAAGGGAGAGTTTTACAGTTCTGCCGTGAGCCGGCTTTATTATGCCTGCTATTATGCCGTGGTTGCACTCTTGGTTGCCAATAAGTTAGAGACACAGACACATGCAGGTGTCAAATCCATGCTTTCACAACATTTTGTAAAAACAAGCAAGCTTGAAAGCAGACTCGCAAAGACATTTTTCGAATTATTTGATCTTAGACACGCTAACGATTACGACGACTTCCATGTCTGCGACAAAGAAACTATAGAACTAATGTTACCTTTGGCAAAGGAATTCATAGCGGCTGTCGAAAACATTATTAACAAATAGTCATTACACATTCCAATTAGTATCCGGCTGTCCTCATCCGTGCATCAAGCACGGAACCAAATGCCTATTGATTACTGCGATAAGCACAATCCTATACTTAGAATACCTGAGGCGAAAGACCTATAATTTGCCAATTTTACCAAAGGATATGTTCTTAAAGGTCAATATTATTAGTGGTGCTCGGAAATGTATTCCAGGAGGGCGACGGGACCGTAATGCCATAGCTTGGTTTCCTCGTCCTCCAATTCCTTGTAGGTATTAGATTTGTAAATGGCGCGGATTGCATCAATTATTGTAACATTGAATTTCCTCGCATATAAAATGGCCAGTTGGCTCACTTTATACGGCAGCAGCAGATAAAGATTCTTTGATGTTATTTTGGTTTCAGTCATAATTTCCAAAATTTATCGACTACGATGATTAATATCAACTAATCGGCTTTATATTATAACAGCATAATTGGAAAGATAACGCAAATATGCCAACGACCTTTCTGTATGAAACAGATATTGATCAACGAGTTTATAAGCTTTCAGCTCATTGATAAGAGTTTCCTTGCTGATTATTCCTCCTTCAAAAAGCGTTATCTGCGTATAAACATTATCATTGGCAACAGGGCCGAAAACAATGTCATAATCATGGGTAAATCCTGGAGTCAGCCTGTTCGCCATAACAAAATCGACCCATTCATCATTTGCTTCCCTAAATAACTTTACATTTAATTCAGATGGAATTGCCTCCGGATCAAATTCATAGGAGTTGACATAACCAATAGTATATTTGTGTTTAAGATGAGCCTTTACCCATCTTTCCGCCTGATTCTGAGACGAAGTTACATAAAACCCTTTACCGAAATCAAGGGTTCGCTCCGGCTCCCTGATTTCGGGGATTTGAATTATATGACTTCCTCCGTGATATAAGATCTGCTTCATGATTTTTGGTTAGCTATCATTTCGTCGATTTCTTCCACAAGCCACTGGGCACTTTGGGTATGCAGAACATCATAAAATTCTGCAAGATGATCCAATATGCCGTATTCATCTAATATTCTCGCAGCTTCTTCTCCCGAAATTCCTTTATGATTCTTATACTGTTCAATGGCAAAGGCCACGAATACCGGTATTGAATCATCCCCATTATATGCGTCAACGTATGTTTGCATATCACAACTTTTAGATTTCATTGAGAAATAATTATTCGGCTCCGATTCCGAACTATGCAAATTTAACCATAAATTCTGAAATAGCAATGTATAAGTTGATTCAAGTTTCGCATATTCGCCTGAAGGAATATAAAGAAAGGCAAGTCACAGAACTATTCGGATGCCGGGCTCCGCACTGAACTGGAAGAACGGCACAGAACTTCAAATTAGGTCATAAGTCATAGTGACGAGTGACAAAGGTTATCACTTATCACTCGTCACTCATTGCAGACTCGGCCAAGGCACAGAGCCGTCATTGACGGCAACAGAAGTATCACAGAAGCAATCTGTGTAAATTCCTGCGCTTGCGCCATTCAGTTCCGTGGCAATGGCAAAAATATTACAGTCAGCTTTGCATGGAACGGAGGTTTTAAGGTATAAAGTTCTGTGTAAATCTGTACGTTCAGTGAAGCTGAAAGCTTGCTTTTGCCGTCAGTTCTGTGACTTGCAATTCTTATAATTCCTATATGCGAAAGTTAAATGAGGTGATTTTCCGTGGGAAAGCCCGATGTAGGAAAGTCCGATGCCGGGAAGTACAATCTATATTTTATTGAAATCTCTGCATTTCATTTTCGGTGAATTCAAACATAATTCACATTTTTGTGAATTATCAAAACTTTTTGTAACTTTGCGACATAATGACATTATATGATAGTAATATTTGAAAAAGATTACCTCCGGGAGCTATATGAAAACGGTTCTTGCAAAGACAAAAAGCACCGCTACCAACCCAATGTGACAAAAGGATACAAGCGGGGAATCGATTATTTAAAATGGGCCTCAAGAAAAGAGGAGCTGTTTTCTATTAATTCACTTCATTTTGAGTCTTTGCATGGAGATAAACAAGGCCTGTTCTCAATTCGTGCGAATCTTGATTACCGCATCGAATTCACAATAAAAGAGACTATTGAAGAACAAATACTTACTATCTGTAACATTGTTGAACTCTCAAACCATTACGATTGATATGATAACGATACCAGGAATTGATCCGGCTATGATTGCTAATAATCTCACGCCATTTGAACCTACGCATCCGGGCGAACTGCTGAACGATGAGCTGGAATGCAGAGGTATTACCCAAGCAAAGTTTGCTAAACAAATCGATGTCAGTCCGTCGTTGCTTAATGAGATTATCAAAGGCAAACGTGGTATAAATACCGAAATGGCTCTGATCCTCGAGGCTGCGCTTGGTATAGATGCCGGTCTATGGCTCAACCTGCAGGCCTCCTACAATATGCAGGTAGCCAAGGCCAACGAACCATTTATGGCTCGGCTGGCAAAGATTCGCAATATAGCAGCTATGCTTTAGAGCTTGTTCATTGGCATACCATAAAAATTAGTTTAAACAACTTCTTATTCAGGCGCCAACCGAGAAATGGAATATGAAAGATTTTGCAATCACTTCAATATTCTATCTTTAGAGGAAGTCCCGGATTTTTTGCTAACTTTGCGGAGAAATGTAATTGCAGATGTGGATGAAGAAGATAATGGGTGCGGTGGTTGTGGTCGCGATGATGATATTGGCGGAGGGGTGGTCAGGTGTGGCCGGTGTTGCGCAGGCGGCACGCGTGACGGTTGAATATGGCATCGAGGCGTCGCTGAGGGTGGTGCCGCAGAAGGGTATGAAACAGGGCGTATCTGGCAAAATCACCGTCATGTTCAGTCAGGATGTGAGCGGCGTCAAGAACTTTAAGGAAGCGACCGACTATGCCGAGGCTCCGGCGTTTCCGGCTGTAGATGGCCTTCAGTTCACAGGCCGACCGCTTCTGAAAACCAGCGTCGACGAAATCAAAAACAATCAGGGCAAGCATACCCTCACATCATATTGGCGCATGTTTGTCTATCCCGTCACACCGGAACGTGGCGGTGAGTTCACCGTCGAAGGCGTCACCTTCGATTTCCATGGCAAGACTCTGAAGGCCGACCCGGTGACGTTTACTGTCGAGGAGGCGCCCGCACCCGCGCCCGCACCGAAACCGGCACAAGTGGCGCCTGACCTGCGGCGTCATTGGCTGAAAGCGCCGGTCAGAAAGATGGTGGACGGAGGCGTGGACAAGGAATTCAATCCTGACGGCACCGAGAAGCTGGAGTATGCCCGGGCGCTGCACCGTGACGAGCAAGGGCGTCTGATACGGGCCGAATTCGGCATGATCGACGAGGAGTACACGTACGACGACAACGGGCTGATGGCGATGATACAGGTATTCGACAAGCAGGGCCGCATAGAGGAACAGCGTGTATACACCTATTACGACATTCTGGAACCGGCCACGGAGACATACACCAAATGGTTTGCCGGCGATGCGGAGCCGACGGTGGAAATCGTGACGCGCTATTACAAGTATAAATGGGACGACCACGGCAACTGGATAGAACGCATAGCCGAAGCGCAGAACTATGACCGGCTCACCGACTATCAGAAACTCCGGTACCTCAACAACACTCCCGCCTGGTACGAGCACCGCGAAATGACATACTGACGAATAGTGGCGCAGGTTCTCCGAGCCCGCGCCACTATTCGTCGGCGGCGGCCAGGACTGTGGGGGATTCTACGTCTACGCCGTATTCCCGGGCGAACTTCAGGATGGCGCGGGCCAGCTTCGGTTTCAGGTCCTCGGGACAATAGCGGAAATATGCCTCGGCGGCACGCACGTGCGCTGCGTCGGGCATCGGGTATTCGCGGCGTTCGGGAAGTCCGTAGACGCTGTCGGGAAGGTCCCTTCTCTCTACGGTATCCAATCTGTCATTCATAATATTGTCTGTATTTAGGTTTCTTATTTACTAACAAGTAATTCACTGGTGCTGTTCATCAAAAAACGATAGTATTCACAGAAGGCGAACGATGCCGTCTATCACCTTGACATTTACTTTCTGTTCAAACACTTTGTCAGCCAGCTTCTGCCTTCTCGAAATGATGGCTCCGTTGGTAAGGGCCAATAGAATTGTTAAATCAACCGGTCGGAAACCGCACTTTACGAGCAATGCCGTATGCCGCTCGCGCGTAGTCAGTTTATCGCACGTCAGCAACTTAAGACTCGATATAAACCGAGGAGATGCCGCCACAACAGTTTCCTCCAGTTTGTCCCACAATGCATCGCCCATAGGTTTCTTTTCTTTTAATAATTGCTGCAGGTGGGCGTACACCTCCGATTCGAGAATCGCTTGTGGAGTCACGACATCATTGTTTTGATTATATAGGGCCATCAACTCTTCTTTCAATTGTTGCCGCAACGCCTGTTCGGACATGGTGGTCATAGGAAAAGAGACAATCTGACCTCCTTCGCAAGTACCGTCTGGAGCTGTGGCCTGACTGATTTCTTGCTTCAAAATCTGCAGGTTGTCCAACTTCTCCCGCATTTTGACAAGATTATTCCGGTTCTTATACTTCATATACAGTATCACAAACGCCATGATGACAACCAGGAAGGCAAAACCGACTATAACCCATAGCAAGACCTTCTTTTCTTCCTGAACCTTAATACTTTTCCTCTCATGTGTCTGATAATTATACATACTTTCATGGATCAGAGCCTGTTCATTAGGATTGTCATCAAAATAAGCTTCAAGAACCTCCTTATATTCCGCATAGTAACGGTTCAGCGTGTCGGGATGCAGCATATTTCTGAATTCCGGAGACAGAATAATACTGTAACCCGTCTTTTTATTTGATGGGTTATGACTCGTTATTAGTTCATGGGCATACATATACGCAGTATCAAGGATTGAAGCTTCCCAATAAATGTCTGAAGCGTATGCGAGTGCTGTATTGCGTTGTATCGAATCCGATTTTTCAGGGATATGCCGAATCAATCTTAAGGCGTTCTCTATATCTCCTTGTTCTTGTTTTACACCGGAAAGAATTATTTTGGAGTCTATTTCAAACGATTCAGGCAGGCTTTCCGCGTAATCCAATGATCTGCCTAGAATTGAGTCTGCATATTGTAGATAGAGATTTTGGGTCGAGTCCGCAGCTTCCAAGACGCCGAGATTATAATATAAAGTACCAATACCCTGCTGCGCATATACAATACCCACAGAATCATTCTCTTCTTCTTTTTGTCTTAACATCTCAGACAAATATGGAATAGCCTCTTTATATAACCTCAACTTACGCAGCAGACCTCCGATCTGGCTGAATAATCGACTTCTAATATCGGATGTTCCTGATACGCGATCTGTTTGATCAAGAGCCTGCTGAAAATACTGTAAGGCTGTTGGATAATCGCCAAGATCGGAATATACACGGCCCCCATAATACAACACCTCAGGATATAATGGATCTGATTCTCGCGTAGAATAATAATTAATAAGGTCAAGAATCATACTATCTGACTCATGTTTAATGTACATTTTATCATTAGCTTTTATTGTAAGAAAATTATAATAATGCCTGTCTAATTCTGAAAGGCTATTGTTATCAATGGCTTCGAGACAGTCAAGTGCTCGTTTAGGATTATCTGATACGAATCCTGCAATATCCACAAGCCTCGAATCAGATTGACGTTCACAGCTCATAGACACTGCAAATAATGCGATTAGTGCTATAATCGATATTATTACTTGTGTCACGCATATTATTTGCCGAATCTGTTTCATTATGTTTCTTGCATTATTCATACCGTCAACTGATCTTCAATATGAAAATATTTACAATTTAAATCTAATTTTAGGATATCTATTCACAAAATTAATTATTTTAAACAAGTTTATCAAATTCAAGTTTTATCAGATGCCGGTTATCGCTGGTATTCGATGCTAATCATATTATTGATTAGTGACGTTCCTTCGATCTAATCATCACACATCGAACAAATATATAATATTATATAGTTCCCCAATCAGAAACATTGAGACGTATGGAAGGCAGGCGGCTTGTATCTATACAGACATCGTAATACCGCTTCTCTAATTCATCTACCATATCTGAGATATCCATGTACAATTGCATTATAACCTTCTTCTAATAAATACTATCTTCTAACAAATACTAAAGGTATTAGTGACATACACATGAAATCCATTTTTCACCGAATACAATTTCATAAATGTCAATTTCTACATCCGCCTGATTTTCAAAGATTAACAATAACTGTATTTTTCAGTTATTAATTTCAGTCATTTTTCAGTCATCGAAAATTTGTTTAATTCTTCCCCACGGTCTAAATTTGCAACCGAAAAACAATCACAAAATCTATGAATAAATTTCTACTCATTCTATGCACTTTCCTTCTGACTATATTGGTACTTCCTGTTGATGCATCAGCAAAACAGGAACGAACGATTACTCTTAGAAAGAAAACCAGAAATAAAAAGGATCAAGACTTACACGAACATAGAATACCATCTGTGATGTTCACGTGCTATGTCGAAAAGGACAGTGGCATCCAGCCACTCGACACTTCGGAAATAGAAACGTACGAGGTGTGGGATTGTACAGACACTGCTCCAATCGTCATTTATGACAACGTAGAGCAATTTGTCGACTACATTTTGGATGATTCTGCAGAAGGAATAATTAAGCTGTTTACTCCCGATTACATCTATATTGGTAACCTCGAGCCCCAATTTGAACTGCAATAAATCTATGGCGGTCCGCCTCTCTATGTCGCTTTGACATAAACGACTCATAACTTCTCCTTTAAATTTAGGCATGCATATATTTAAGGAGAAGCTAAATACATAAATCTCAAAACAATTATTAACAACTATTGGTGTCCGGTAAACGGCTATAATGCTCTATTCTTATTGATTTTGATGGTGGACAAGCCCTTTTCAGCCTAATAATAACGGCTGTCCGGTAAAAAAATCCCCCATTTTACAATAGGATAGGACAAAACTGTAAATGAAATCCATTTTAAATGCGATATAATGAGCATACAAGCCATTTTCATGTAATTTTAGTACTCATATACGTTTACGACATCGGCTGTCCGGCAAACTTATAGCCAAAAACTCATCAAAAGTTTTACCGGACACCAATAATAAAATATCAAGGATTCAGCGATAATATGGATTTCAGCTGGCAATTAGGCGGTGCATATTGAAATACCACTTGGAAATATGATATTCTATATCGATGGCTTTATTAACAATTTCTTAAAAACATCCATTATGCAAAAAAAAATTGTTTATCTGCTCTCTCTTCTGATGCTGGGACTAACCGGGTTTTCATGCCCTGCCATGGCTCAGAACGACAGAAATGGGAATGTCAAGAACCGTTGGAGCGTACATGCCGGAGTCAACCTGTCGCACTTCTGCTCTGATGCAGTGATGTGGAACCCCGTCACGGATGAGTTATTGTTCCGTGACGCTCATTTCGGTTGGGGTGTCGGTGCAATGATAGGAGCCAATTACGACATCCGATTCAACAAGAACTGGAGTCTCACTCCCGGCGTGGATATCCAATATGTTGACAATGGCGCTGCCATTCACAGCTCCTGCTATAAAGACATGCCTGAGGTAAACCTCCCCTTCAGGAGGGCCAATGAGGTACATTCCTGGAACATCACCATTCCTGTGCTGATGAACATGCGGGCACCTATCAGCAACAAGGTGCGATTTCGCGTAGGTGCCGGTCCATATATAAGCGAGACATTCTATGCTTCGGCCTATATATATCACACCCACGACCTGACCAATTATGACGGTGGTTTCGGCACATATTTCAACCTCGGAATCATGGGTGAGGTGGCCGTCGAGACGGGAAACCACTTCTCCTACTTCTATCGCATGCAGTATCCGTTCCTTAAAGACAAGGTCGACAGCAAAGTCATGACCATGTCCTTAGGTGTGGCCTATACTTTCTGATACTCTTAAGATTACACTCCCTAAAACGTACAAGTCGGATATAAACGCCAATCAGCGGTGTTTGTCTCCGACTTTTGTCTTGCTTATCACCACAAGTCGCTCGACATACGGCATGAATACAAAAAAAGCCGCTCTCACGAGTGGCTTTCTTCTAACTTAATGAACAAAATCTATCTTCTAACTTCACATATAACAAGCATGCCTCAGAAAAGAGGCTGTGTCAAAATAGGC